>DASSHA010000001.1:0-4415 GCA_035693145.1 Candidatus Limnocylindrales bacterium
GGCACGCGCGCGCTCGCCGACGGCGCCACCGCGACTGCCGCCGGCCATTTCCGCCGTTCGGTCGAGCTGACGAGGGCGGATCTCGCCGCCGACCGCAGCCGCCGACGGTCACGTCTCGGCCGCGCGCTCGCTCCGATCGGCGGCGTGGAGGACGCGACGGCGGCCTTCGAGTCGGCGATGGACGACGCGCGCGTAGCGCGTGCGGCGGGCGACCACAGCTGGCGGACGGCGTTCGCGACCGCAGCGGAAGCGCTCGCGACGCTCCTGTTCGAGCGGATCCGCTTCGTCGACGCGTGGCGGCTCGGCGACGCCGCGCTCGAGGAGATGGGCGAGGGGGACGACCTCGACACGGCCCGTGTCCGGGTCGCGCGGTCGCGCGGGCGGACCGGCGAGACGAACGACGCGTCGGGCTGGGTCGCGGACTGCGAGCGGGCGATCGAGGCGGCACGCGCCGCGGGCGACGCGGACGCCGAATACGAGCTGCGACGTGACCTGGGCCGGGCGCGGAGCGAGGCCGGGCTCGCGACGGCCGCGGACTGGACGGTGCTTGCGGACCTCGCCCGCGCTCGCGGGGACGTCGCGGCGGAGGTCAGCGCGCGACTGATGGAGAGTGCGTACCGCATGGACGCTGCGCCGGCCGAGGCGCTCGCTCTTCTGGCGCCGACGCGGGAGCTCGCCGTCGCACGAGGGCTGGTGGAGCGGCTCGGCTGGCTCGATCATGCCGCCGCCGAGGCGGCGCTGGGCGCCGGGGAGTGGGACATGACGATCGAGGCGGGGCTTCGGGCGGCGACCCTCGGCGAACGGTACGGCTACGACCGAATCTCGGTCCGCAGCTGGACGGCGCTCCTCCCGGCCGCGTCACTCCGTGGTGAGCGCGAGGTCCTGGAGCGCGCGGAGGCCTGGTTCGACGCCCGCCGAGGGCGCCTGCCCGATTCGCCGTACGGGCGGGTGCTCCACGCCGCCTGCGGGCTCCGGATCGCGGCAGGAACAGGCCGCCCGTCCGAGCCACCGGACCTGGAGCACATCCGCCCGGCGATCGGCCAATGGATCGACCAGGGCGGGTTCGAATGGCTGGCCGCGACCGACGCGATTCTCGACGCCTGGTTCGCCGACGGGCGACTGGACTGGGTCCGAGCGCTCGCGGATGCGGACTCGCCCCGGCCACCGATTCCGCCGTCGCCGGCCCAGCCCGCCGGACTCGAGCTCGTCCGGATCCGGCTCGAGGCCGCGGTCGGCGAGCCGGATCGCGACCGGGTGGGGCGGACGCGGGCCGTGCTCGTGGCGTTCCGCTCGATCGGCCTGCCGTTCTGGGAGGCACGCGCCATCCGCGTCCTCGAAGGGCTCGGGGACGCCGGCGCGGCGGAGGTGGGGGAGCGCGAGGCGATCGAAGCCCGGCTCGGGGTCGTCCGGCCGGTCCTGCAGTAGCCCGCCGCACCGTCCAACGGGACAACGCGCCGCGAGTGCAGCCCGCCCTCAGCGGAGGCGGACGGGGGTCACGAGCCGGAGCGCCGTGTGGGTCGCCGAGAACGATGCGACCTTGTTGTCCACGAGGTCCGCCGCGAGCGCGCAGGCGATGACCTCGACGTCCCGGATCGTCGCCGCCTTGCCCTTCCGCGACACGACCCAGATCGCGCCGTTCCGCTTGATCCGGCGCGCGAGCGAGCGGAGGCGTTCGGGCGCGAGCTCGGCCGTCGAATCGGCCGCCAGGAGGACGACGTCGGTTTCGGGCGCTGGGTCGCCATGCGTGACGTCGGCGGTTCGATCGGCCAGCTCGGCCGCGAACGACGGATCCGCTTCGTCCAGCCGCCCGACGAGCGCGACACGCGACCCGGGCCGGATGCCGAGCTTGTCGAGCCGCGGCGTCGTGTAGACGCGCTCCATCGGGCTATCGTCTCACGGTGCGGTCGCCTCAACCGTTGCTCGTCTTCGGGCCCCGTTCGCTGACGTACGACTTCGGGCCGCAGCACCCGCTCACGCCGCGCCGGTTCGGACCCGGGATCGATCTCCTTCGCGCGGTGGGGGCCGAACCGAACCTCGCCCCCGAGCCCGCGCCGGACCGCGACCTGCTCGCCTGCCACGCTGCGCGCTACATCGCCACCGTTCGGGCCTTCTCCGAGGACCCGTTCCGCCTGCCCGAGGCGGGCATCTCGGCCGGCGACAATCCGCCGTTCGCGGGCATGCACGAGGCCTCGGCCTCGGTCGCCGGAGGATCGCTCGCGGCCGCCGACGCCATCCTCCGCGGCGAGGTCGTCCACGCCTTTCACCCCGGCGGCGGCCTCCACCACGCGATGCCCGATCGCGCATCGGGATTCTGCATCTACGACGACCCGGCGCTCGCGATCGCGCGCTTCCGGGCGGCCGGGTTGCGCGTCCTCTACGTCGACTTCGACACCCATCACGGCGACGGCGTCCAGGCGATCCACCTCGCGGACCCGGGCGTGCTGACGTTCTCGATCCACGAGAGCGGCGAGTACCTGTTCCCCGGCACGGGCTCCGTCGGAGAGCTCGGGGCGGGGGAGGCGGCCGGGACGTCGGTCAACGTCCCGCTCGAGCCGTTCACGGGCGAGAAGGCGTGGCTGGCGGCGGTCCGGTCGATCGTCCCGGCGCTCGCCGCGACCTTCGGGCCTGACGTCGTCGTCAGTCAGCACGGCGCGGACTCGCACGCCTGGGATCCGCTCGCGCACCTGCGGGTGACGACGACCGCGATGGGGGAGGCGGCTCGGCTCGTCGACCGGGTCGCCCACCGGTTCGCCGGCGGTCGCTGGCTTGCGACCGGCGGAGGCGGCTACGACGCGTACCGGGTCGTGCCGCGGACGTGGTCGCTCGTCTGGCTCGCCGGTGCCCATCTCGAGGTACCCGCGGCAATCCCGGAAGCATGGCGCGATCGCTGGACCGCCGAGGCGGAGCGGTATTACCAGGCGCCACTGCCCGAGCGGTTCGAGGACGAGCCGAACGCGGGACGTTCGGTCGACGCCGACCAGCGGGCGGCCGAAGAACGCTCGACCGAAACGGCCGCACTCGTCCGAACCCTCGTCCTGCCGGCGATCGTCCGCATCGGGATCGACCGCGGCTGGCTCGACCCGATCGCCTCATTCGTCGCGCCGGCCGAGGTGCAACCGAAGGGCACGCCGACGATCGTCGCTCTGCTGGACGCCGCCTCGCTCGAACGGCTCACGCTCGCGCCGCGAACGCTCCCCTTGGCCGACGTCGCCGCGGCGAAGGCCTTGCTGGCGGCCGCGGTCAGGGATGGCGGGCGGGTTGCAGCGGCCGTGGCCGGAGACGTGGTGGTCGGCGTCGCGGCGGTTACTGCCGGGTCTGACGGGTCGCAGGACGAGCTGATCGCCCTCGGCGTCGCCCCCGGTTTCCGGCGGCGCGGCCTCGCGACCGCGCTGCTGCGCACGCCCGTGGAGCATCGTCCCGACGCGCAACGTGGGCTTCGTGCCCTCGTCACCGTCGCCGAGCGGGACCCGATCGAACCGCTCGCCCGTGACCGACGCGCGAAGATCGCCCGTCGGCTCCTCGAGTCGGCCGGCTTTCGCGTCAATCCGGCACCGGGAGGTATCGGGCGAGCGGATCCGGACGCCCTCGAAGCGGTCAGCGTTGGCGCGGCTCGTGGGCATTGACGGCGTTCGTCCGAAGGCACTCGCGCCACCGGCTGTCACCATACGGCCACCGACAGGAGCGGCCTGCTCGCGTTCTTCGACGGCCGTCAGCGCCACGGGCACGATCACGACGACGTACGACCGCCTGAACCGCCCGCTCACGGTGTCGGTGAGCACCGACGCGAACGCCGCCTCGACGTACACGTACAGCCTGACCGCCCCGTCCTGGACCGACCCGACCGGCTCGTACACCGCGACCCTCGATGCCTTCGACCGCGAGGTCGCGCTCGCCGACCCGATCCACGGCGCGAGCACGTCCACGACCACGTATCGGGCCGACGGCCAGCCGGCGTCGACGAGCGCCCCGAACGGGAACACGACGACCTTCGGCTATGACGGCGCCGGCCGCGAGTCGAGCCGCTCGACCGTCGGGACCGGCAGCGTGAACCGGGCCTCGGACACCTGGAGCCACAACGCCGCCGGGCACCTGACCGCCGACGCGCTGACCTCGGCGTCCGACCCGACTGCCGGGACGACGACGTACGCCTACGACCCGCTCGGACGGCTGACCGGCTGGACGCCACCCGTCGTCAGCGCGAAGACCTACGGCTGGGACAAGGCCCCGAACCGGACGAGCGTCCAGACGGGGGCGGGCACGCCGGTCACCTACAGCTTTGACGCGGCGAACCGCCTGACCTCCGACAGCGCCGGCGGCAGCTACACGTTCGACGCGGATGGCCGGCTCACGGTCCGCCCGGGTGACGGCAGCCGTCCCGACGAGGATCTCACCTGGGACGACCTGGGCCGCCTGAC
>DASSHA010000002.1:0-57897 GCA_035693145.1 Candidatus Limnocylindrales bacterium
CACGGCAAGGTCGCGACGACGTGGCCGTCTTCGAGGTCGGCAAGGGCTACGGCGCGAACGAAGGGTCCTCGGATTCCGCGCCGCCGGTCCGGGAGTGGTGGCGGCTCGGGATCGCGCTCGCCGGTGCCGCGCGACCGCCGCACTGGTCGCGGACGGACCGGCCGTGGGACCTCGACGACGCGAAGGCGTTCGTGGAGCTGCTGTGCGAGCGACTCGGCTTCCGGGCGCCCGAGTACCGGCCGCTCCTCGACGACCCGTGGCTCCATCCGGGACGTTCGGCGACGGTGGTCGCGCCAGAGGACGGGCGCGGGGCCGGCCCGGGCCTCGCCGGCCGCCTCGGCGAGCTCCATCCCGCCGTCGCCGAACAGCTCGACCTGGGGGCACACCGCCCGCTGGTCGGCGAGCTCGCGATCCGCGGCCTGTCGCGTGGCGCGCTCGCGCCGGTCCGGGTCGTGCCGCCCCCGCGCGTCCCGGCAGTCGAACGTGATCTCGCGGTGGTCGTCGCGGAGGCCGTCCCGGCCGGCGAGGTCGCGGCGTCGATCCGGCGGCACGGCGGCGAGCTGCTCGAGTCCGTTCGGCTGTTCGACGTCTACCGCGGAGCGCCCCTGAGCGGCCGCGAGAAGAGCCTCGCGCACCGGCTTCGGTTCGCAGCCGACCGGACGCTCGTCGAGACCGAGGTCGACGAAGCCGTCGGCGCGATCGCGGCCGGCCTCGCAGACGACGTGGGGGGCCGAATCCGGGGGTAAGGAGCGCGGAGCGGGGTGGTCCGGTCGGTTGTTCGAGGCCCTTCCGCGCTGATACGCTGTCCGGGCCGTCACGTCCGGTTCGGGGTGTCCGGGACGGCCTGAGAGGGGATGTCGTGGACCTCGCTCAATTCCTCCAGTCGCTGACGACGTTCGACCTGCTCGCGATCCTGTTCCTGTTCGCGATGTTCGTGCTCGGTTTCATCCAGGGAACGATCCGCCGGCTCCTCGGGCTCGCGTCGATCGTGTTCTCGTTCCTGCTCGCCTCGCAGCTCCGCGAGCCGGTCGGCAACTTCCTCGCGACGAACTGGACGCAGCTGCCGCGGGACTACGACCGGATGTTCGCCTACCTGGTCGTGTTCGTGGCGGCGGCAGTCGCGTTCTCGGTCGTCATCCAGGGCTTCTACCGAAAGCAGCCATTGTTCGACAAGTACTCGTTCGTCGACGAACTGATCGGCGGCGGCCTCGGGATCCTCCAGGGAGCCGTCATCCTGGGTGCGGTCGTGATCATCCTCGATTCGTTCTACCGGATCCCCGGCATCGCGCCCGATCCGGACGAGCTCGGCGTGCTGCGCAACTTCTTCACCGCGTACGACCAGTCGCACACGGCGGCAGCGTTCCGCGAGACGTTCATCCCGGCCTCGTTCGCGATCGTCGGCGCGCTCATCCCGCCCGACGTTCGGAGCTTTTTCGGAGCCTGAGCGGGCCGAGAGGGCACGGGCGGCCGGCGTTCAACATTCGCGCCGAACCGCTCGAGCGCGAGCGCCTCGCGGGCGATCCGCTCGACGCCGCCCGCGCGCTCGTCGGCGCGTTCCTCGTGCGTGACAGCGAGGAAGCACCGCGGCGCGTGGGTCGCATCGTCGAGGTCGAGGCGTACGTCGGACAGGAGGACGCGGCGTGCCACGCCCGCTTCGGACGGACGGCCCGGAACTCCGTCATGTGGGGCGAGCCCGGCGTCGCCTACGTGTACCTTGTCTACGGGATGTACGACTGCCTGAACGTCGTCGTCGCGCCCCCGGATCGACCGGCGGCGGTCCTCATCCGTGCCGTCGAACCGATCGAGGGTATCGATGCGATGCGCGCGGGACGGCTGGCCCACGCGGTTGCCCGGCGGCGGTCGTGGACGGCGGACCGGGTGCGCGCCGAGGCGGTCCGCCTCGGCGGCCTCGATGGGTCGCGGATCGCGTCCGGCCCGGGCGCCGTTAGCGCGGCGTTCTCGATCAGCCGGCCGGACAACGGGACCGACCTGTGCCTCGGCTCGAGCTCGCTCCGACTCGCGGCTGACCCGGGCGGAGCTGCGACGCCCGTCGTCGCGACGCCGAGGATCGGCATCGACTATGCGGCCGAGCCCTGGCGCTCCATCGCCTGGCGGTTCGTGGACCCCTCGAGCCCTGCGCTGTCGGGGCCGGTCGGACCACGGCGGCGCGCTCGGAGCTCGTCCCGAGCCGGCGACTGATGGACCCGCGATCGCTCGAGCTCCTCGAGTTCACCGGGGTCCGCGCGCGTCTCGCCGAGGCGACGTCGTTCCCCCCGTCGCGCAGGCTGGCGGCGGCCCTCGAGCCATCCGACGAGCCGGTCATCGTCGCGCGCGGCCTCGACGAGACCGACCAGGCACGCGCGCTGCTCGCCGAACGGCCGTCGGTCGGGATCGGCGGCGCCCACGACGTCGGGCCGTGGGTCGAGCGCGCGGCCCGCGGCGGGCGTCTCGAGGCTGCGCACTTCCTCGAGATCGCCGACACCCTCGACGCGACGGCTCGCCTGGCGACGGCACTCGGCGACGACCGCCGGGCACTTCTCCACGACCTCGCGCGCGAGCTCCACCCGCTGCCCGCGCTCCGAAGCACGCTCGCGCGCAGCTTCGATCCCACCGGCGACCTGCTGGACACCGCGTCGCCGACCCTCGGTGGGCTTCGTGCGGCAGTCCGCGTGGCCTACGACCGGCTCCGGCGACGGCTCGACTCGCTCGTCGCAAACGAGCTCGGCGGCGCGCTCCAGGAGCCGATCATCACGCTCCGCAACGGTCGCTACGTCGTGCCCGTGAAGGCCGAGGCGCGTGGCCGGGTCAAGGGCATCGTCCACGACGCGTCGGGCAGCGGTCAGACGCTGTTCGTCGAGCCACTCGTCGCGGTCGAGATGGGGAACGCCTGGCGCGAGGCGCAGGCCGCGGTCGAGGAGGAGGTCGGCCGGATCCTCGACGAGCTGTCGGGGCTCGTGGGTGCGAACGCGACGTTGCTGGGCGAATCGCTCGACGCGCTCGCGCGCTTCGACCTCTGGGCAGCGAAGGCGCGGCTGGCGGCGGAGATGGACGGCGTGCGGGCCGCGACGAGCGAGCGCTTCGAGCTCGAGCTGCTGTCCGCGCGGCATCCGGGGCTGACCGGGCGCGTGGTCCCGATCGACGTGCGGCTCGGCGGCGAGTTCAGCGCGCTCGTCGTCACCGGTCCGAACACGGGCGGCAAGACCGTCACGCTCCGGACGATCGGGCTGCTCGCGCTCATGCACCAGGCAGGGATGCACGTGCCGGCCGCGCCCGGCAGCCGGCTGCCGGTCTTCCGCGACGTCTTCGCCGACATCGGCGACGAGCAGTCGGTCGCCCAGTCGCTCTCGACGTTCTCGGGGCACCTCCGCCGGATCATCCGGATCGTCGAGGCCGCGGGGCCGGGGGCGCTCGTCCTGCTCGACGAGCTCGGCGCCGGGACGGATCCGACCGAGGGCTCGGCCCTCGCCCAGGCTCTCCTCGACCACTTCATCCGCGCGGGTGCGCTCGTCGCCGCGACGACGCACTACGCCGAGCTCAAGGCGTATGCGCACGACACGGCCGCGGCACGGAACGCCTCGGTCGAGTTCGACCTCGACACCCTGACGCCGACCTACCGACTGACGATCGGCCTGCCCGGGGGAAGCCAGGCGTTTGCGATCGCCGAACGGCTCGGGCTGCCGGCGGCCGTCGTCGCCGATGCCCGCTCGCGGCTGACCGAGACGCAGCGCTCGTTCGAGGCGACGCTCGCATCGCTCCGCGACAGCGAGACCGCGAGCGCCGAGGCGCTCGACCGGGCACGGGACGCGGAGATCCGCGCCGGCGACGCGCTTCGCGCCGCCGAGGAGGAGCGCCGGCGGGCGCGGCGGGAGCGCGACGAAGCGGTCCGCGCGGCGCGAACCGAAGCCGAGCGTGTGCTCGACGGGCTCCGCGCCGAGGTCGCCTCCGTCCGTCGCACGCTCGAGCGCCAGACGATCACCGCGCCCGCGCTCGATGCCGCCGTCGAACGAGCCGAGGCACAGGTCATGCGACTGCCGGCCGCCGAACCGGCCGCTGTCTCCACTGCGGATCGAGGCAGCGTCCGGCGGCCCTGGCGTGTCGGCGAGCGGGCACGCAGCCGGAGCGCCGGCTGGGAAGGCGAGATCGCCTCCCTCGAGCGCGGTGGTCGCCGGGCCATCCTCGAGACCGGCGGGCTGCGCGTGTCGGTCGAGACGCGCGATCTCGAACCCGCGGACCCGGTGCCGGCGGCGTCCACTGGGGCGGACGCGTCGACCGTTGCATCGCTCGGGCTCGGCCGCGCCCGCGCGGTCGCGTCGTCACTCGACCTTCGCGGCGCCCGCGTCGAGGAGGCGCTCGAGGCGCTCGACCGCTATCTCGACGACGCCTCGCTCGCCGGGCTTTCGAAGGTCGTCATCGTGCACGGCGTCGGAACGGGTGCTCTGCGCGACGCCGTCCGCGGGACCGCCGCCGGGCATCCGCTCGTCCGTTCCGCTCGCGCCGGCGAGCGCGGCGAGGGTGGGGAAGGCGCGACGATCGTCGAGCTCTGAGCGCGACTGGGCTCGCGACGGCTCAGTGCTTCGGCGTCGGGCTCGGCGAAGGCTTCGGCTTCGGCGCGGGTGTCGGCTTGGGGGTGGGTTTCGGCGTCGCGGTCGGTTCCGGCGACGGCCCGACGGAGGGCCCGGGCGAGACGCACAGCCCGGTGAGCGGGTCGCACGATTCCGTGGGGCTCGGCGACGGCGGCGCCGGCGTGCAGGTCTTCGACGGCGCGAACGGCGCGCCCCACGTCCGACCGAACGGGAAGAAGCCGCTCCCGTAGAAGTAGGCCGTATGCGTCCCCTCGGGGCCGCCGCGGACGCCGACCCCACGAGCGGCCCGAGCGGCCCAGTTCTGCGTGTAGCGCTGCCATTTCGGGAACCGCGTCTCGAGCTTGCTGACGTCGAACGCGCCGATCGTGACCTGCGGGCCCGCGCAGCCGTCCTGCCACAGCAGGCCGGAGGCCCGATCGATCGTGACCGCTCGCTTCGTGTCGTCGGGCTTCGTCGGCGCGGTGCCCGCGATGAACAGCTCCTTGACCGTCTTCACCGTGAACGGCCCGGGGAGCATCCCGCTGAACGCATCCACCGTCACCGTGTCAATGCCCTTCGGACGGCTGGAGGCGAAGCTCGCGAACGGATCGCCCTTGCTCGCCTCGCCGAGGATCCGCGACCACAGAGGCGCGGACGAATCGAGCGACAGGCTGCCCCCGTTCGGCGTGTTGTCGCTGTTCCCCATCCACACGCCGGCGACGAGCTGGGGCGCCTTCGGATCCTCGGGCGGAGCGAGGAACCCGAACGCCGTGACGTCCTTGTTGTCGCTCGTCGTGCCGGTCTTGTACGCGGCCTCGCGCCGGCGGCCTCGATCGACGATCTTCCACTCGCCCCAGAACGGGTTCACCTTCGAGTCGGTGTTGCCCGACAGGATGTCCGTGACGATGTACGCCGTCTGCGGGCTGACGACCTTCTTGCCCGTCGACGGCTTCGACCCCGCCGGCGGCCACACCTGCGTCCCGTTGGTGTCACTGACGGTGAGGATGAGCGTCCGCGGCATGAGCCGGCCGCCGTTCGCGATCGCGGAATACGCGCCCAGCAGGTCGATCGGGTGCATGACCTGGGTCCCGATGCTCTGGCTGATGACCGGCTGCGTTCCCTTCAGGTAGTGGATCCCGAAGTCCTTCGTCCGGGCGAGCTCGTGGTCGAGCTTGATGTAGAAGCCGGCCTTGACCGCGGGCACGTTGAGCGAGAACTGGAGCGCCGAGCGCAGGAGGACGGGTCCGCGCTCGGCCGAGTCGGCCTGCGTCGGCGTGTAGTCGTTTCCGAAGTCCGTGACGACGTCCATGAACATCGTCGCCGCCGTCAGCGTGTGATCGTCGATCCCGATGGCGTAGTCGATCGGCTTGATCGCCGACCCGGGCTGACGCCAGCCGTCCGACAGGACGTCGAACTGCGGCTGGAACTTCTTGTTGCCGGAGTCGGTGTAGCTCGCGCTGCCGACATAGGCGAGGATCTGGCCCGTGCGTGCGTCCTCGATGCCGGCCGCGGCGTTGTTGATGTTCCGGTTGCGGAGCTGTCGGATCCAGCCCTGGTCGGATGCGGGGATCTTGAGCCGCTTGAGGATCGTCGTCATGTCCTTGCGGTTCGGCGCCCGGGCAGCGGCATAGACCCACTTTTCCGTCGACTGCTGCATCGCCCAGTCGAGCGTCGTCGTCACGTGGTAGCCGCCGGTGTCGACCTTCTCGCAGCTGTCGGCATCCGCCGCGCCGCACAGCAGCGCACCGAGCTGGCTGCGGACCTGCCACACGAACTGCGCCGCCTTCCACTGCTGTGAGCTCTGGGGCGTCAGCACGACCGGTTCGCGCATCGCGGCCTGGATCTCGTCGTCGGTGAGGGAGGTTCGGGTGAGGACGCGGTTGGTGACCATCGCCGTGAGGACGGCGTTGCGGCGGACGACGATCGGCGAATCGGCCGGCACGACGAGCTGGCTCTTGCCGGCGGGGCAGTCGTCGCCGGCCGCGACGGTCACCGAGCACTCTTCGGTGGCGTTGCGGACGAGGTCGTAGTTCGTCGGGCTCTTCGGGATCGCGGCGAGGATCGCCATCTGGGCGAGGTCGAGCTTGTCGAGCGTCTTGCCGAAGTAGCCCTTCGCCGCGGCCGCGACACCGTAGCTCTGGTTGCCGTAGAAGTTCTGGTTGAGATACGCCTCCATGATCGCCTCCTTGCCGGCGGTGCCGGACGGAAGCTCCTGGGTCAGGCGGATCGACTGGATGATCTCCTTGATCTTGCGCTCGTACTTGGAGCCGGCGAGGACGTCGCTCGGCAGGAGCCGGGCGCGGACGAGCTGCTGGGTGATCGTCGACGCGCCACGCTCGTTGCCCTGGATCGTGTCGACGCCGGCAGAGATGATCCCGACGGGGTCGAAGCCCGCGTTGTCCCAGAACGTCTTGTCCTCGATCGAGGTCGTCGCATCGACGAGCGCCGCCGGGATCTGGGCGTATGGCGTGACTTCGCGCTTGAGCTCGCCAAGCCTCGCGAGCTCGACCTTGCCGGTTCGGTCGTAGACGATCGTCTGCTGATCGAACGTCAGGTTCTGGAGGAGGGTCTTCGGGTCCTGGAGGCCGGTGCTGAAGTAGTTGTACGCAGCGACCGCGCCGACGAGGCCGACGACGCCCAGGAGCAGCAGGCTCGCGAAGAGGAGGAGAGGCAGCGCGATCGCGATTCGACGCGCCGCGCCGCCTTGCGGAGCCTTGCGCCCGTTCCCGTTCCGACGGTGGCGCTGACGCCGCGCAAGGCTCGTCTGCATGGTCCGGCTCACAGTAGCATAGGGTCCGCGATGCTCCGGCACCCCCCGTCCAGGCCGCTCGAGACGCGTCGGTCCGGGCTCCTGTGACGGACGTCGACGCGGCGTCAGCGCCCGCGGCGCGCGTTGGGCCTGGCCTCGGGG
Organism: Candidatus Limnocylindrales bacterium; assembly: GCA_035693145.1. GTDB lineage: Bacteria > Chloroflexota > Limnocylindria > Limnocylindrales > CSP1-4 > DASSHA01. The sequence goes on from DASSHA010000002.1 coordinate 7,474, forward strand.
GCCTGCTCGACGAGCTGCGCTGGCGCGGGATGTTCCACGAGGCGACGCCCGGCCTCGAACGCCGGCTGGCCGCGGGGCCGCCCCTCGCCGGCTACAACGGCTTCGATCCGACCGCGGCCTCGCTCCACATCGGCCACCTCGTGCCGATCTTCGGACTCATCCACTTCCAGCGGCGTGGGGGCCGCCCGGTGGCGCTCGTCGGCGGCGCGACCGGGATGGTCGGCGACCCGTCCGGCCGATCGAGCGAGCGGAACCTGCTGGATCGCGCGACGCTCGAGGCGAACGTCGCATCGATCCGCGACCAGCTCGCCCGGTTCCTCGACTTCTCCCCTGGAGCCGCGCAGGCCGAGATGGCGAACAACCTCGAGTGGACGCAGGACGTGACCGTCCTCGACTTCCTGCGCGACGTCGGCAAGCACTTCACGGTCCCGTACATGCTGGCCAAGGATTCGGTCCAGCAGCGGATGGAGCGCGGGCTGTCGTTCACCGAGTTCAGCTACATGCTCCTCCAGGCGTTCGACTTCCGGCACCTCTACGCACGGCACGGCGTCGAGCTCCAGATGGGCGGCGCGGACCAGTGGGGAAACATCACCGCCGGGCTCGAGCTGATCCGCCGTTCGGTCGGCGGCGGAGACGAGCCGGCCGAGGAGCGCGCGCACGGGCTCGCGTACCCGCTCCTGCTCGCGCCATCCGGCGCGAAGTTCGGCAAGACCGAGGGCGGCGAGTCGGTCTGGCTCGACCCGAACCTGACGTCCCCGTACGCGTTCTACCAGTACTGGCTCAACGCCGACGATCGGGACGTCGCGATCTACCTGCGCTGGTTCACGCTCCTCGGCCGCAAGGAGATCGAGACGCTCGAGGGCGAGCAGGCGGCTCGGCCCGAGGCTCGGCCGGCCCAGCGCGCGCTCGCCCGCGACCTGACGGCCCGCGTCCACGGTGCCGCCGAGGCGGCTCGCGCGACCGAGCTTTCCGAGGCGATCTTCTCGGGACGTCTCGGCGAGCTGTCCGAGGCGCTCCTCGTGGCCGCCGCACGCGAGCTCCCGCATGCTCAGGTTCCGGCGGCAGCGGGCGCGACGGCCGGCGGGCTCGCGCTCGCGGCGGGCGCGTATGGCTCGAACGGCGAGCTGCGGCGCGGGATCGCCGGCGGCGGGCTCTACGTGAACGACGTGCGCGTCACCGACGCAAACGAGGCGGCCCCTGCGCCGCTGCACGGTCGCTTCTGGATCATCCGAACCGGCAAGCGCAACCAGCGAATCGTCGAGCGGTCCGGCTAGGGAGGCGACTGCGGAGGTCCTGTTCCGGCTCGGTCGCTCGCGGGCGAGCGGCGCTTGCGGTTCGGCTTTTGGGAGCGCGCGACCCCACGCGCAGAGTTTGCGGTCTTTCAGCAGCGCGGCGTCCCTCGCACAGGGCCTGCGGTTCGGCTTTCCGCAACGTCGAGATCCCCGCGCAGACCCTGCGGTTCGGCTTTCCGCAGCGCCGCGTCCCTCGCGCAGACCCTGCGGTTCGGCTTTCCGCAACGTCCTGATCCCCGCGCAGAGCTTGCGGTTCGCCGTTCCCGTGGGGTGGTAACCGGACGGGCTACAGGCGACTCAACGGCCCTCGCAAAGGTGCTTTGGTCGTCGCCGGCCGCGATTCATGCACCATCCGGCATCAAATCGAATGTCGGCACGGCCTTGATCGCCCCGAAAACCCCGGCGGTTACCTTCCCACGGGAATCGACCGCTCGAAGCCTCCGCGCAAGCGGTTCGCCGACATGAGCCGCCTTCGGGGGGGGCGTGGTGGCGCGCCGTAGCTCTGCCGCGTCCCGCCATGACGCCGTCCCGCCGTGCCGCCGTGCCGCCGGCCGGCGTCGCGCCGCCGGCCGCCGTCGCGCCTCGCCGTGCCGCGTGCCGCGGGCCGCCCGGCCGCCCGCACGCCGCCGCGCTCTCGCCGTCAGTGGCCGGCGGCTTCGGCACCCTGCTTGTGCTCGGCGATGACCTTCTCTGCGATGTGCGAGGGCACGTCCTCGTAATGGTCGAGCGTCGAGGTGAAGGTTCCGCGGCCGCGCGTCATCGACCGCAGCTCCGTCGCGTACGCGAACAGCTCCGCCTGCGGGACCTGGGCCGTGACGCTCTGGAGCCCGTCGCCGAGCGTGTCCATGCCGAGGACGCGGCCGCGCCGCCCATTGAGGTCCCGGTTGACCTCGCCCATGTACTCCTCGGGGACCGTGACGGTCACGTTCATGATCGGCTCGAGGAGGACCGGCTTCGCCTGGTGGACGCCGTCCTTGAGCGCCATCGAGGCCGCGATCTTGAACGACAGCTCGTTCGAGTCGACGCTGTGGAACGAGCCGTCGTAGAGCGTCGCCTTGAAGTCGGACAGCGGGAAGCCGGCGACGACCCCGTCGGCGGCCGTCTCGCGGATGCCCTTCTCGACGCCCGGGAAGAACTGGCGCGGCACCGACCCGCCGACGACACGCTCACCGAACTCGACGCCGCCGTCGGGGTTCGGCTCCAGCTCGAGCCAGACGTCGCCGAACATGCCGTGCCCGCCGGTCTGCTTCTTGTAGCGGCCGTGGACCTGCGCCTTGCCGCGGATCGTCTCTCGATACGGGACGCGTGGCTGACGGGTGACGATCCCGGCCCCGAACTTGCGCTTGAGCCGCTCGCCGATGACCGCCACATGGGCCTCGCCCATCGTCCGCAGGACCTGCTCGCCGAGCGCGCTCCGCTCGACCCGCGCGGTCGGCTCCTCGTCGAGCATCCGCTGGAGGGCGGCGCCGAGCTTGTCGAGATCGGCCTTCGTCTGCGGATCGATCGCGACCTCGAGCGTCGGTTCCGGGAAGCCGATCTCCGGCAGCGTGTACGGGTGGTCCTTCGACGAGAGCGTGTCGCCGGTGTGGGTGACCGCGAGCTTCGCGACGGCCCCGATCTCCCCCGCCTCGAGCTCCCCGACAGCCTCCTGCTCCTTGCCATGGAGGAGCAGGAGCTGGCCGATGCGCTCCTCCTCGCCGCGGCTGGCGTTGAAGACCGTCGACTGGCTGTGGAGCGTCCCGGACAGAACCCGCAGATACGTCAACCGGCCGACGAAGGGGTCCGCCGTCGTCTTGAACACGCGCGCGACGAGCGGGCCGTCCGGATCGACCGGCAGGGTGGTCTCCGCGCCGCCCTTGTCGCGAACGACGATCGGCCCCTCCTCGGGCGGCGAGGGAAGGTAGCGGGTGATCGCATCGGTCAGCGCGCGAATGCCGATCCCCTTCGCACCGCTCGCGACGAGCACCGGCGCGACGATCGATTCGCGGACGCCCTTGTGGAGGCATGCGTCGAGCTCGGCGTCGCTCACGTCCTGGCCCTCGAGGTACTTCGTCAGGACGTCGTCATCGGCCTCGGCCGCGGCCTCGAGCAGCTGGTCGCGCCGGGCGGCGATCTCGGGCTCGAGCTCCGGCGGGATCGGAATCTCGGTCTCGATGCCGCCTTCCAGCCGCCACGCCTTGCGGTGGACGAGATCGACGTAGCCGCTGAACGAATCCGCCGCGCCGATCGCGAGGTGGAGCGGCGCGACCTTCGTCCCGAACGCCGCCCGAAGCGCATCGATGGCGGCCGCCGGGTCCGCGTTCTCGCGATCGCACTTGTCGATGACGAAGCAGGCGGGTCGACCGGTCTCGCGGGCGAGGGCGACGGCCTGCTCCAGTCCCGCCTCGACACCACCCGCGGCGTCCATCACCAGGATCGCCGAATCAGTCGCCTGGAAGCCCTGGATGACCTCGCCAACGAAGTCGGGGTAGCCCGGCGTGTCGACGAGCGTGACCCGGTGGCCGTCGGTTTCGAACGTCGCGGCCGCGAGCGCGAGCGACTCCTTGCGCTTGTGCTCCTCGGGCTCGAAGTCGAGGCTCGCCGTTCCGTCGTCGACCCGCCCCAGGCGGGCGATCGCGTGGTTCGAGAAGAGGAGCTGCTCGGCGAGCGTCGTCTTGCCGGATCCGGCGTGCCCGGCCAGAACGACGCTCCGGAGGTGGGGGAGGTCAAGGCTCTTCGTCGCCATCGCGTCTCGCCCTCAGATGCGGTCGGTGAGCTCGGCTGGAAGGCGCGGAGGACCCTCGGGCAGCGTGTTCAGGGCCCTCAGGCGCCCGGGTGGGGCAATTCTAGTCGGTATACTTCCGCGCGATGTCCGGCCACTCCAAATGGTCCACGATCAAGCGCCAGAAGGGCGCCAACGACGCGAAACGCGGCGCCGTCTTCACCAAGGTCGCACGCGAGATCAGCGTCGCGGCGCGCCAGGGCGGGGGAGACCCGGACGCGAACTATCGGCTCCGGCTCGCTGTCGACAAGGCCCGTTCGGTCAACATGCCGGCGGACAACATCAAGCGCGCGATCGAGAAGGCGACCGGCGGCGGCGACGACCAGCAGTTCGAGGAGATCGTCTACGAGGGCTATGGCCCGGGCGGCGTGGCGATCCTCGTCGAGGCCCAGACGGACAACCGCAACCGGACGGCGGCCGAGGTGCGCGCGGTCTTCTCGAAGGCCGGCGGTCAGCTGGCCGGGAGCGGCGCGGTCGCCTGGCAATTCGAGCCGCGCGGGCTGATCGCGATCGAGCCCGACGGCCGGGACGCCGACGAGATCGAGCTTGCCGCGATCGACGCCGGCGCGGAGGACGTCGACAGCGCCGACGGCCAGGTCGAGGTCTACACCACGCCCGCCGACCTCGAGCACGTCCGCGTGGCACTCGAGAAGGCCGGCATGCCGATCGAATCGGCCGAGCAGACGATGGTCGCGAAGCAGACCGTCCCGCTCGATTCGCACAGGGCGCGCCAGGCGCTGCGCCTCGTCGAGATGCTCGAGGATCTCGACGACGTCTCGCGCGTGAGCGCGAACTTCGACATCCCGGAGGACGTCTTCGCCGAGGTCGCCGGGTGACGTCCGGCGGCGCACGCGTCGAGCGCCGCCGATGATCATCCTCGGCATCGACCCGGGGACCGCCGCGCTCGGGTACGGGATGGTCGAGCTCGCCGGCGGTCGCGTCCGCGAGATCGACCACGGCTGCCTCGAGACGACGCCGGATCGCTCGCTGCCCGAACGCCTCGGCTCGATCCACGGCCTCGTCGACGAGCTCATCGAGCTCCATCGCCCGAACCTCCTCGCGGTCGAGCGGCTCTTCTTCTCGCGCAACGCGCAGACGGCGTTCGCGGTCGGCCAGGCCCGCGGCGTCGTCCTGCTCGCGGCGGCGCAGCACGCGCTGCCGGTCCGCGAGGCGACGCCGTCGGAGGTGAAGTCGGCGGTCTGCGGTGACGGTCGCGCGGACAAGGCGGCGGTCGCGCGGATGGTCGCGCTCGTCCTCGGGATGGCCACGCTGCCGGTGCCCGACGACGCGGCGGATGCGCTGGCGATCGCCATCTGGGCGGCGCATCGGACGCGCGGCGCCGAGGTCACGAGCTCCGCCGTGCTCGACCGCGCCGCGGTCGCGCCGCTCGCCGGCGGTATGACGCCGTACGAGCGTGCCGTCCGCGACGCACTCCGGCGCGATCGTTCGGTCAGCCGGCGTTCGGTCGCCCGCCGCCCGGCGTGATCGCCTCGGTCGAGGGCGTCGTCGGCTCGATTGCCCTCGATTCGGTCGTCATCGAGGTCGGCGGGATCGGCTATCGCGTCTTCGCGTCGCCCGCGATCGTCGCGTCGGCGACGCTCGGCGGCCGGATCCGGCTCCACACCTTCCATCTCGTCCGCGAGGACCAGCAGGCGCTCTACGGGTTCCGCTCCCTCGAGGAGCTCGGCTTCTTCAATCTCCTGCTCACGGTGACCGGCGTCGGTCCGAAGGTCGCACTCGCGATCGTCGGCAGTCGACCGACGGCCGACCTCCAGCTGGCGATCCTCCAGCAGGACCAGGCCGTCCTCACGTCGATCCCGGGGATCGGCAAGAAGCTCGCCGAACGGGTCATCTTCGAGCTCAAGGAGAAGGTGGCCGCGGCCGGAACCGCGGCGGCGTCGGCAGTCGGGGCGAGCGGGCCGGCCGGCGAGAACGAGATCGTCGGCGCCCTCCAGGCCCTCGGCTATTCGGCCGTCGAGGCCCGGACAGCCGCGCGCGACGCCGTCGGCGCGACGACGACCGGCGCGAGCCTCGAGGACCGCGTCAAGGCGGCGCTGCGGACCCTGCTGCGCGAGTAGCGGCATACACGTCGGGTCGGGCCTCGTGCCCGGGACTCGCGGCGCTCGTCGCGTCCGGATCGAGGCTCAGGAGGGTCACCCCCGTCACGTTGATGATCGGGGTCGGGCCGGCCTGGACGATGACCGCCTCCGCGGCGGCGGGGTGGACGTGGCCGTGGAGCCAGAGGGCCGGTCGCAGCCGCCCGAGCAGCCAGCGATAGCCGGCGAACCCGCGGTGATAGTTCGAGTCCGGCATGTCGCCGTAGCCGCGTGGCGGGACATGGCTGAGCACGATGAGCGGCTGGCGGCCGCGTCCTGCGCCGCCGTGGACGAGGCCGCGACCCATGACGGCCCGGATCGCCTGGAGCCACGCCGCCCGCTCGTCGGGAACGCGTTGCTCGTTCTCGACCCTGGGCCAGCCGAGGCCGACGATCGACAGCCCGGCGGCGAGGTCTGGCCCGGCGCCCTGCGGCCCGAGCGGCAGCGGCAGCCGCTTGCGGGCCTCGGCGACCCAGGCCGCGCCCTGGTCGTGGTTGCCACGGACATAGAGGAGGGGTGCACGCAGCGAATCGGTGACGAACGAGAGGTACTCCGGCGAGAGGTCGCCGCAGCCGACGACCAGGTCGACCGGGGCGAGGCCGTCGCGGTTCACCGCTCTGTCGAGCGCTGGGTCCTCGTCGTCGGAGACCGCGAGGAGTCGGAACGGACGTCCCAGCCGGTCCGCGAGCTCATGGTCCGGCCATGGGACGACGAGGTGACGGATCACGAGTCCCCGAGCGTCTCCGTGGGCGTCTCCGAGGACCTCGTCGCACCGTGGTCGTGCGGCTCGGCCGGTCCGGGGTCCAGCCGGCCTGCCTCCTCGGCGGCTCCGGCCGAGAAGCGACCGGCGCCCGCGGCACGCAGCTCGCTCCCGGCGGCGGCCACCGGCGCGAGCGTCGCGACGGTCGTGGTGCCCTCGTCGAGATAGCCCGGCTGGCGGAGCTCGCGAACGACGGCGTCGATGTCCTGCTGACCGTTGTAGAGCGCGGCGGCGACGCGGTTGTGGCCGTCCTCGACCCAGTACCCGTCTCCGTACTTCACGAGGTCGATCGGCGGCAGGATCGCGAGCCGGTCGTTCGCGCGGCTGAGCCGCTGCCAACGGCCCGCCCAGTTCGACGACCGGAAGGCGGGCAGCGGCAGGAAGTCGCCGCCGCGCTGCGCGCCGCCGGCGACGGCCGTTCCGACGATCTCGTCGAGCGGGACCGAGCGCAGCCCGATGTCGTGGCCGAGGGCGCGGCGGGCCTCGGGGTGGACCTCGAACAGGTTCGGCAGCGGCGTCCGCCCGCGGGCCGCCAGGCGGCCGTTTCGCGCCGATGCCCGCTCGTGCCAACGTTCCGCGGCGCGCCGGGTGCCCCTGCCCGCGAGACGCGACGACGCCGCCAGCGCGACGAGCAGGGCCGGTCCGACGAGCCGCGCGAGCCGCCGGACGGGTCGCACGGCCGAACGGACGGGCCTGACGAGGCCGCCGAGGCGTTCGATCCGCTTCATCGCTCCGCGAGCCTACAACGCCGCGAGACGCACCGGTCGACGAGGGTGAACATCCGTGCGAAATGCGGCCGCCGGGATGTAGACTGACGCGACATGGACGACGCCACGCGGCTGCTCGCCGCGGATGCCCTCGACGAGGTCGATCGGACGGTCGAGAGCGCGCTCCGGCCGCGAACGCTCGAGGAGTACGTCGGCCAGCGCGAGGTCAAGGCCACGCTCTCGGTCCTCATCGCCGCCGCGAAGGGGAGGGGAGAGGCGGCCGACCACGTCCTTCTCTACGGACCTCCGGGCCTCGGCAAGACGACGCTCGCCACCATCATCGCGCGGGAGCTCGGCGTCAACATTCGCTACACGTCCGGTCCGGCGATCGAGCGGCCGGGCGACCTCGCCGCGATCCTCACCTCGCTCGACGAGCGCGACGTCCTGTTCATCGACGAGATCCACCGCCTGTCGAAGGCCGTCGAGGAGATCCTCTATCCGGCGATGGAGGACTTCGCGCTCGACGTCATGATCGGCAAGGGCCCCTCGGCGCGATCCCTCCGCCTCAGCCTGAAGCCGTTCACGGTCGTCGGCGCGACGACGCGCGCCGGCCGGATCAGCTCGCCGCTGCGTGACCGCTTCGGCGTCACGTACCGGCTCGACTTCTACGACGACCCGGACCTCACCGCGATCGTGCGACGCTCCGCCGGGATCCTCGGGGTCGAGATGAGCGAGGATGCGGGGCGGGCGATCGCGCGGCGAGGCCGCGGAACGCCGCGGATCGTCAACCGGCTCCTCAAGCGGGTCCGCGATCACGCCGAGGTGAACGGCGACGGCCGCATCGACGAGCGCGCGGTGGGCGAGGCGATGCGAACGCTCGAGATCGATGACGAAGGCCTCGATTCCACCGACCGCAAGCTGCTCGCGGCGATCGTCCAGAAGTTCGGCTCCGGACCGGTCGGCGTCCAGGCTCTGGGCGCGGTCCTGTCCGAGGAGGTCGAGACGATCGAGGACGTGTACGAGCCATTCCTCCTCCGGCTCGGCTTCCTGGATCGCACGCCGCAGGGGCGGATCGCGACCGAGGCCGCGCGCCAGCACCTGGCGCGACTGGGCTACGAGATCCCACCGCCGCGCCGGTCGGAGGCCGACATGCCGAGCCTCTGGGAGGCGCCCGCCGACGCCCGCTCGACCGGAGACAGTCGTCCGCCGAACGGTGGCAGCGGCTAGGTGGACACCGTCCTGTCGCTCGTCTCGCCTCGGTGAGCGCGGCGAGCTTCGCGGTCAATGCCGTCGATCCCTCGTCGCGCGCGAGGGCGGGCCGGCTGACGCTGACCCACGGGGTCGTCGAGACGCCGCAGTTCATGCCGGTCGGCACGAACGCGACGGTCAAGGCGCTCGATCCGGACGACCTGATCGAGGTCGGCGCGTCGATCGTCCTCGCCAACACCTACCACCTCGAGCTCCGGCCCGGCGCCGATCGGATCGAACGCCTCGGCGGGCTCCATGCGTTCATGGGTTGGGACCGGCCGATCCTGACCGATTCGGGCGGCTTCCAGGTCGTGTCACTCGGCCATCTCCGGACGGTCGATGACGAGGGCGTCACGTTCCGCAGCCACCTCGACGGTTCGGTCGAGCATTTCACGCCCGAACGCTCGATCAGGATCCAGGAGGCACTCGGCGCCGACGTCGCGGTCGCCTTCGACCAGCCCGTTCGGCCGGCCACCTCGACGATCGAAGCGGTCCGTGATGCGACCGAACGGACCCACCGCTGGGCCGTGCGATCGTTGGCGGCGCACGAACGGGCGGACCAGGCGCTCTTCGGCATCGTCCAGGGCGGGCTGGATCCCGAGCTGCGCGCGGGTTCCGCAGCGGCGATCGCGGCCCTGCCGTTCGACGGCCTCTGCATCGGCGGCCTGGCGGGCGACGAGTCGGCCGACGAGCGCGGCGATGCGATCGACGTGACGGTCGACGCGCTCGACGGCGACGGGCGGGTGCGCTACCTCATGGGGCTCGGGTCGCCGGCCGACATCCTCGATGCCGTCGAACGCGGGATCGACCTGTTCGACTCCGTCCTGCCGTCGCGCGTCGCCCGGAACGGGCAGCTGTGGGTGCCGGGCGGGCGGCTGAACCTGCGCAATGCGCGCTTCCTCGATGACCCCGCGCCGGTGCAGGCAGACTGCCGGTGCCGGCTCTGCCGCTCCTTCTCGCGCGCCTATGTCGCCCACCTGTTCCGCGCCGACGAGCTGCTTGCCTACCGCCTCGCAACGTGCCACAACCTGACGTTCATCCTCGACTTCATGGCCCGGGTCAGGGCCGCGCTCGCGGCCGGCACGTTGCCTACAATCCTCTCGGAGCTTCGCGCTCGTGCCGGCCGGATACGTGCCGGCGAAGCGGCAGACAAGCCGGCGTGAAGCGACGTTCCGTAGCCTGCACATCGACGCGGAGGCGACAGGATGGGCTCGCGAGACCGACCGCACCGCGAGACGAAGAAGAAGCCGAAGGACAAGGCGACCGGCCAACCGAAGCTGCAACCGCTGTCCGAGATCCCGCAGCAGGCGGAGCTGATCCGCAAGCCGCGGAAGCCGAAGCCGGTGGTCGAGGAGGCCGACGAGGGCTGACTCCTCGGGTCGAGCGCGTCGAGGACCGGCGTCCTGGCCCTCGGGAGGTTCAGCGGCGTTCCGTTCGGATCGGAGCCCGTATCGAGCGACGAGGGACAAGGAGCGAGGCGAGATGACGTTGACCGGAGAGCGCAGCAGCGCACGGAACGGCTCGAACGGCGCAGGCGGCGAGCGATCGAGGGCCGTGGATGCGGCGATCCTCGCGATCGAGAAGCAGTTCGGGGCGGGCTCGATCATGAAGCTCGGCTCGGCGCAGCGACAGCAGGTCGACTCGATCCCGACCGGGTCCATCGCGCTGGACCTCGCGCTCGGCGTCGGCGGCATCCCCCGCGGCCGGATCACGGAGATCTTCGGGCCCGAGTCGTCGGGCAAGACGACCGTCTGCCAGCACGTCATCGCCGAGGCGCAGCGCCGCGGTGGGGTGGCCGCGTTCATCGACGTCGAACACGCCCTCGACCCGGGCTACGCCCGATCGACCGGCGTCAACGTCGACGAGCTCCTCGTCAGCCAGCCGGACACCGGCGAGCAGGCCCTCGAGATCACCGAGACACTCATCCGCTCGGCCGGCATCGACGTCGTCGTCGTCGACTCCGTGGCGGCGCTCGTGCCCCGCGCCGAGATCGAGGGCGAGATGGGCGACAGCTTCGTCGGGATCCAGGCCCGTCTCATGAGCCAGGCCCTGCGCAAGCTCACCGGCGCGGTCAGCCGCTCGAACACCGCCCTCGTCTTCACGAACCAGCTGCGCGAGAAGATCGGCGTCATGTTCGGCAACCCAGAGACGACGCCGGGCGGCCGCGCGCTCAAGTTCTACGCCTCTGTCCGGCTCGATATCCGGCGCGTCGAGACGATCAAGTCAGGCACCGACTCGGTCGGCAACCGCGTCCGGGTGAAGGTCGTCAAGAACAAGGTCGCGCCGCCGTTCCGCGTCGCCGAGTTCGACGTCATGTACGGCGAGGGGATCAGCCGGGAGGGCGGCCTCCTCGACGTCGGCGTGGCGATGGACGTCGTGACGAAGACCGGGGCGTGGTTCACCTACACGGACACCCGGCTCGGACAGGGTCGCGAGGCGGCCAAGGACTTCCTTCGCCAGAACGCGCCGATCAGCACCGAGATCGAGAACGCGATCCGCGGTCGGATCAGCGACGTGGCCGTCCCGGTCGAAGGCATCGAGGAAGCCGAATAGACGGCGCTGCGATGCCGGACGAGGCCACCGGTTTTCCGCCGGGAGTCGTCGCGCGAGTCCAGCGCGAGCGGGCACAACGCGCGGCCGTTCGGGCCGCTGATCCCGACCGGTATGACAAGGCGGTGGAGATCGCCTTCGAGCGCGATCCGATCGGCCTGAACGTCATTGACAACCGCGACGAGTACGAGCCGGAGGTGGGAACGATCCTGCCCCGACTCCGCGGCGTGACCGACCTCGACCAAGCGACGCGGATCGTCCACGAGGAGTTCGTGAGGTGGTTCACCGAGCCCACCGCAGGACCACGCGACCGGTACCAACTGCTCGCGGCGGACATCCTGCGGCTGCTTGAACAGTCGTGAGACAGGCAGGAGCGAGCCGAGGGTCAGGGGCGCGTCAATCGCTGGCGGACCGGCGAGCATCGCGCGCGGAGGTCGACGATCCAGGGGTCGTCCTCAACGCTGCCGCGCGGTTCCTCGAGGCGCGGCCCCGGTCCGTCGCCGAGGTTCGGCGCCGGCTGACGACTGCCGGGTACCGACCGGAGCTGGTCGAGGCGGCTATCGGCCGGCTGTCGGAGCTCGGGATGCTCGGCGACGCCGCCTTCGCTCGCGCGTGGGTCGAGTCGCGCGATCGGGCCCATCCCCGTGGTGAGGTCGCGCTCCGGCGCGAGCTTGGCCAGAAGGGCATCGACCGCGCCGTGGTCGACGAGGTCCTCGAAGCGCGCCGCGACGGCGCCGACGAGGACGCAGACCTCGAACGCGGACGACGGCTGCTCGACCGCCACGCGAACGGGCTCGCGCGCGAACCGGACGCATGGAGGCGCCGTGCCCGAACGTATGCGCTCCTGGCCCGCAATGGCTTCGATCCCGAGACCGCGGGCCGTCTCGCTGCGGAAGCCGCATCGTCCCGGACCGAGATGGAGTAGGCGCCCGTCCGCGCTGTCCGCGACTCCATCGGGACCTTCAGCGGGCCGATTCCCGTGGAGAGGTAACCGGGGGCACAAGCCGTGCCGCAAGGGCGCCCCGAGGAACGGAAACGGCCGCGGACGGGTGCGGATCGTGCGTCCGGGGGTGCCAAGCGTGCGTGAGGACGCCGCCGCGCCGCGCCACCGACCACGCGAAGCGACCTTCGCAGCGGCGCTACTGGCGATGGTTACCGTCCGGCGGGAATCCGGCCCGACACGTGACCCGACGAGCCGACTCGATCGGAGCGCCCACGCGTGCTGGCGACGCCGTGCCGCCGACGCGTGCTGGCGACGGGACGTGCGACGACCGCGTCTTCCGGCTCGCCCAGTCGAGCCGTAGTAGGCTACCGGCACGTTCCGCCGTTCCGGCGATGCCGGAGCGGCGAGATCCTGAAACCGCCCACGCGACGTGCCCGCGTCCGAGGACCGCCCAGCTCGTCCTCGCCCGTCCACGCGAGTCGTCGCCCCGAACTGCAGACGTCCACCGGGCCTCCGGTCAGCGAGCGAGGCGCCCGGCGGGGAGGAACAGAAGATGGTCGAGACGCCCGTCGCCGCGGCGGCCGCGCTCGTCGCGGCGCTGATCGGCGCGGCGATCGGATTCGTCGTCACCGGGCGAATCTGGGCGCCCCAGATCGTGCGCGCGGCACAGTCGGAAGCCAAGCGGATCGTGGCCGAGGCGCGCGAACGGCAGAAGGACCTCATCCTCGAGGCAAAGGACGAGAAGCTCCGGCTCCAGGGCGAGGCCGAGGACGAAGCGCGCGCCAAGCGTGGCGAGCTCGCCGGCGTCGAGCGGCGGCTGCATCAGCGCGACGAGCAGCTCGACCAGCGCGCCGACATGCTCGAGGAGAAGAACCGCAAGCTCGTGGACCGCGAGCGCGAGATCGAGCGGGCGCGCGAAGAGGTCGCGAGGCTTCACGGCGAGCAGGTCGCGGCGCTCGAGCGCGCCGCCAACCTCTCGGCCGAAGACGCGAAGTCGCACCTGATCGAGGCGGTCCGCGACGAGGCCGAGCACGACGCCGTTCGCGTCGCCCGGGCGATCGAGCGCCAGGCGCGCGAGGAGGCGCAGGAGAAGGCCCGGGACATCATCGTCACCGCCATGCAGCGGGTCGCGGCGGACCACACGGCCGAGCACACCGTCACGACGATCCACCTCCCGTCCGACGAGATGAAGGGCCGGATCATCGGTCGTGAGGGCCGCAACATCCGCGCGCTCGAGCAGGCGACGGGCGTCGACCTGATCATCGACGACACGCCGGAGACCGTCGTCGTCTCGGGCTTCGACCCCGTCCGCCGCGAGGTCGCCCGCCTCGCGCTCACGAAGCTCATCCAGGACGGCAGGATCCATCCTGGCCGGATCGAGGAGGTCGTCTCGAAGGCCCAGGCGGAGGTCGAGCTGATCATCCGCCAGGCAGGTGAGCAGACCGCCTACGACGCCGGCACCCCGGGTCTGCCATCCGAGATCCTCAAGCTCCTTGGTCGGCTGAAGTACCGAACCAGCTACGGTCAGAACGTCCTCGTCCACTCGCTCGAGACGAGTCGGATCGCGGCCGTGATCGCGGCCGAGCTCGGCGCCGACGTCCAGGTCAGCAAGCTCGGTGGGCTGCTGCACGACATCGGCAAGGCCGTCGACCACGAGGTCGAGGGGCCGCACGCCGCCATCGGCGCCCAGATCGCCCAGCGCCACAACCTCCCGTTCAAGGTCGTGAACGGCATCGCGGCGCACCACCAGGAGGTGGAGTATGCGTGCCTCGAGGCGCCGATCGTCCAGGTCGCGGACGCGATCAGCGCGTCGCGCCCGGGTGCTCGCGGCGAGGCGGTCGAGACGTACGTCAAGCGGCTCGAGGACCTCCAGGCGATCGCGAACAGCTTCATCGGCGTCGAGCGGTCGTTTGCGGTCCAGGCCGGGCGCGAGGTCCGGATCCTCGTTCGGCCGGACGAGATCGACGATCTGACGGCAACGCGTCTCGCACGCGACGTCGTCCGCAAGATCGAGGAGAACCTCACCTACCCGGGCCAGATCAAGGTGACGGTGATCCGCGAGACTCGCGCCGTCGAGTACGCGAAGTAGGGGACGTGGCGAGCGGGCGCGCGGAGACGGAGGCGACCGAGGCCGACCGGATCGGGAGGACGCGGCTGGGCGCCCAGCCGAACAGCGATCCGCCCCGTCCGCGCGGCGCCTGTCGCGTCCTGCTCATCGGCGACCTCATCGGCAAGCCCGGGCGACAGGCGGCCGAGCAGCTCGTCCAGCCGATCCGCGAGGAGCGCGGGATCGATTTCGTCGTCGCGAACGGCGAGAACGTCGCCGGCGGCACGGGGTTGACGGAATCGACCGCGAACGCCCTGTTCGGTGCCGGGGTGGACGTCATCACGTCGGGCAACCACATCTGGGACAAGCGCGAGATCTATCCCGTCCTCGAGCGCGAGGAGCGGATCCTTCGCCCCCTCAACTATGGTCACGAGGGCGTGCCGGGCCGGGGCTGGGGCATCTACGAGGCCCTCGACGGAACGCACGTCGCGGTCATCAACCTCATCGGCCGAACCTTCATGCAGCCGCTCGACAGCCCTTTCAGCGAGGCGGACCGGCTGCTCGACGAGGCCTCCGAGCCGCTACCGCCCGTCCGACTCGTCGACTTCCATTGCGAGATCACGTCCGAGAAGAACGCCCTCGGGCTCTACCTCGACGGCCGCGTCAGCGCCGTCGTCGGGACGCACACTCACGTCGTCACCGGCGACGAGCGCATCCTTCCGCAGGGCACGGCCTACCAGTCGGACCTCGGGATGACCGGCCCGGTCTGGAGCGTCATCGGCTTCGACCCCGCGACCGTCCTGCCGCGCTTCCTCACGGGACTGCCGACGCGGTTCGCGGTGGGGAGCGGGCCGGTCGTCTTCAACGCCGCCCAGGTGGACATCGATCCGGCGACCGGCCGGGCGCTCGAGATCGTGCGCATCCAGCGCCTCGTCGACGTCACGTGAGCGGGCGGCGTTTCGAGGCGGAAACCGGAGTCGGCCCGCGATCCGAACCGGTCATCCCGCCCGCGTTGTCGCCGATCGACCTCCACACCCATTCGACCCGCTCCGACGGCGTCCTCACGCCGGCCGAGCTCGTCCGCGACGCCGCCGCGGTGGGCGTCAGGTTGCTCGCCCTGACCGATCACGACACGCTCGCGGGCGTTCGTGACCTCCGAGCGACGGGCCTGCCGGCCGGGCTCGAGCTGCTCGCCGGTGTGGAGATCAACACCCTCACCTCGACGGCCGCCCCCGTCGAGGGGGAGTTCCATGTCCTGGGTCTCGGCGTGGACGTCACGAGCGAGCCGTTCGAGGCCGTGCTGCGCGGACAGCGCGACGAGCGGCGGCTGCGGTTCGAGCGGACGATCGCCCGGCTGAGCGAGATCGGGCTGCCGGTCGATCCCGCTGCGGCCGCCGAGATCGTCGCCGGATCGCAGGACGACGCGCTGGGGCGACCGACGATCGCGCGGCTGCTCGTGCGGGCGGGTCACGCGTCGAGCGTCCAGGACGCGTTCTCGCGGCTCGTCGGCCGTGGCTGCCCGGCGTACGTGCCGCGTGGCGGTCTGGGCCCCGGCGAAGCAATCCGCGCGATCCGCGCCGCCGGCGGCCTGCCCGCCCTCGCGCACTTCTCCGAGGCACCCGGGCGCCTCGCCGTCGTCCGCGAGCTCGTCGAGCTTGGGCTCGGCGGCCTCGAGGTCTACTACCGTGGCTGGGACCAGCCGACGGTGTCCGCCATGCGCGCCGTCGCCGACGAGCTCGGGCTCGTGGCCACCGGGGGCAGCGACTACCATGGCGATACCGGCACGTATGCCGAGGCTCACGCCGGTCTCTGGGTTCCGCCCGATGTCGCGGCGGGGCTCGGCGTGACGCTTTCCACCTGACGCGAACGAAGCTTCGAATGCTCGACCGACCCCTCGCCCGAAGCCTGCCCGTCCTCGACCTCCTGCCGGCGGCGCCGTCACCGGACGGTGCCCGGCTGCCGCCGGATCCCGCGGACACGCGTCTGACCGAATACCGACCCGACGCGCCCGCCCTGCCGCGCTTCCACGTCTGGACGCTCGGCTGCCAGATGAACCGGAGCGATTCGGAGGAGATGGCCGGTCGGCTCCTGTCGGCGGGGTGCGCGGAGGCCCGCTCGCTCGAGGACGCGGACCTCATCGTCATCAACACCTGCGCGATCCGCGAGGCCGCCGAGGCGAAGGTCATCGGCCGGCAGGGAGCGCTCGGCCGGCTGAAGGCGGCGAACCCGGCGCTCCGGATCGTCATGACCGGCTGCTCGGTACGCGCGTCGAACCGCGACAGCCTGGCGCGACGCTACCCGGCGATCGACGTCTTCCTCCGCCCGGACGAGGAACCCGAGCTCGTCGATCGGCTCGGCCTTGCATCGGCGCAGGGGGCGATCGGGCTCGCCGGTCCCGGCGGTCACAGCCAGCCGGTCGGGCGAACGACGATCGTGGGCCGCGCGGAGGTGTCGGACGCATCCGCCCTCGGCGCGACCCGGCGGGCGGCGGTCGCCGGCGGTGCCGTCGCTCGGGGCAGCGCGATCAGCGCCTGGCTGCCGATCGTCTACGGCTGCGACAAGACGTGCACGTATTGCATTGTGCCGTTCAGCCGGGGACCCGAGCGAAGCCGGCCGTTCGACGACGTCGTCGAGGAGGCCCGAAGCCTCGCTGCCGCCGGCTACCGGGAGGTGACGCTGCTCGGTCAGAACGTCAACAGCTACGGTCACGACCTGCCGGCCGAGGCGCGGTTCGGGCATGTCGATGCGGAGCGGTGGGCGGGTCGCCGACTGGACCTCCACGGGCGCCCCGATCTCGCGGAGCTCATCCGCGCGATCGACGGGCTTCGCAGTGCCGACGGCGTGCCTGCCATCCCGCGTCTGCGCTTCGTGACGTCGCATCCGTGGGACCTGTCGGACCGACTCATCGCCGCGATGGCGGACTGTCCATCGGTCTGCGAGGCGCTCCATCTGCCCGTCCAGTCCGGGGACGACGCGATGCTCCGGCGGATGGGCCGCCAGTACACGAGGGAGCACTACCTCGAGCGGCTGGCGGCGATCCGTTCCGCCATTCCGGATATCGCCATCTCCACTGACGTCATCGTCGGCTTCTGCGGCGAAACAGAGGCGCAGTTCGAGTCCACCCTCGCGCTGCTCGAGACCGTCCGCTACGACCAGGTCTTCGCCGCCGCGTACTCGGAGCGGCCCGGCACCCCTGCGACGAGGCTCGCCGACGATGTGCCGGCCCCCGAGAAGCGACGCCGGCTCAACGAGCTGCTCCGCGTCCAGGAGTCGATCGGCGAGACCCGCAACCGTGCCTGGCTGGGCCGCGAGGTCGAGGTCCTCGTCGACACGATCGTGCCGCGCCCCGAGCACGACCATGATGAAGGGTCGGACGAGGCGACCGACGAGGCACGGGCCCGTCTTCGCGTCGGCGATGGCGAGGTGCACCTGTCGGGCAGGACGAGGCAGAACAAGCTCGTCCACCTCGCCGGGTCGGTGCATCTCGTCGGGTCGTTGGCGCGCGTCCTCATCGATCACGCCGGACCGTATTCGATGCGCGGAGTCCTGCGACCGATCGTCCGCGGGCCGAACGTCGCCGCGCCGGCAGCCTCCCTCGTGCCGCTTCGGTCGGCGCCGGGCGCGTGATCCTCGCCGCCACCGGGTGGGAATGACGCCTGCGGTCGATCACCCGTCCTGGTTCGGCGAGGACCGCGGCGACCGACGGCGTGGCGCGACGTGGCGCTGAGGCCTTCGCCTCCGCTGCTCGTGCTCGCGGGCCCGACCGGCACCGGGAAGACCGGCACGTCGATCGCAGTCGCGCGCGCATTGAGCGCCGAGGGCATCCCGGCCGAGGTGATCTCGGCCGATTCGCGGCAGGTCTATCGCGGTCTGGACATCGGAACCGCCAAGGCGACGCCCGCCGAACGCGGCGATGTTCCGCATCACGGGCTTGACCTCGTCGAGCCCGACGAGCCCTTCTCGGTCGCGGGCTTCGTGCGGCACGCCGTCGAGGCCCTGCACGGCCTCGCCGCCCGCGGCGGCATCGCGATCCTGGCCGGCGGAACAGGCCTGTACCTTCGGGCCGTCGCCCGCGGTCTCGACGTGGACGCCTTGCCGTCGGACGAGGCGGTGAGGGAACGGATCGAGACGGCCCTCGCCCGCGACGGGGTCGACGCGTCGGCCGCCCGACTTCGCGCCGTCGCGCCCGCGCTTGCCGCCACCACTGACCTGCGCAACCCGCGCCGGGTCGCTCGCGCGCTCGAGATCGCCGAGCTCGCCGGCGACCGTCCGCGCCCGCCCACGCGCGGGTACGAGGGCCCGGTGGCGTGGCTCGGGCTCGACGTCGAGGCCGCGACGCACGCGCGCTGGCTCCACGACCGCGCCCGCCGACAGTTCGATTCGGGGCTCGTCGAGGAGGCTCGCGGGCTGCGCGAGCGGTTCGATCCCGGACTCCCGGCGTTCTCGGCGATCGGCTATGCCGAAGCGTGGGCGTATCTCGACGGCGAGGTCACGCTCGACGAGGCGATCGAGCTCGACGCTCGCCGCAACGTCGCGTTCGCCAAACGGCAGCGGACGTGGTTTCGGTCCGAGCCGGACATCGAGTGGCTGACCGCCGACGCGGGGGAGGGGAGCGTCGTCCGCACGGCGGTCGACACCGCGCGGCGCCTCCGTGACGCGAGTGACGCCCACGACGGGGCGGCCTGAACGACGGCCGACCTGCTCGCGACCGCGACGCCGCGAGCCCTAGGCGACGGCCTGCTGCTCGGTGAACGTCCCGGCCCGAACGGCGCCCGGCGCAGGAGACGCCGCCGGTCCGTTTGCCGCCCCGTCGGCCGCGACGACGTCGGCGACGGGCAGGGCGCGGGTCATGAACAGGGCGAGCGCGAGCTCCGCGCGTTCGGCGGTGATCTCGTCGGCAAACGACAGGCCCAGGACGAGCCGGCCGTCGTCGCCGAATCTGTGCGACCGCTCGGTCGCGTCGATCGAGAGCGTCCGGCCGCCGAGCGCGAGGGACAGCAGCTGCGTCCGGCCCGGCTCGGGCGCACCGGCGATCGCGATCCGAGCGCCGGTCAGCGACAGGTCGAGGATCTCGCAGGGCAGGTTCGCGAACGTACCGGGGACGTTCGCCTCGAAGCGAACGCTCGACCGTCGCTCGGGGGCGTAGCGGGCCGATCGGACGCGAACGACGGCGAGGAACACGAGCGCGGCGTTGACCACCAGCCAGCCGAACGCCGCGGCGATCGCCCAGGGTTCCTCGTAGCGGACGGGGGTGCGACCCAGCAGCGTGAGCGCGAACCACGCCGCGCCGAGGACCGAGCCCGCGAGGACGCCGCGGAGGACGACCGGGACGTGGGCGCGCGTCCGGCCGTCGGCGAGGCGGCCCTTCGGGGTGACGGCGAACTGCGGCCGTCCGCGGGTCAGGAGGGTGAGCGTCGCCCGCAGGTTCGGGGTCAGCCGGACGAGCTCGAACATGAGCGACAGGATCGGACGGTGCGTCCCGCGCGAGAGCGCGCGCAGGGCGAGCTGCTGGAGGAGGAACGTCGAGCCGAAGGCGAGGACGAAGGTGGCCGTATCCGCCCGGATCGGAACGGCGCCGGTCAGGACGACGAGGAGCGGCAGGAGCAGGAAGCCGAGCGAGCGCCAGGCATCGAACCAGCCGAGGAGCGTCGCGGCGTAGCCGAGCCGCTGGCCGAGCGTGAGCCCGGGGACGGTGAGGGGGCTCTCGAGGCGGAGAACCTGCATCGCGCCGGTGCCCCAGCGCAATCGCTGGGCCTGGTACGTGTCGGCATCACCCGCCGCGAGACCGCGGGCCAGGACCTCGTTGTGGTAGACCGTCCGCCAACCGCGTCGGTGGAGCCGGATCGTCGTGTGGATGTCCTCGGTGATCGTGTCCGTCGCGACGCCGCCGATCTCGCGCAGCGCGGCGACGCGGACGACGGCGCCGGTCCCGCACCAGAACGCCGCGTTCCAGCGGTTCTTGCCCGGCTGGAGGATTCGGTAGAAGAGCGTCTGCTCGTGGAACGCCGCGTGCTCGCTGCCGACGGCCTCGTGCTCGAACGAGGCGCGGTTGTAGAAGTCCTGCGGCGTCTGGACGAGCGCGACACGCTCGTCTCCAAAGTAGCCCAGGGTGTGGGCCAGGAAATCGGGCGAGGCGACGTGGTCCGCGTCGAGGACGGCGATGAACTCGGCGTCGACGATCCCGAGGGCGTAGTTGAGGTTGCCCGCCTTCGCGTGCTCGTGGGTCGGACGGGCGAGGTATCGGGCGCCGAGGTCGGCGGCGAGCCTCGCGATCGCCGGCCGGGCGCCGTCGTCGAGGATCCAGGTCTCGTGCGGCAGCCGCATCGAGACGGCCGCCGCGATCGTCGGCAGGAGGATCTCGGGCGGCTCGTTGTACGTCGGCACGAGGACCGCGATCCGACTGCGCGGGGAGGAGACAAGTTCGGCATGAGGTCGGCTGTCGACGTCCCACAGGCTGAACGTGAACAGGACGAGCCCGAGCGCGGCGTGGACCTCGAGGACCAGGAGCCCGACGGACAGCCACGGGTCCGACGGGTCGAGCGTCGCCGTCGCTCGCCAGGCGAGATAGGCGGCGGTGACGGCCAGCGCGATGAGCGCGACCGCCCGGATCGACCAGCGCCGGCGGGTCGTCTCCGGCGCCGGCAGTCCGCTGCCCGGCGAGTGCGGGCGCAGCCAGCCCGGACCGTGCGGGCTCGCGTCGGAGCTCGCCTCGCTCGACGTTCGGGAGGCCGGGTTGAAGCCGGCGCGCGGCGCGACGCGCAGGGCGCGATGGGGACGAGCGATCAGGGGCATCGGACGGAGTGTCGAGGGCTCGCAGGTCGGCGGAAATCGAACGATCGGATGGCCGAGCCTGATCCATCCGTTCGAGGCGCGGGCTATCCTGACCCGAGCCCATGAGCAAGAACGCCTCGATCGACCTCGCCCCGCCCGTCGAGAAGGCCTTCCTCATCGCCGTCGACACCGGTGGCGACGTCGGCTGGTCGGCCGAGGATTCGCTCGCCGAGCTCGCCTCGCTCGCCGAGACCGCCGGCGCCGAGGTCGTTGGCGCGGAGTGGCAGAACCGCCGACATGTGGATCCCAACTGGTACGTCGGCAAGGGCAAGGCCGAGACGCTCACCGCAGCCAGGAGCGAGACCGGTTTCACGCTGCTCGTCGCCGACGACGAGCTCTCGCCACAGCAGCAGAAGTCGCTGGAAGGCGTCGTCGACTGCAAGGTCATCGACCGCAGCCGGCTGATCCTCGACATCTTCGCCCAGCACGCCCGGACCCACGAGGGTCGCCTCCAGGTCGAGCTCGCCCAGCTGGAGTACCAGCTGCCGCGTCTGACGCGCCTGTGGACACACCTGTCCCGCACCCAGGGCGGCATCGGCTCGCGCGGTCCCGGCGAGAGCCAGCTCGAGACCGACCGGCGGATCATCCGCGAGCGGATCAAGAAGATGAAGGAGCGCGTCGAGCACGTCCGCGAGCAGCGCTCGACGGCCGCCCGCGCCCGCGACCGACGGCTCTACCCGACGGTCGGCATCGTCGGCTACACGAACGCCGGCAAGTCGACGCTCCTGAACTCGCTCGTCGGCGAGGAGGTCGCCCATGCCGAGAACCGGCTGTTCGCGACGCTCGACCCGACGAGCCGGCTCGTTCGACTCGGCGAGGGCCAGACGGCGATCGTGACCGACACGGTCGGCTTCATCCACAAGCTTCCGCACCAGCTCGTCGAGGCGTTTCGCGCGACGCTCGAGGAGGTCAACCGGGCCGACGTGCTGGTCGAGGTCGTCGATGCCTCGGATCCGCATGCGCCCGAGCATCGGGTCACGGTCCAGACGGTTCTCGACGAGCTCGGAGCGGGGGAGAAGCCGCGCCTCGTCGCCCGTAACAAGGCCGATCTCGTCGCCGCGTCCGGGCTCGACGGTTCGCACCCGGCGCCCGTCGTCGCCGGCCAGGTGCTCGTCTCGGCGCTCAACGGCTTCGGGCTCGATTCGCTGCGGGCGGAGATCAGCGCGCTCCTGGCGTCGCTCTGGGTCGACGTCGACGTCGCGATCCCGTACAGCGCAGGCGAGCTGTTGGCGCGCGTCCGGGAGCGGGGCACGGTGGAGCTCGACTACGGCGAGCGCGACGTTCGGGTCCACGGCCGGATCGCGCCGTCGCTTGCCGGTGAGCTCGAGGCTGCCGCTGCGGCGTGGCGGCGATCGCTCGGCGAGGCGGGGGAGGGGAACGGGGACGAGCGCGCGGTCGAGCCGTCCGCGCGCCCAGGCGCCGACGAGGGCGAGGAGCCCGAGCGAGACGCGGAGGCCGCGATTCGACGCTCCGCCTGAGGGCAGCGCCGGGTCGCGCGGCGCAGTGACCAGATCGCAACGTCTTGCCAATCTGGTTGGTCGGCGCGGGGTGCTACGAAACGCTTACTGGTCGGCTCCGTCTGGTTTAGGCCGACGCCAGAGCCCAACAACGCCAGTCGCACCCGCGAGGAGCAACAGGGCATCGACCGCAACCATCGTCAGTCCTACGCCTAGCGGGGCGCGGCCGCCGAGCGTGTACAGGAATCCCATCAGGGCGAATGGGAAGAAGGCCATCCCGAGAATGATCAGGGCAAGGCCCGCGAGCCGGCTCAGGATCGCCGCCATGCTCTCGAATCTAACCTCAGCGTCTCGGCTGTGACCGATGGGATTGGCATTCGGTAGAGGTGGCCACGATCCGTGATGATCGGACCGTGCACGTGGACGCTGATCATCCTCGCTCCAACGTCCGGCTCGCCGGTCGCGGGCGGTCGCCCGACGGCTCGGTCGTCACGTGGACGGTCGCCGAGGGCGCGAAGGGTCGGCGTTGGCGGGAGGTCGTCGTCGACGACGGTGCGATCGTCCACTCGCTGCTCCTCGAGACGTTCCCCGATGGCGGGTTCGCGCACCTCGAGCTCTCGACCGCCGCCGGGCTGCTGACGCTCCACCCCGAAGGCGACGGGACGCTCCACGGCAATGCCGTCACGGCCGGCGGCGTCCGCCACGTCGTGCGGCTGCCGTGGCCCGACGGTTCGGTCGTCCTGATCGAGGGTTCGGCTGTGGCGGCCGCTGCCGCGGCGGCCTCGATGGCGGCGCGGGACGGGCGCGTCGCGTGTGTCCGAATCGATAGCGAGCTGAGCCTGGCATCGACCGAGACGACCGCCGCCGAGCTCGGTCGTGGCGGCGGGGATGGGCTGCCCGCCCTCGGCGACGCCGAGGTGTGGCCGCTCGAGCTCGATGAGACGGAGTAGGCCGGCCTTCACGGCACCGTTACCATCGCGTGTGTGTTCAGGGTGATCGTGCGAGGGAGGACGGCATGACCGACGATCAGCCCGAGCACGGCGCCACGTCGTCGCTCGCCGAGGCGATCGCGGACGATCCCGAGACGACGATCTGGCGCGGCCTCCTGACCGGCGCCGACCCGGGCCTGGTGAACGCGCGCCGATTCTGGCGGCGCGTTCCCGCGGCTCCTCGGTGCAAGGTCTGCGCCTCGCCGACCCAGGGCGTGGGCGGCGCGATCGCGCGCGTCTTCTGGCACGGACCGATGCGCAACAACCCGCTGCTGTGCAAGGCGTGCTTCGGTCAGATCTCGCAGCATCCCGGCGGCGCCGAGATCGAGATCAGCGTCGTCTTCGCCGACGTCAGGGGTTCGACCGGCCTCGCCGAGCGGACGTCCGCCTCGGCGTATCGGAGCCTGCTCCAGGCGTACTACCGATCGGCGGCGGTGGCGATCGACGACAACGGCGGCATCATCGACAAGTTCCTTGGCGACGGGGTCATGGCGCTCTTCATCCCGGTCATCACGGGCGAGAACCACGCGGCCCGCGCGGTCGCCGCCGGGCGCGCGATCCTCGCCGCGGTCGAGCGCGACGGGCTCGCGGCGCGCGGGCTCATGGTGGGCGCCGGCGTGCACACGGGCGAGGCCTTCGTCGGCGTGGTGGGCAGCGACGAGAAGACCGATTTCACCGCGCTCGGGGACACCGTCAACATCGCCGCTCGTCTCGGGAGCCTCGCCGGCCAGGGCGAGCTCCTCGTCAGCCGCGAGGCGTGGGAGCGCGGCGGGCTGGGCCGTGCACCGAGCGAACGCCAGGTCGGCATCGCCGGCCGAACGGGCACGATGACGGTGGTCGCGACGGCGGCCGAGCCGGATCCCCTCGACGAGGAGCAGCCCGCACCACACGACTGACCGCCGATGGCGGGTGGCGGTCGCGGGCGACTGGAAGGAGACACGCATGGCGGAGGTCAGCGGCGAGTTCAGCGTAACCGCGATGGCCGCCGAGGATGCGCTCGGCGAGGTTGGAGCGGTTCGGGTCACGCACGCGAGCGGCGACCAGGCGTTCTCGGGCGGCATCGAGGGAGCCGGCCACGTCGACTGGCTGATGTGCTACCGGTCGGACCGCACCGCCGAGCTCGTCGGGCTCCAACGGATCGACGGGACGATCGACGGCCGGCGTGGGACGCTCGTCCTGACCTCGACGGGGAGCCACGACGGCAAGACATCAGCCGGCCACTGGACGATCGTGAGCGGATCGGGCGGCGGCGACCTCGACGGAATCACGGGCGAGGGCGACTGGTCGGCCGGCCCGGGGCCGAGGGCCACGTTTCGGCTTCGGTATCGGCTCGGCTGACGCCTGCCCCTGACCAGGCGGGCGCGACGAGAAGACGGCTCCTCAGTCGGCGCGCCAGATGTAGATCGGTTCGATCCCGTGGAGCCCGAGCGTCTGCGACACCTCTCCGTCGTGGTACGCCTCGTGCGTGAGGAGACGCTGCAGGACGGACGACCGCGAATGCACCTGGCGCTGGTCGCCGTAGAACCGCTCGAACTCGTCGGCCATCATGTCGGGCGTCCAGCGGTCCAACACCCGATCGACGATGGCGTAGGTCGTCTCCAGCGCACCGACGAGCTCGGCCGCCGTGCGCGGGCTGGCGAGGTCGTCCTCCCACCCGTTGCCGGTCGGATCGACGAACGGCGTCGTGTCGGCGCCGGG
Organism: Candidatus Limnocylindrales bacterium; assembly: GCA_035693145.1. GTDB lineage: Bacteria > Chloroflexota > Limnocylindria > Limnocylindrales > CSP1-4 > DASSHA01. The sequence goes on from DASSHA010000002.1 coordinate 32,853, forward strand.
CTCCCCGAGGACCGTGCAGAGCCAGTAGACCCGCGTGCCGGCCACGTGCGCGATGATCGCCCAGACCGGCCAGTGCTCCGACGCCGGCCGAAGCGCCAGCTGCTCCTCGTCCAGCGATCCGGCGACCTCGATGAGGCGACGGTTGTACTGCGGCCAACGATCGTAGAAGACCCGGATCGACATGCGCCGATACTACGGGCGACCCGGACGCCGGAGGAGACCGCTGCGGCCCTGTCGGTAACTTCCGATAAGGGAAGTTATGTCGCGTGGAGTGCCGCGAACGGACCGAACCGCCGCTCGGTCCCGGCGGCGCCGTCCCTGTGCCGCGGCGGGCGTTGCCTCGGGGGGTACGTTTTCGGCGGCTGCATGTCGTCGCGTTGCACGCCGGGCACAGAACAAGCCGCGCCGGACGCCCAATGGCGTCGGTTCTGTCCCTCGGGAGCAACGATCAGCCGCGCGCGGACCGAAATCGGACCCTGGCAGGCAACGGCGGAAGGACGATCCTCTGCCGAAAAGCGGCTACCTTCGGCGTCGAGCCGGATGCGGTCCTCCAGTAGGACCGGACGATGGCCACCGGGCCACCCGACCAGCCCCAGCGGCGCCGACCGACGCTGAGTACTCGCTGGCTCGGGCCAGGCGCTCTCCGGGCATCGTCGTGTGGACCCGGGAGGGGGCGGCCGGCTGGTGACGGCCGCTCGACCTCTGCTGACCCGCGCCTCGCTGCGGACCAGGGGCTCCATTGCCGATCCCGACAGGCGTCCGCTGGCCCGGCCTTCCGGTTCCCGCCGGAAGCGCGCCCGGGCGGTTGGCGCGAGGCCCTCGACCGCCCGAGCCGGCGCTCTGCGGCCGGCTGACCGATCCTTGGGGGCGGCCGCCCAGGCGACCATCGCCGCCGCGCTGTCGAATCGGCTCGGGTCGGATCGATCGATCGACCTCGAAGCCGGGGACCACCGCACGGGCGATCGGCTGGCCGAGGACGCGCTCGATGTCGCGCAGGAGGGTCTCCTCGTCGACGCAGACCAGCGAGATCGCGTCGCCCTCCATCCCGGCCCGTCCCGTGCGGCCGATCCGGTGGACGTAGTCGGCCGGGACCATCGGCAGCTCGAAGTTCACGACGTGCGGCAACGCGTCGATGTCCAGGCCGCGCGCGGCGATCTCGGTCGCGACGAGGATCGCGATCCGACCCGACTTGAAGTCGTCGAGCGCGCGGACGCGCTGGCCCTGGCTCTTGTTGCCGTGGATCGCCCCGGCGGCGATGCCGTCGCGCTCGAGCTGCGTCGCGAGCCGGTTGGCGCCGTGCTTGGTCCGGGTGAAGACGAGGGCGCGATCGATCCGGCCGCTGCGGACGAGTTGGCTCAGCAGCTCCCGCTTCCGCTCGCGGTCGACCGGGTAGACGACCTGGCGGACGAGCTCGATGGGGGCGTTCCGGCGCGCGATCTGCACGTAGGCGGGGTCGTGCAGGAGGGTGGCCGCCAGACGGCGGATCTCGTCGGAGAACGTGGCCGAGAAGAGCAGGTTCTGGCGCTGCGCCGGAAGGAGCTCGATCACTCGCCGGATGTCGCGGATGAAGCCCATGTCGAGCATCCGATCCGCCTCGTCCAGCACGAGGATCTCGACCGATCGCAGGTCGATCGTGCCCTGCGTGGCGTGATCGAGCAGCCGCCCGGGCGTCGCGACGACGATCTCCGGGCCGCCGCGGAGGGCGCGGACCTGTGGCTCGAACCCGACGCCGCCGTAGATCGTCGTCGAGCGGATGCCGCGCCCGCGCCCGTAGGTGCGAACGCTCTCCTCTACCTGCAGGGCCAGCTCCCGGGTGGGAGCGAGGATCAGGCAGCGGATCGGGAGGCCGGTGGCGCCGCGCGGGCGCCCGTTGCCGATCGGAAGATGGCGCGGCTGGGGACGGTTCGCGCCGAGGCGCTGGAGGATCGGCAGCGCGAACGCCGCCGTCTTGCCGGTCCCCGTCTGGGCGCCCGCGAGGACGTCGCGGCCGGCGAGGACGAGCGGGATCGCTTCGGACTGGACGGGGGTGGGCGTCGTGTAGCCCTGGGCGGCGACAACGCCGAGAAGCTCGGGCGTCAGCCCGAGACGGTCGAAGGACATGCGAGAGGAACTCCTGACAGGGCCCGCCCGCGGCGATGCGCCGCGGGGACCGGTCAGGGCGTGGGTAATGTGCTCGGAGCGGCCACCATGGGCCGGGGCGCGGACCGGAGCGCCCGTTCGTTCACGAACGCGGGAACCTTAGCACACCCCGCGAGCGAGTCGAACGGTTGTTCGGTTCGTCGAGATCGTGCTCACCCCGGTGGCGAGGTCCGCCCGGAGCTCGGCGACATCCGGTCCGTTCTGCCATCGCATCAGGAGCGAGCTCGAGTCGAGCTCGACCGCCAGGTCCCCCTCGAAGGCCGGGTGGGTGTTGCGGAGCCGGACGAGGTCGACGATGCGGCGAACGACCGGTCGCGTCAGCTCGGCCTCGAGCTCTTCGCGCGTGTAGTCGTGCCGGTTGATCGCCCGCCCATCGCCGGTTCGGGCGACGGCCGCCTCGTCGTTGGCGCCCGCGAGCAGCCCGACGTAGTAGACCTGCGGCACGCCGCGCGCGAACAGCTGGATGGCGCGTGCGCTGACATACCGATCGTCGTCGCAGCCGAGCGCCGAGTAGTACGTGCAGTTGAGCTGATGGACGTCGACGGTCGCGCTGGCCGAGGCTGACAGCAGGCGATTGACGTTCCCGCCGTGCGCCTCGACGCTGTCCGCAAGCGCGAGCATCTCGTCGGGCTCGAGGATCCCGTCGAGGTCGGGGCGGACCGGGATCCCATCGTGGCAGTCGAGGATCGTGAACTGACGCGCTGGTGATGTCGCGAGGTGCCTCGCCAACCGGCTCCCCTCCCCCGTCCGCAGCGCGTGGAGCACGAGGCCGGGCAGGACGAAGTCGTATGTCCACAGCCCGTGGCTCGTGATCCGGGCGTGCGTCGCGTAGGCTTCGTGGACCTCGGGCAGGACGACGAGCCCGAGCGAGCCGGCGATCCCGGTCACCCAGGCGAGGAACTCCCAGATCTCGGGCTCGACCATGAAGCAGCTCGTTCCGGCCTTCTTCGTGACGTAGCCGACGGCGTCGAGTCGGACGATTCGGACCCCTTGCCCGGCCAGCAGCTCGAGCCACTCGCCGATGAGCCGGCGCGTGACTGGCGACGTCACGTCGAGATCGATCTGCTCGGACCAGTCGGCCGTCCCGAACGACGTCCAGACTCGCTCTCGCTCGCCCGTCTCCTCGATCGTGATCGTGGAAAAGGGCGCGCCCGGCTTGCGGAGGAAGATCCGGGCGACGTCCGATGCCGGCGGATCACCGTTCGGCCAGATCTTCTCGAGGGTGACGAAGAGGTCCGCGTACGGCGAGCGGCGACCGACCGCTTCGAAGTCCCGGAACTCCGCGCTTCGGCGCGACATGTGATTGATCATCACGTCCAGCAGGACGTCGTATCGGGCTCCGATCCGACGGATGTCCTCCCAGCTGCCGAACCGCGGGTCGATCTGGCTGTAGGTGACGGGTGCGAACCCTCGGTCCCCGGACGACGGAAAGGGCGGCAGGATGTGGACGCCGCGAAACAGGCCGCCAAGCGGGCCGTCAATGATCTCGGCGAGGGATCGAAGGTCGCCGCCGAGCGAGTCCGGGTAGGTGAGAAGCTGCGGGCGAGGGGCGACGTCGAGAACCGGCTTGTCGCGCGACGCGATCGTCTTCACGAGGTCAGAACCGTCCGCACGGCCCGCGACAGCTCACGTGCGCGCGCGTCTCCGTACCCGCCCATCTGATCGCTGAGGTACGCGAACCCCGCGCGGTGCTCGGCGTCGCCGAACGCGAGCTGCCCGCCCGCGCCGGCATGCCCGAAGCTGCGGCGACCGAGCATCGGCTGGGTCGGTGGTGACGCGAGCTGGAAGCCCGTCCCCCAGCGTGCCCCATCGTCGGGAAGGCCCGACAGCTGCGGGCCGGATGACCGGACGAGGAGCGCGTCGTCGATCGAGGCAGGGGTGAGGATCGGTGGACCTGCCAGCGGCGAGACGCAGGCCGCGTACAGCCGGGCCAGAGACTCAGCCGTGCTGATCCCGTTGGCCGCGGGGATCTCCGCTGCCTGGATCGCCGGATCGTTGAACGTGACGTCATCCCCGTCGGCCGGAAAGACGAACGCGCCGCCCATCGACAGGCTCCGCGCGACGATCGGACTCTCGCTGGCGAGCCGGGCGGCTTCGCGGGCCTCGGCCGAATCCTCGTCAGGCAGCGGCGCCGCCATGTGGGCCACGCTCGACCGCTCCTCGACAGGCAGGCCGATCCATGTCCGCAGCGCGAGTCGCTCCCCGATCGCATCGCGGAAGTACGTCCCAGGCGTCTGACCGGTGACCCGGCGAATCACCTCGCCGACGAGCCAGCCGTAGGTGAGCGCGTGGTAGAGGTGGCCGTCGTCGGGTCCGTGGTGCGGCCGCTGTCCCTCGATCGCCCGAATGACCGGATCCCACGCGAGGACGTCGGCTTTCGAGAGGTCGCGGTCGAGCGCGGCGAGTCCGGCTCGATGGCTCATCGCCTGGCGGACGGTGATCGCAGCCTTGCCCGCCTTGGCGAACTCGGGCCAGTAGCGGGCGATCGGTGCGTCGAGATCGAGCCGGCCATCCTGGACGAGGAGGTACGCGCAGATCGCGAGGACGCCCTTGGAGCACGAGAAGATCACGGCCGTGGTCCGGGCATCCCACGCTCGTCCCGTCCGCCGATCCGCGATCCCGCCCCACAGGTCGACCGCCGCCCGCCCGTCGACGTACACGGTGCACGCGGCGCCGAGGTCATGGCGCTCCTCGAAGTTCGCCACGAACGCGTCGAGAACAGCCCCGAACCCCTGGTCGACCGCGCCACGGATCCGCCGACCGTCCGAAAGGGTCCGGACAGTCGGGCGCTCGATCGCCTCGGTCATCCCTTCACGGATCCCTGGAGGAGGGCGCTGATGACCTGCCGCTGGAAGAGGATGAACACGATGAGCGTCGGCAGGAGGATCAGGACCGTTCCGGCGCAGAGGAGCGGGACGTCGGTCGCGTAGTGGCCCTGGAACGCCCCGAGCGCGCCGGCCATCGTCCGCTGTGTCGGGTCCTCGACGAGCACGAGCGCGAGGAGGAACTGGTTCCACGTCCAGACCGACATCAGGATCCCGAGCGAGGCGATCGGCGCCCGCGCGAGCGGGACGTGGATCCGCCAGAAGAGATCCCACGTGCTCGCGCCGTCGACCCGGGCGGCCTCGGAGACCTCGTTCGGGAGGTTGACGAAATGGGCGCGCATCCAGAACACGGCGAACGGCATGTACAGACCAATCAGCGGCAGCGCGATCGCGAGGCGCGTGTTGAGGATTCCGATCTGCCGCTCCAGGAAGTAGATCGGGATGACGATCCCCTCGAACGGCAGCGTCAGCCCGAAGACGAACAGGAGGAACAGCCAGCGCGCGCCCGGAATCCGCAGGAGCCCGATCGCGAACCCCGCCATCGTCGAGATCGCCAGCGCGATCGGGACCACGGCGATGACGATGAACACGCTGGAGCCCAGGAGCGCGGTCATGTTCGCGACCCGGAACGCCTCGACGAAGTTGCCCCACTGGGGGTCCGCCGGCCAGTCGAGTCCGTTCGGAACGGTCCCCGACGGGTGCAGGGCCGTCATGAAGATGCTGACGAACGGCAGGATCGTGAGGGCCATGAGGCCGACGAGCAGGGCTCGCCCCGAGAAGACCTCGCCCCTGCCGACCATCATCAGTCCCTCTCCCGGCTCAGCCGTTGGATGGGCAGGATGACGATCAGGACGAGGACCATGAGCGCGACCGCGAGCGCAGAGGCCAGGCCCACCTGACGCTCGACGAACGCGAGGATGTAGATCTGGATCCCCGGGACGGCCGTCGCGTGTCCGGGACCGCCGCCGGTCGAGACGTAGACGATGTCGAAGGCCGCCAGCGCCGCGACCACCGTCACCGTGAGGCAGACGCCGATCTCGTACCGCACGCTCGGCACCGTGATCGCCCGGAGCTCCGTCCACCAGCCCGCGCCGTCGATCCGGGCCGACTCGTACTGAGCCCGGTCCACCTTGGCCATGCCCGTCAGCAGGAGGAGGGTGCAGAAGCCCAGCAGGACCCAGATGCCGATGACGCCGACGGCCGGCAGGGCCGTGTCGAAGTCGCCGAGCCAGGCGCGCGTCACACCGCCGAGGCCGACGGCCGCGACGATCTGGTTGACGAGTCCCGGGAGGGACAGCAGCCAACCCCAGATGATGCCGGCCGCGACGAGGGGAATGACCTGCGGCAGGAACAGGACCGTGCGGGCCGTGGACCCCAGCCGACCGGGCGCCACCCGATGGATGACGCTCGCGGTGACGAGCCCGAGCCCGACCGGGATCAGGCTGAAGAACACGACGAGCTTGAACGAGTTGAGGATCGTGCCGAACAGGTCGGGGTCACCCAGGACGTTGGCATAGTTCGCGAGGCCGACCCACGTCGCTGGGCCCACGCCGTTCCAGCGGTAGAGGGAGTACTGGACCGTCAGGACGAGCGGCTGCAGGACGAAGATCGCGTAGATCGCCAGTGCCGGCAGCACGAAGAGCCATCCGACGAGGACGTCCCGACGGGCCACGCGGGGCAGCGTGACCCGCCGGGAGGCGGGGGCGGCGACGACCCGATCGCGGGCTGTCACGCGAGCGCTGGTCGGCAGGTCGTCACGACGACTGTGCGACCTCCTTCACGTACTCCGCCTGAACCGCCTTGAGGAGACCGGCAGCGTCCTGCTTGTCACCGACCATCTTCTGAAGCTCGGGTGTCCAGCCCTGAGCGAAGATCGAGCTGGTCGCGTTGGCGATGAAGTCCATCGACGTGCCGGCCTTGCCGACGACCGGACCCGCTGCGAGCGTCTCGCTCGTGACAGAGCCGGAGGGCACGGACGGCATCGTGGCGTCCGCCGGGCCTCCGGGGTTCGAGCCGCCGATGGCGACGTCGATCTGGCGAGCCTTGTCGTTCGTTGCTACCCAGTTGAAGAAGAACGCGGCGCAGTCGGCGTTCTTCGCGTTGGCCGCGATCCCGTAGCTCAACGGCGCTGACATGGCGGCGGGGCTCCCGCCGGCCTGCGCGGGCGGCATGAGGAAGAAGCCGGTGTTTTCGGACAGGTTCTTGTCGTAGTCGGCGTTCTCCCAGTCACCGTTGAAGGTGAACACGCCTTCGCCCTTCGTGAAGCGCGCATTGGAGTCCGTGTACTCGATGGCGTTGATGTCCGACGGGAAGTACTTCGCCTTGATCCACTGCTCCAGGTGCTGGGCGGCCTGGAGATTCGAGGGGCTGTCGATCGATGCGTCCTTCTTCTGGAAGATCCAGTCATTGATCGGTTGCGTGGGCCCGAGGGACGCCATGAGGGCCTGCAGCGGGAACGCGAGGCCCATGCCGCTCTTCGCGCTGCCCCACTGCATGATCGGCTGGAGACCCGCGTCCTTCGCCTTCGCGAGGAGCTGCTCGAGCTCGTCCAGCGTCTTCGGCGGCTCGGTCATCCCGATCTGTGCGGCAAGCTTCTTGTTGTAGAAGACACCGGTGAGGCTGTAGTTCAGGCCCATCGCGAAGAGGGACCCGGAGCCGCGCGTGCCGTCGCTCGCGACCCGATTCTGGGCGAGCTGCGGAACCGGCCACTTGTCCCAGCCGAACGCAGTCGCGTACGGATCGAGGTTCTTCAGGAGCCCGTCCTTGGCGAACGAGACCATCGTCGGCAGGCGGATCAGATCGGGTGGGTTGTCACTCGAAAGCAGTCGCGGCGTCTCGTTGATCAGGTTCGTGAACTGGTCCTGCTTGATGTTCCACTTGACGTTCGGGAACTGCTTGGTGAATTCGTCCGACAGCTTGAAGGGGATGTCGAATCCCGTCTCGAAGGTGGCGCTGAGTGTCACCGGGCCGGTGCCGCAGCTCGGCCCGGATGTCGCGGACTCCGCCGGCGAGCCCGACGGCTGTTCGCCGCCGCTCGACGCCGGGACGGATGCCGCGGTCGTGGGCGCGGTGGATGGCGAGGTGACCGCCCCGGGCCCCGCGCATGCCGCGAGCAGGGACACGGCGACTCCGAGGACGGCGAGGCGTGCCCGGCTCGCCCGGCCGGCCGGCCGCTCGGTCATGCGTGCGAGTGCGGTGCGGTCCATGGCGTTGTCTCCTCCTGTGGGACTGATCCGGATCTCGTCGTTTTGCCTGATCTCCATATCAGCCACCTTTGACTTCATCCTTGCCCTCCTTCGGGGCAGTGGTGGTTGCGCGAACGACCAGCTCCGGCGCGAGCTCGGCCACCGGCGGCTCCTCCGATCGCCGCTCGATCTCGGCGAGCAGGATCTCGGCGCCGAGCCGGCCCGACTCGAACAGCCCCTGGCGGACCGTCGTGAGGCCGAGGTAGCTGGCGATCTCGATGTCGTCGTAGCCCACCACGGAAAGGTCGTCAGGGACATGAAGCGCCCGCTCACGTGCGGCCGTGATCACGCCCAGTGCCTGCGTATCGCTCGCGGCGACGATCGCGGTCGGACGGACCGCACCGCCGAGCATTTCGTGGGCCAGCTCCCGGGACTCGTACCGACCGTGCGCGCCGTGCCCGATCCATTCGGCCGGGATCGACACGCCTGCCCTCGCGAGCTCGTCGACGAGCCCGGACTGCCGATCGCGGCTCGACGTGAAGCCAAACGGGTCCTCAGCGGCGTCGCCGATGAAACCGATGCGGCGATGGCCGAGCTCGAGCAGGTGCCGCGCCGCGAGCGCACCGCCTGCGCGATCGTCGCCGACCACGCGTGGCATGGCCGCGATCTCCGGCGCATGGACGTCGATGAACACGACCGGGACGGTGGCACGTGCGAGGACGGCAGCGGAGCCTTCCGAGGGCGGGAGCGACATGACGATGACGCCATCCGTCCGGTGCGACTGGGAGAGGGTCGCCACGTAGTGGTCGCGCTTCTGGACGGTCTCGACGTTGTAGATGACGAGGTCGAACTCGCTGTCGGTCAGGACCGCATCGACGCCTCGGAGCCGCTCCGCGGCCTGTGGCCGCGTCAGGAAGGAGACGACCACGCCGATCGTGAGCGTGCGGCCCAGGCTGAGGCGCCGTGCCGCCGGGCTGGGCGTGAAGCCGAGCTCCTCCATGACGGTCAGCACCCGCGCCCGGGTCTGCGCGTTGACAACACGCTTGTCGTTCAAGGCGCGCGATGCAGTCGCCACACTCACGCCTGCGCGCAGTGCCACGTCGCGGATCGTGACCGGCTTCCTCGCCACGTTCCTCCGTGTTCGGGACGAAACGCCGATGGGCTGGAACCGGTTTCATGTAACCGGTTGCAACAGAGGCTACACCGGTCGTCAACCCGGGGCCCGGGAAGAACCGAGCCATCGAGCCAGGCGAGGGGGCCCCGGCAGCGCCGATCGAACGGCAGCGCCGTAGGCGGCCGCGACTTGCACGACCGAGGTCAGGCGATCTGCTCGGCGAGCTCGACGATGATCCCCTCCGGGCCGCGGACGTAGCAGAGTCGGTAGACGTCCTCGTACCGCTCCACCTCGCCGACGAGCGCGGCGCCGTGCGCCCGCAGGCGAGCGACGACGTCATCGATGTCGTCGACCGCGAACGCGATATGGCGGATGCCGGGAGTGTTCGCCGGCGCGTGCCGGTCGCCAGCGGGTCCCGACGGCGCAAGGAATTTCGACAGCTCGACGCGCGCGTGGCCGTCCGGGGTCTGCAGCATCGCGATCTCACTCCGTACGCCGTCGACGCCGATCACGCGATCGACCCAACCGCCCCCGACCGAACCCTCGCCCTCCAGCTCGAGTCCGAGCTCGACGAAGAACGCGGTCGCTGCGGCGAGGTCGTCGACCACGATGCCCACGTGGTCCATCCGTTGGATCGTCATGCGCTCGATGGTAGCGAGCCCTCGGACCAGCTCCGGTCAGGTCGAACCCCGACGTCCCGGCCGGCGTGGCGACGAGAACCAACCAGCCGACGTCGGTGGTGAGCGTGAAGGCGTCGCCCGACCGCTCGCCGGCGACGGTTCGCGTTCAGATGGCTTCCGATGGTGGGTCAGAACCGCATCCTCCCGGTATCATTCGCGGGCTGTCGGCCGCGGGGGCGCCGGCGAGCGTCGGAAGTCACCTTCCCCACTGATCGTCTGGAGGTCCCTGCTTTTCATGCGCGTTCGCGTCCTCGCCTCGATCGTCGCCGCCTCCGCTCTTCTGGTAGCTGTCGCCGGGCCCGTTGGCGCGGCCGCCCCGTCGTCGGCCTACGCGCCGCCTGTCGTCAACTGGGTCCAGCCGACGGTCGTCGCCCATCCGGATGGCACGGCCACCGTCCACGTCCGCTACACCTGCTCGGGCGGAAACGTCGGGACGCACCTCTATATCGGGCTCAAGCAGGGTCCCGAGGTCAATGCGATCGACCACACGTCGAGCCAGTACGCCGAGACGTTCTACAGCACGAACTGGAACTCGGACGGGCCAGGCCTCTCGCTGAACTGCAACGGTCGAACGCAGAACGCGCTCTTCCTCCTCAAGCCCGACCCGTACTTCTGGAACGCGGCGAACGCGCCGCTCCTGTCGGCCGGACGCGCGTTCGTCCAGGTCTGCATCTTCGACAACACGAACACGGGCGATACGGACCCGAACGGCTTCGCCTTCGACTACTCCATGCGCAAGGTCGTCACCGGCTGACCACTCCCCGACCACAGGAGGACGCCCGCCCGGCATCGTGCCCGGCGGGCGTTTCCATGATTCGTGAGCGGCTCTCCGAGCCGGGCCGGCGAGCCGCCCGACGGAGCCGCGGCGACGCTCCGCTCGTGGCCGTGCCGGATCCGGATCACGCAGGCGGCCCACGAGCTGCTCCGCGACGAGTTCGTGTGCGAGCTGAGGGGGCCGTCTCCGTCAAGGGCAAGGGCGAGATGGAGACCCGGTACCTGCTCGGGCCCCGCTGACGGCCCCGTCTGAATGGACGTCCCTGGATATTGTCCAGGAGCAAGTTCAGTGCGATCCTCTCCGCAACCTACTGGGAGGGAACCCGTGCGCCGATCCCCCGTCGCGGTCGCCTTGGTGGCGGCCGCCCTCGCCATCTCCGTCTCTGCCATCGCGACGCCGGTCGCCGCCACACCGTCCACGACCGTCGTCATCAGCGAGGTCTACGGCGGAGGCGGGAACAGCGGCGCGACGCTGACGAACGACTTCATCGAGCTTCAGAACGTCGGCACGGCCGACCTCAGCGTCGTCGACTACTCCGTCCAGTACATCTCGGCCAGCCCGGGCGCCGCGACGACCTGGCAGCTCACAGCGCTGACCGGGAGCGTTCCGGCGTCCGGGCACTTCCTCATTCAGGAAGCCGCCGGTGCGGGCGGGACGGATTCGCTGCCGCCGCCGGACGCCACCGGCTCGATCAACATGAGCGGCACCTCGGGCACCGTCGCCCTGGTGCACTCGACGACGGCGCTGACCTGCAAGACCGCGGCCGACTGCGCCGCAGACTCCAGCATCGTCGACCTCGTCGGTTACGGCACTGCCGCGATCCACGAGGGCGCGGCGGACGCACCCGCGGCCAACAACGCGACTTCCGTCCAGCGGGCCGCGAACGGGGCTGACACGGACAGCAACGACGTCGACTTCACCGCGGCCGCCCCTACGCCGACCAACTCCGGCACGTCCGGCGGCGGGAGCGGCGAGCCCGGACCGCTGCGCATCCACGACATCCAGGGTTCGTCCTGGGTTTCCCCTCAGGCCGGGAATTCCGTAACGAACGTCCCCGGCATCGTCACGGCACTGCGGACTGCGTCGAGCAAGGGCTTCTGGATCCAGGACTCGAACCCGGACAGCAACGCCGCCACGAGCGAGGGCATCTTCGTCTTCACGAGCTCGTCGCCGACGGTCACCGTCGGTGATTCCGTGTTGGTCTCGGGCAAGGTCAGCGACTTCTACCCGCTGTCCAGTGGCGAGACGGTGAGCACGACGTCAAACCTCTCGACCACGGAGATCGGGACCCCCGAGGTCACGGTCCTTTCCCACGGCAACCCACTTCCGTCCCCGGTCGTGCTGGGCGCCGACACGGTGCCCGATACGTACGCGCCCGATCTCGGCGGTCGCAACATCGAGTCGACGCCGATCACGCGGGCACGCTCGGCGCTCGACTTCTACGAGTCGATCGAAGGGATGCGCGTCGAGGTGGACGACGCCCGCGTCGTCGGCCCGTCCAACACGTTCGGCGAGCAGTACGTCACGACCAAGCCGGACGACGCCGCGACCTACCGCGGCGGGGCGGAGCTGCTCGGCGAGAACCGGATCCCGGCCGGCCGCCTGGAGATCGCGTCGCTCGACGGCTCGAACCTCGACCTGGACGTCGCCGACGTCCTCGGGGGCGCGACGATCGGTCCGCTCGACTGGTCGAACTTCGGCGGCTACGTCCTCGAAGCGAGCACGCTGGGCAGCGTCGAGCACAATGATCTCCCTCGGGTGACCGCGAACCCGGGCACGAAGAAGCAGCTGTCGATCGCGACGTACAACGTCGAAAATCTCGCGCCCTCGGACTCGAGCGCGAAGTTCGCGGCGCTGGCGCGGGGCATCGTCACCAACCTCGCGTCACCGGACGTCGTCGCCCTCGAGGAGATCCAGGACAACACCGGCGCCACCGACGACGGCGTCGTTGCGGCCAACCAGACGCTCGACAAGCTGACCGCGGCCGTCACGGTCGCCGGCGGACCGTCCTACGCGTGGCGGGAAGTCGACCCGGTGAACGACGAGGACGGCGGGCAGCCCGGCGGCAACATCCGCGTCGCGTTCCTGTTCAACCCCGCGCGGGTCAGCTTCGTCGACGCGGGTTCGTCCGCCGTCGATCGATCGACGACGGGAACTCAGGTGACCTACTCGCACGGCGTCGCGCTCACCCTGTCCCCAGGCCGCGTCGACCCGACGAATCCCGTCTGGACGGATAGCCGCAAGCCCCTCGCGGGCATGTTCACGTTCAATGGGAAGCGGGTGATCGTCATCGCCAACCACTTCGACTCGAAAGGCGGCGACCAGAACGCGGACGGGCGCTTCCAGTACCCGGCGCAGTCGTCGGCGATCCAGCGTGCCGGGCAAGCCCAGGTGCTGCATGACTTCGTGGCCAACATCCTGGCGGCCGACAAGAAGACCGAGGTGGTCGTCGTCGGGGACCTGAACGACTACCAGTTCAGCCCCGCGCTCGCCGCGCTCCGAACAGGCACGGCCGACGGCTCGGGTCCGTCGACCCTGACCGACCTCATCACGACGTTGCCCGTGAACGAGCGCTACACGTACGTCTTCAACGGCGTCTCGCAGGTGCTCGACCACATCCTCGTATCGCCGACGATCAGCGGAACGACCTACCAGGTCGTGCACGTGAACGCGGAATACCACGACCAGGTGAGCGACCACGATCCGCAGGTGCTGGACTTCACGCCATAGCACGCAGAGGGAAGCACCGTGCCGTCGAATCGGGTTACCGGCGCGTACCACGTTATTCCGGTCGTCGCAGCAATCGTCGCATCCGTCCTGGCGGCGATCGGACAACGGGCCGTCATCGGCGGAGCAAGCCCGATGATCCCGCGGTGAAGCGAGACCGATCGAACGCAACCGGGCGGCGTGCCGTTTCGAGCTCGACTGCCGTCGTCCGGTCAGCTCACGTTCCCGTCGCATGGCCGTCGGTCAGCGATCCTGGCGCTTACCAGCCGGGCTGGTAGTACGGGAGCCGGCCGGCGATGGAGCCGCGTTACCACTGGCGAGGCTGGTGATAACGACTGCGAACGGCGCCTTTATCGCGCTCCGGGCCCTGGCGAGCCGCCCAATACGAGCCACGTTGGTATCCGGGAGGAACGGAGGCGGCAACTCGTTCGAACGGACTCAACGCGGCTCTCTCGACGACGACGGCCCGAGGCACCCCGGGCCAGGCGTCCCGTGTCGTCTCCGCCGGCCTCCTAGACTGCGACCATGCCCATCCGGCTCAGCCGCGACGCTGGTCCAATGAGATCGCGACTCCCGCAACCGCGCTGGCGCGAGCGGCGTCGCCGGCCTTCAGAGCCTTGCTGAACGTCGCGGTCGCTCGACTGGCGGGGGTTGGCGCGGACGCGGCCGACGATCCCGAGACGCGCCGCCTCAAGGCGCTGCTCGTCCTCGTGGCCGTCCTGATCCTGCCGATCTCGCTTATCTGGGCCGGCCTGTTCCTCGCCCTTGGCGCGCTCTCCGGGTCGATCGCGCTCCTCTACTTCGCCGTGTCGGTCGCGTCGATCGGCGTCTTCGCACGGACGCGGGACTTCGAAAGCCTGCTGCGGACACAGCTGCTGGCGATCCTGCTCGCGCCGACGCTCTCGATGGCCCCGGCCGGTGGGTTCCTCGCCACCGGCGGCGTGGGGCTGTGGGGGATCCTCGCGCCGCTCGGCGCGCTGGTCTTCGGGGAGGTCCGCTCGGCGATTCGGTGGTACATCGCCTTCGTCGTCATCTTCGTCGCGTCGGGCGTCGTCGGGGAGGTGTGGGGTGGGCTGTCGCGGCTGCCGACGTGGTTCAGCACGACGATGCTCGCGCTCAACATCGTCGTCGGGGGGACGATCGTCTTCACGCTCCTGGCCCTCTTCGCGAAGCAGCGCGAGGACGCGCTGGTGGCGCTGCGAAGCGCGCAGGAGCGCGCCGAGGACCTGCTCCTCAACATCCTTCCCCGTTCGATCGCCGACCAGCTCCGGGCGCAGCCGCACACGATCGCCGACCAGTTCACCGAGGCGTCGATCCTCTTCGCGGACGTCGCGGAGTTCACCCCCCGTTCGGAGCACCTGTCGCCGTCGGAGGTCGTCAGCGTCCTGGACCGGCTGTTCAGCGCCTTCGACGCGCTCGCCGAGAAGTACGACGTCGAAAAGATCAAGACGATCGGCGACTGCTACATGGTTGCCGCCGGCGTCCCGTCGGCTCGACCCGACCATGCCCGTGCGCTCGCGCTCATGGCCATCGACATGCTCGAGGCGATGCGCTCACCCGGCGTCGTCGGAGACCTCGGGCTGGAGCTGCGTGTCGGCATCAATTCGGGGCCGGTGGTCGCCGGTGTCATCGGACGCAAGCGCTTCCTCTATGACCTCTGGGGGGACGCGGTGAACACCGCCAGTCGGATGGAGTCGCACGGAACCCCGGGCCGGATCCAGATCACCGGGGCGACCCGGGACCTGCTCCAGGACGAGTTCGTTTGCGAGCCGAGAGGCACGATCCCGGTCAAGGGCAAGGGCGAGATGGAGACGTGGTACCTCGTCGGTCCGCGGACCGTGTTCGCAGCACCGACGGTCGGGTCCGCCGCGCCTATGGTCGCGACGTGACCGGGCCGCCTCGAGCCCCGACCGGCGGCCGGCTGATGCGGCTCCTGAGCGCGCGCGGCGGCCTCGTTCCCGGTGCGCCGGCGATGCTGCTCCAGCACCGAGCTTGCCCAGCCCTCGCTTCATCCCGATCTCCCAGACCGTCGCCGCGGAGACGAGGACGTCCGATGCGGGATCCGCGATGGCGCGTCGACGAATGGCGGCGTTGAGGCCCGCAGCCACTCCTTCGGTTCAGCGCGATCGCACGAGGCCCTCGGACGCAAAGGTCTTCAGCGACTCGACGTGCGACCCTGCAGACGGCGCCCCGGTTCGAAGTCGCCGCGGAGCCACCGGATGAAGAAGAGCGCGTGCCGCTCGTACGTGTCGACGGTCGCGCGCTCGCGACCGGCGTCCGCAATAGCCCCGGCGTAGGCCGCCGCCTGCTGGTCGAGCTCCTCGACCGAGGTGGACCCATTCGGGACCGGCCGTCCCGCTCCGACCGCGCCGCGAGGCCGGTACGCACCCGTCCGCCAGTCGAGGAACCGGCGGGCGTAGTCCCAATACGAATGCACGGCGTTTGGGCGCATCCCCGCGTCCCGACAGGCTCGCTCGTATCGGTCGAGCTCGGCGGCCAGGGCCGCGTCGTCCCATGGCCCCAAACTCCGCTCGAGGGCCGGCCGTTCCTCGGAGATCCGGCGATGCTCGGCAAAGGGGTTCTCGACGCGCACGCGCCCGTAGGTCGCGCCATCGGCCAGATCCTCGCTCAAGACGCGATCGCACCCTGCCCGATTAGCTGAGACGAGGATCAGCGCGTCCCAGTACGAGAGCTGCCAAGTCCGACTGCCGGCGATCGCCGCCGCGACATCGTCGCCATCGACCGGGCTCGGCGAGAGCCGCCGCATCTGGTCGACCATCCTCGCCGCGACGTCGAGGCGTAGCGGCTTCGCCAGCTTTCGGGTCGCGGTGACATAGAACTCGCCGAGGACCTGTGTCGAGACTGCGAGCTCGTCGGCGCCGGACGGATCGAGGATCCCCCGCGCCTTCGCCTGCTTCGCGGGCTCGTTCTCGTCGATGGCATAGACCCAGACGTTGGTGTCAACGAAGGTTCGAGCGGTCATGCAGTTCGTCTCGCGTCCATTCTCGGCCGCCCGCTCCGCTCCCCGCTGCCGTGGAAGCGGCGAGATCGAGGAACCCCGCCAGCGCGTCGGCTGCGGGATTGGGCCCCGCGTACTGCTCGACGTAGGCCGCGATCGCGGCGTTGACCGACTCCCCGCGCTCGGCCGCTCGAACCCGCGCGCGCCGCAGGAGCTGGTCATCGATGCTGATCGTCAGGTTCGCCATTACGTGCCTCGTGTAGCACGGGCATCGTAATCACGATCCCTCGAAGCTGTCAACGACGTCACGGCGCTGGGTCGCCTCATCGAGACCGGTTTGGATGCACGGGTGCGATAGCCACCGAACCGGCGCCAGCCCACAGCCGGCAGCCCCCGAGGTCGCACCGATGAGGCCCACTCGGACCGGCAGTCTCATGATCGAACGAAACCGATGCAAGGAGCGACCACCGTGAAGCTGAACGCGATCGTCTTCGTGACGCTCGACAACGTCTACCAGGCGCCGGGCGGCCCCGACGAGGACCGCCGGGGCGGGTTCGAGCGTGGCGGGTGGCAGGCCTCGCACGCCGGCGAGGAGGACGGCGCCTTCATCACGTCCACGTACGAGGCCGCCGACGCGATGCTCCTCGGGCGCGTGACCTGGCAGATCTGGGAGCCGTACTGGCCGAACCACGACGACAACCCGATCGGCCACATCATCAACGTCCTGCCCAAGTACGTGCCCTCCACGACGCTCACGAACCCGACCTGGCAGAACACCCACGTCCTCTCCGGCGACGTCGAGGCGGCGATCCGTGAGCTCAAGGCGAAGCCCGGGCGCGACCTCCTCCTCCAGGGCAGCGGCGCGCTGCTCCAGTGGCTCCTCGAGCGCGACCTGGTCGACCAGCTCAACCTGCTCATCTACCCCGTCGTCGTGGGCGACGGCCTGCGGCTGTTCCCCGAGCGCGGCCAGACCCACGACCTCGAGCTCGTCGCGTCGCGGGCCACGCCGTCCGGCGTGACGATCCAGACCTACCGACCGAACGGCCGGGCACGGTTCGGGTCGGTCGACGAGTAACAGTCAGGACTGCTGCCTCCATGGCCGGCGCAGGGACTGTTCTGTTCATCCAGGGCGGCGGCGAGGGCGTTCACGATCACTGGGACGACAAGCTCGTGGCGAGCCTGCGCGAAGAGCTCGGAGGCGAGTTCGAGGTCCGCTACCCACGGATGCCCCGCGACGAGGACCCGACCGCAGCGACGTGGTGCCCGGCGATCCGGCACGAGCTCGCCCGTCTGGATCCCGGTGCGATCGTCGTCGGCCACTCGGTCGGCGCGACGATCCTCGTCCAGACGCTGCTGGAGCAGCCGTCGCCCGTGGACCTCGGGGCGATCATCCTCCTCGCCGCTCCGTTCGTCGGCGAGGGCGGCTGGCCGGGGGACGAATTCGGGTTCCCGAGCGATCTGGGTGCCCGCCTGCCCTCGGGCGTGCCCGTCCACATCTTCCACGGGCTCGCTGACGAGACGGCCCCGCCCACGCATGCTGACCTCTACGCGCGCACGATCGCGCAGGCGCAGTTGCATCGCCTGCCCGGCCGCGACCACCAGCTCGGCAACGACCTCGCGGAGGTCGCCGACGTGATCCGCACCACGAACCGGCCGACCGCGTGACGACGAGCCGGAACCCGGGAGGCCAAGCGAATGGGCAAGGTGATCACCCACCTGACGATGTCGCTGGACGGCTACATTGCCGATGCCGACGACCAGGTCGGCGAGCTGTTCGACTGGTACCGGGCAGGCGACGTCATCGTCGAGCACGCGAACGAGGAGCTCGACGAGTTCAACGTGGACGACGCCAGCGCCGGGGTCCTCGAGGATCTCCTGAAGGCGCCCGGTGCGCTCGTCGCGGGTCGCCGGCTGTTCGACATCGCCAACGGCTGGAACGACGCCCACCCGATCGGAGCGAAGGTCGTCGTGGTCACCCACGATCCGCCCGCCGACGCGGCCGAGCGGTGGCCGAAGACGACCTTCGTCGGCAGCGTCGGCGAAGCGGTCGCCAAGGCAAAGCAGCTCGCCGGCGAGCGGGACGTGACGATCGCGAGCGCGAACGTCATCCAGCAGGCGCTGAACCTCGGGCTCGTGGACGAGGTCGCGGTCAGTCTCGTGCCGGTGCTCTTCGGCGAGGGCAAGAGCTACTTCGGCAAGCTCGCCGGTGGGCACCTGATGCTGGAGGACCCACAGGTGGTCCAGGGCCGGCGTGCCCTGCACCTGCGGTTCAAGCTCCGGCGCTGACTGGGCCTACTCGAGCGGTTGGTAGACGCCGAGGACGTTTCCCCACGGGTCGGCGAAGGTGAACCGACGGCCGCCGGGATACTCGTGCAGCTCAACGACGATGCGACCTCCGGCAGCCACGACGCTCGCGAGCGATGCCTCGGCATCGTCTGTCCGCGCGAGCGCCAGGACGCCGTCGCCGCGGGACGACGGCGTGATCGGGTTCAATCCGCCGAACTCCTGGCCGGGGTTCCCGGGGTCCTGGATCCCCGCGTAGTCGGAGCCGTAGTCGTTGAAGGTCCAGCCCAGCGCCGCGGCGTAGAAGGCCTTCGCCTGCCCGAGGTCGTCCACGGCCAGTTCCACGTAATCGATCACGTGAGCCATGCTCGAAGCCTAACCGCTCTTCCCGGCCACGACAGCGGCTACGTCAGGCAGACGAGCGCCGAGCAGTCGGGCGTCTCGCCGGCCCAGGCGTCGACGAGCAGGCGGACGCCGGCGAATGCGTCCCTGACCGGCGAACCCTCGTAGTGATCGCAGACCGATGAGCCGATCGGGTGCTCGCAGTGCTCGTGGACGACGACCTGGAAGCGCCGGATGAACGCCTCGGCGTCGTGCGGGTGGAACGCGCGACGGATGTTCCGCTCGTGGTCGAGCAGCTCGTAGACGTACTCGGCTCGCTCGAAGGTGTCCGCACCGATCCTGTCCGAGGTGGGGCTTTCAAGGACACGATCCCGACCGCCTGTACCCGGAACTCCACGCGGTCGAGAATTCGATTCTCCAGATCGTGCGAGCCGCCTAACGGCAGGCTCCCACCTAGGGTTGCACGATCGGGAACGGTGAGCGGAATCGGGCGTCACCCCCAGTAGTGATTGGCCGGGTCGTCGGTGATCTGGGCCAGGAGTCGGTCGACCTGGGGCGTCGGCTCCATCGGATCGCGGTGCCAGACGTTGTTGCGGTCGCGCCAGAAGAGCATCCAGCTCCCGTCGGTGGCGTGCCGCCGAAGTTGAGCGATCGGGAGGCTCGTCCATTCGGGCCCGAACTCTGGCTTCCACGGCGCCCGGCGTTCGACGATCGTGACGCGGCGCCCGCTGACCTCGACGTCGAGGCGAACCTGATCCCGCGCGTGCGGAGGAACGCGATCGCGACAGTAGCGCCGAATACGCGCGACCTCGATCTCGCTGACGACGGCCGGGCGGGTGGCGACGGGTCGTTTTCGATGGCTCGTCGTCGGACGATAGCTCACGCCCGGAGGACGAAACCACGCTGGCGGAGGGGGTCGGCCGGTGACGGGAGGCCGCTGCGCCATCGCGTGAGACGCAACTGCTGATACTCGGCCGATCAGCCCTCCGATGTCGCCGACGAAACGGACCGCGCGTCGTGGATGGCGACGACTGTGACAGTCCCGGTCTCCTCGGCGTAGAGGTAGATCAGCAGCATCCAGGGCCAGGTCCCAAGCAGCATTCGGAACGGTCGCCATCGCCCCGTGAGCCGCTTCCCAAGGAGCGGGAACGTCTCGAGTTGCTCCAGACTGGTGCGAACGCGCCTGCCGGTGTCCGCTGGCAGATCCCGGCTCTCGATGAGGTCTGTGAGGTCCGCCAGGGCGCGGGCTGCGATGACGACCTTGACCGCCACCGGCGATCAGAGCTCATCAAGCGGAGTGACTCGGCCGGCCCTCGCGTCCGCGAGCCCCTCCATCGTTCGCTCCCAGGCACCGGGGATGGCATCGAGGAGTGCCGTGATGGTCGCTGCCTCTGCATCCACCCCGTCGATCGCGCCGGACAGCAGCGATCGCGCGACCGTGCCCGGCTGGACGTACAGTCGGGCGGCCAGCTCGGTGAGCTTCGCCGCGTGCTCCTCGTCGAGCACGACGTTGATGCGCCTCCCCTGCTCGTTCGCCACGATACTCCTTCACGATTCTGCACGTGCCGTGCAGAGGATCGTACACTCGGCACTCTTGGCCCACGTCACGCAACTCACTGCTGACCATCGAGGTCGATGAAAGCAGGACGGGCGGCTGGCCTGGCTCGAACAGCACCAGCGCGGAGCTGAGGATGGTCCAGGCAACGCCGACGGCGATGGCCTTCACCCTTCTGGCTCGGCGGCATCGCGAATCGCGAGTCGGAGATCTTTTATCAGCAGGATGAGGTGAAGTGGGTCCGTCGGTGACGGCTGGAAGGCCGGGTCGATGCGCCGGTAAAAGGTCGCGGCCTCCGGCGTTTCGGCGTGGATGAGCAGGGCGCGGACGCCGAGCCGCTCGGCGATCGAGGCCGTCTGCAGGAAGGCGTCGTGGACGAGGCTGCGCCCGAGGCCGTGCCCTTGTGCGTCGAGGTCCACGCCGAGGCGGGTCAGCAGGATGACCGGAATTGGGTACCGGGCTGCACCGCGCGCCACGCGGTCAGGAGCGTCGCCTGTCCCGATCGAGCCCGCCGCCAGGGCGTAATACCCGGCGACTCGCTGCGTCGCGGCGTAGCAGCTGACGTAGACGCGGGATGTGTCCGCCCGCTGCGCTTGGAGCGCGTACTTCCGGAGCCACTCCGTCTGCGCCGCCGCGCCGCAATCGAAGGCTTCGACCTCGTGGTCCGGGCTGAGAAGCTCGGGCCGGCCGAAGCCGGTCAATCGTGCTCGAAGACGGTCGGCCTGGCCAGGAACGCGGCCAACTCCGTCACCGGCTGCTCCTCGCGGTCGAGCAGCTCCACGAAGGCGTCCCAACGCTCCTTCGGCAGGATGAATGTGGTTCGGTCGGCCAGCACCTGTTGGGCGGCCTCGGTCGCGTGTGCGAGTACGAACGCGCTCGTGCTCATCGAGCTCGCGGCGGCGGCTTCGTCGAGAAGCCGACGCTTCTCGGGTTCGAGACGGAGCTCGAGTCGATCTTCCTTGCGTGCCGGTCGGGCGAGTGCCATCGCGATCGATCCCGTGTACGGATTGTGTACGTACGTTAGTCCCGAGCTTGGCGCCCGTCAACCTCACTGGACAGGCTCCGCGACCTGCCAGGTGTTTCCCAAGCGTCGCACATGTGCTACGGTGCGCGCGATGATCCAGGTTGGCACACGGGCGCTACGCAACGAAACCCGACAGCTCCTCGAGCGGGTCGAGGCCGGCGAGACGATCGAGATCACGGTCGCCGGCCGCGCCGTCGCGCGCCTCGTCCCGGTCGATCGTCGTCCACGCTTCATGCCCCGTGACCAGTTCCTGGCGCTCCTCGAGGGCAACCAGGCCGATCCGGGGCTCACCGAGGAGCTCAGACGCCTCGCCCCCGACACGACCGACGACATCCCGATTCGATGAGCGACGCGCTCGCAGATACGAGCGTCTTCATCGCCGATGAGTCCGGCCGGAACCTTCGGCGCGATTCCATTCCGAACCTGCTTGCGGTTTCGTTCATCACGATCGGCGAGCTCCGAGCAGGCGTCCTCGCCGCCCGCGACAGCGACACTCGCGATCGACGCCTGCGAACCCTCCTCGTCGCCCTCGCCCTCGATCCCGTTCCTGTGGACGAGCGAGTTGCCGAGGCATGGGCGCGTCTTCGCGTCGCTCTCGACGAGCGTGGTGTGCGCATGCCGGTCAACGACTCGTGGATCGCGGCGACTGCGCTTGCCCTCCGCGTGCCGGTCGTCACCCAGGATCGCGACTACGTCGAGGTTGCGGGCTTGGAGGTCATCCACGTCTGACATCACGGCACGGGCTCCGGTGCTGGTTCGAGGAACTCCTCGCGGATGAGGTGCTCGGCGTCCCACGGGTCGGTGATCTCGAGGAAGTCCCAGCGGCCGGCGCCGCCCCAGTTGTTGACCGCCGTGATCCAGAGGTGCTGCGTGGCGGCGACCTTGGCCTGCTTCTCCTTTCGGGCCTCGCCGGTGACCTCGATGATGAGCGTCAGGAGATCGGCACTCCCCGTCGACGCGGCGTCGCGGAGGCGGACGAGGAAGTCCGGGACGTAGTTGCCGGGCCGGCCCTCGAACGACCAAATAGATCGCGGTTTCGGCCGCCTCGATCTGGCAGAAGAAAAGCCGCCGCTGCCGCTCCGGGTCCTGCCAGTGCGCGAGGAGGTCGCGGGTGACGCCCGTCGCGTGCGGATAGCCCTGGCGGCGCCAGCGATCCACCGACTGGCGGATCTCGTTGACGATCTCGTTCGGCTGCTGGCGCTTCGGGCCGCCGAACGCGTCCATGCTCAGCTGGGCGGAGGTCTTCTTCTGGCGCGCGACGGGGACGAAGAACTCGCTCGGGCGGCGGCGAGACTCGATCTCGCCGGTGATGTCGCCGGCGGCGCTCGTCATGAAATGCCGCGCCGGCTCCGCGAACGGCGTGTTGATGATCGGGTTTTCGATCCCCGCGCCGGCCACGGTGTGCCCGCTCCCCTCCCCTCGCACCCTCGACATTGTCGACGATCAAGTTCCAATATACGCGAGGCGCGCGCCGTGTTTTCGCCTGGGCTCGGTCGATCCGCGACCATCCGTTCGTTCCGCGATGCCATACACAGCCCGGTTTGCGCGGGGTCTCGGTGGCCCGACGACGAGCGGTTCGTTCCGCGATGCCATACACAGCCCGGTCCGACCGGACACGCGCGCCCGGTCATGCTGCGCATGGCATCGGGCCGCCGCAGGGTGTCCTGGGAGAGTGCGCGTGTGCATCAATCCACGGTCGCGGGGGAGGTACGCGACTCTACGAAGCCGGACGGTCGCTGACCGGGGTGATCTCGGTCGTCGTCACGCTCGTGCCGGGCTTGAGGAAGGCCTGCAGGCCGTCGATGCTGTCAGTCTCGACGACGTAGAACACGGTGTGCTGCGGAAACGCGAGCCAGGAACCGTGGACGGTGATGCCTGCGGCGCCGCGATCGACGAGCGACCTCGACCCGCCCTTTCCGTACGGGCAGTCCTGTGGGGCGTGGACCTGCTTGATGTGGAAGAGCATCGGCCGCTGGACCTCCGAGCCGTGGACGTGAACCTCGAGTCTAGATGCGCCACGAAGGACGACGAAGAAGCTCCGCGCGGGCGCGACCGGCAGACCGACCGCTCCGCGTGCTCCGAAGCGGACGGGTAACGTCCAACCGCGGGTCGCGCGGGGGAAGACCGCGACCCAGGGCACCTGCACGCGCGTCCACCGTGGATGAGGAGTTGCGATGACCGAACACGCGGTCGTGATCGCCGGCGGCGGCCCGACGGGGCTGATGTTGGCGGCCGAGCTCGCGCTGGCGAAGGTCGATGTCGCCATCGTCGAGCGGCGGGCCAGTCAGCACCTTCCCGGATCGCGTGCCGGCGGACTCCACGCCCGGACCGTCGAGGTGCTCGACCAGCGCGGAATTGCCGAGCGGTTCCTTGCCGAAGGGAAGAAGGCTCAGGTCGCCGGATTTGCCGGGACCAGGCTGGACATCAGCGACGCTCCCACGCGACATCCCTACGGGCTCGGGCTGTGGCAGAACCACATCGAACGCATCCTCGCCGGGTGGGTTGGCGAGCTGCCGGTGACCTTCCATCGCGGACGCGAGGTCACCGGCTTCGCCCAGGACGACACGGGCGTCGACGTCGCGCTGGCCGACGGCGAGCACCTGAGGGCGGCATACCTCGTCGGCTGCGACGGCGGTCGGAGTCTCGTCCGAAAGCTGGCGGGCATCGAATTTCGCGGTTGGGATCCCACGACGAGCGCCCTCCTCGCCGAGGCCGAGATGACCGAGGAGCCCGAGCTGGGCATCCGTCGCACTCCCTCCGGCACGAACGCCCTGGGCAAGGTGGAGTACGAGGTCACGGACGGCGAGGTCGTCTACGGGACGGGCGGGACGGTGGGTGTGATGCTCACCGAGCCGCAGATCGGAACGGGCGAGCCCATGCTGCTCGATGTCAGCGAGAGACTGATCGCCGTCTACGGGACGGACTACGGGATCCATGACCCGACCTGGATCACCCGGTTCACGGACATGACGCGGCAGGCCGCGACCTATCGCTCGGGCCGGGTCCTGCTGGCGGGCGACGCTGCACACGTCCATTCGCCGGTCGGCGGACAGGGCCTCAACACGGGTGTGCAGGACGCGGTCAACCTCGGCTGGAAGCTGGCCCAGGTGGTCAAGGGAACGTCGCCCGAAAGCCTCCTCGACACCTACCATGCCGAACGCCAGCCCGTCGCCGCCCGTGTGCTGCGCGACTCGATGGCGCAGGTCGCGCTCATGCGTCCCGACGATCGCAGCGAGGCGGCCCGCGACGTCGTCTCCGAGCTGCTGACCATGGATGAGCCGCGCAGGCGCTTCGCCGCGAGGATGTCCGGCCTGGACGTTCACTACGATCTCGGCGAGGGGCACCCGCTGCTCGGGCGCCGGATGCCCGATCTCGATCTCGTCACGTCGGACGGCCCGCTACGGGTCTACGCGCTGCTCCACGATGCGCGCCCCGTG
>DASSHA010000003.1:0-3318 GCA_035693145.1 Candidatus Limnocylindrales bacterium
CCGCGATCTCGCGCGGCGGTACGGCTACCCCGAGATCGAGACGCCGCTGTTCGAGCAGTCGGCTGTCTTCGAGCGCGGGGTGGGGGAGGCGACCGACGTCGTCGAGAAGGAGCTCTTCCGGCTCGCCCCGCGCTCGGACGAGTCGGAGTCCTGGGCGCTCCGGCCGGAGGCGACCGCGGGCATCGCGCGCGCCTACGTGCAGCACGGAATGCAGACATGGCCGCAGCCCGTCAGGCTCGCGCTCCTCGGGCCGATGTTCCGCTACGACCGTCCACAGGCGGGGCGCTACCGCGAGTTCTGGCAGTGGGACGTGGAGGCGATCGGCGACGCCGGGCCGGGCGTCGACGCGGAGCTCGTCGAGCTCGGTGCGAGGTTCTACCGCGAGGCCGGGCTTGACGACGTCGAGATCCTGGTGAACTCGATCGGCGACGCGGCCTGCCGGCCCGCGTACGTCGAGGCCCTGCGCGCCCATTTCGCGCCGCACGTTGCGGTGCTGCCCGAGACGGAGCGCCGGCGGCTCGACACGAACCCACTCCGGCTGCTCGATTCGAAGGATCCGTCGATCGCCGCGCTCCAGGCGACGGCGCCGGCGATGACCGACTGCCTGTGTTCGGCGTGTGCGACGCACTTCGCGGGGCTCCGGGCGCACCTCGACGCCCTCGGGCTCGCCTACCGGGTCGAGCCGCGCCTCGTACGCGGCCTCGACTACTACACCCGGACGGCGTTCGAGTACTACCGCCGTGGCGCCGAGGGGCAACAGCAGGCGCTGGGCGGCGGCGGTCGATACGACGGCCTGGTCGAGCTGCTCGGCGGTCGGCCCACGCCGGGAATCGGCTTCGCCCTCGGGCTCGACCGGACGCTCATCGCGCTCGACGACGCGGCGCGTGACGGCGGGACGCAGTCGGCGGACGCCGGAGCCGGGGCCGGGTCCGGCGACGATGCCGCCGAGTCACCGCTTGCCGTCGTCGTCGGTGCGGACCCGGCGGGGACGGCCGAACGGCTGCGCCTCGCGACCGACCTCCGTGCAGCGGGGCTCGCGGTCCGAGCCGAGCTCGCGGAGCGCAAGCTGGGTCGGCAGCTCGAGTCCGCGGTCCGCGAGGGTGCGCACTTCGCGGTCATCCTCGGCGACGAGCTCGCGAGCGGCGAGGTCGGCCTGCGCGATCTGCAGGCCGGAACGCAGCGGACGGTTGCGGTCGCAGACGTGGCCCGCGACCTGTCGCGAGCCCGCCAGTCGCACCGGCACGGCTGACCGGAGGAGATCGATGGCGAACGTCACCCATGGCCTGTCCGACGAGCTCGAGGCGTACCTCCTCCGGATCGGCGTCCGCGAGCCGCCGGTTCTCGAGCGGCTGCGTGCCGAGACAGCGTCGCTGCCCGAGCACGGGATGCAGATCGCGCCAGAGCAGGGAATGCTCCTCGCCATGCTCGTCGAGCTGACCGGGGCGCGGCGCTGCCTCGAGATCGGGACGTTCACCGGCTACTCGTCGACCGCGGTCGCGCTCGCGCTCCCGCCGGACGGCCGGCTGACCTGCCTCGACGTCTCCGCGGAGTGGACGGCCGTCGCACGTCGGACGTGGGAGGCGGCGGGCGTCGCAGACCGCGTCGAGCTCCGCCTCGGCCCCGCGCTCGAATCGCTCGAGGCGCTGGTTCGCGAGGGCCTGGCCGGCACGTTCGACTTCGCCTTCGTCGACGCGGCGAAGCACGAATACCCGGACTACTACGAGGCCGTCGTCGAGCTCCTCCGGCCGGGCGGTCTCGTCGCGATCGACAACGTCTTCATGCACGGTCGGGTCGCCGACGACAGCGAGACCGAGCCCGGCGTCGAGGCTGTTCGAGCCATGAACGAGCAGATCGCGCGCGACGAGCGGGTTACGATCGCCGTCGTTCCGATCGGGGACGGGATGACGCTCGCCCGAAAGCGGTAGCCGCACAGGTCGCCGACGCACCTCTCGGTACGATACGGGCGATGACCGAGACCCCTCCGTCCGACCGTGATCTCGACGCGTCGCCGGCGGGTGGACCTGGGGGACCTGCCTCGACGGCACTCGCCACGCCGTACAGGACGCACACGTGCGGAGCGCTGCGGGCCTCCGACGAGGGCACGCCCGCGCGGCTGTCGGGCTGGGTGAACCGACGGCGCGACCACGGCCAGCTCATCTTCCTCGACCTCCGGGACCGCCACGGCATCACCCAGGTCGTCGTGGACCGGACCGTGGCGCCCGACGCCCACGCGGCGGCCTCGCGGGTCAGGAACGAGTTCGTCGTGAGTGTCGCGGGCACGGTGGCCCGGCGCCTGCCGGGGACCGAGAACCCGCGGATGGCGACCGGCGAGGTGGAGCTGCGGGCGGATTCGGTCGAGGTCCTGAACGAGTCGAAGACCCCGCCGTTCTACGTGAACGAGCCCGACGCGTCGGTCGACGAGAGCCTCCGGCTCACGTATCGCTACCTCGACATCCGGCGCGAGCCGATGCTCCGGCGGCTGCTCCTCCGAAGTGCCCTCGTCCAGGCGATTCGCGACGTCCACCACGCCAACGGGTTCGTCGAGATCGAGACGCCGCTGCTCATCAAGTCGACGCCCGAGGGCGCGCGTGACTTCATCGTCCCGTCACGGCTCCAGCCCGGGACCGTCTACGCGCTCCCGCAGAGCCCTCAGCAGCTCAAGCAGATCCTCATGGTCGCCGGCGTCGACCGCTACTTCCAGATCGCGCGCTGCCTGCGCGACGAGGACCTCCGCGGCGACCGACAGCCCGAGTTCACCCAGCTCGACCTCGAGATGAGCTTTGTCGACGAGC
This sequence comes from Candidatus Limnocylindrales bacterium, assembly GCA_035693145.1. GTDB lineage: Bacteria > Chloroflexota > Limnocylindria > Limnocylindrales > CSP1-4 > DASSHA01. The sequence continues at coordinate 2,793 of DASSHA010000003.1, forward strand.
GGACGGTCATGGCCTTCGTCGAGTCGATGGCGATCGACGTGAGCCGCGGCATCCTGCCCGATCGTCCGATCCAGGACGTTCCGTTCCCGCGCTTTACCTACGACCAGGCGATGGAGCGGTTCGGCTCCGACAAGCCCGACACGCGGTTCGCGATGGAGCTCGTCGACCTCGGGCCGGAGCTCGTGGACGCGGCCGGGGCGCCCGCTTCGGGCTTCCGGGTGTTCGACGACGCGCTGGGGGGCGGCGGCCGGGTCAAGGCGATCGTGGCGACCGGCCTCGGTGGGGCGAGTCGTCGTGAGATCGACGAGCTCGTCGAGCGGGCGCGCCGGTTCGGGGCGAAAGGGCTCGCGCACCTGTCCGTCGGCGAGGACGGTTCCGTCGCGTCGCCGATCGTCAAGTTCCTCGGCGACGACCGGGCGGCGCGGCTGGTCGCCCGGTCCGGTGCGAGCGCCGGCGACCTCGTTCTCATCGTCGCCGACCGCGCGAGCGTCACGATCGACGTCCTCGGGCGGCTTCGGGCGGAGCT
>DASSHA010000004.1:0-25500 GCA_035693145.1 Candidatus Limnocylindrales bacterium
AACGATGCCGAGCGCAGCGACGTTGCCCTCGATGCGCGCGATGTTGCCGACGATGAAGCCGAACCACTGGAAGTCGGCGTCGCCGAAGGTCGTGCCCTGGAACCCGATCGCGCCCATGACCGGGATGAGGAACGCCGCGAACAGGGTGATGATCAACCCGTTCACGAAGCCCCCGGCAACGGCGCCGCGCCGTCCGCCGGTGGCGTTGCCGAACACCCCGGCGGTGCCCCCGGTGAAGAAGTGCGGGATCATCCCCGGCAGGATCAGCGGGACGACGAGGGCCGCGCCGAGCCCCGCCCACAGGACGCCGAAGCCCACGAGACCGCCCGCCACGCTGGCGAGGAAGCCGACGAGGACGGCGTTCGGCGCATACGGGAAGGAGATCGGGCAGTCGAGGGCCGGGACGGCGCCCGGGATCACGCGTTCGGCGATGCCGGCGAAGGCCGGCACGATCTCACCGAGGATCGTCCGAACGCCGAGCAGGATGACCGCCACGCCACCACCGAAGATGAGGGCCTGGTTGAACATCGTGCTCATGAAGCCGAGGAACCCGCCCGCGGCGCCGGCCGCGCCGACGAAGCCGGCATCGGTCACCGCCTTGAGGGCGGCATCCTCGCCGATGCGCAGCGAGAAGATGCTCGTCAGGAGCAGGTAGATGATGATCATGGCGACCGCCGTGCCGACCATCGGGTCGCGCAGGAAGCGGAGGCCCTGCGGGAACTGCATCTCCTCGGTGCTCTTCGAGCCGCGACCGACGAGCTGGCCGGTCACGCCGGCGGCGATGTAGCCGAACGACCCGAAGTGGCCCATCGCGACGGGCTCGTTGCCGGTGACCTTCTTCATCCACGGCATGGTGAAGGCCGGCATGATGACCATCATCGTGGCCAGCCCGAAGGCGGCGACGAGGATCTGCACGACGGGCTCGACGTGAGCGTTGTACAGGACGACGGTCAGGACCGTCGCCATGAACAACATGTGGTGGCCCGTCAGGAACACATATCGCAGCGGCGTCAGACGGGCGATGATCAGCGAACCGATGACGCCGATGAACATCGCGAAGGCAATGTTCTGCGCAACGTCCGGGATGTCATTCACAATGGCGGTGATCGCTTCGTTGGTCGGCACGACGCCAGCGACGCCGAACGTGCCCGTGATCAGCGCACCGAGCGGCGTGAGAGCCCCGATGACGGCGTTCGCGCCGATGCCCAGGATGATGAAGCCAAGTGTCGCCTTCAGCGCGCCGCCGACGACGTCCCCTGCTCCCTTTCGGGATGCGATCAGCGCGATCAGGGTCATCAGCCCGACGAGGTATGCCGGGATGCCGAAGATGTCCTTGGCGATCCAGTTGACGACGTAACTCAGTTGATCCACAACGCACCACTTTCTGTTTCGGCCGCATCGACGGCGGCCCTGACCGCCGGCATGGCGGATTCGATCCGGCCGGGCTCAGCCGAAGGCGGCCTTGAGCTTCGTGATCATCTCGTCGAGGTCGATGAAGTTCGAGATCGTGATGACCTTCGGCTTCACCGGTCCGAGCTGCTCGGCGAGCTCCTCGGACGTGAGGACAAGGTCCGCGGTCGAGGCGAGGGCACGAGCGGAGCCCATGTCGGAGACCTCGACGTCGGCCTCCACGCCGAGCTGCTTGAGGGCCTTCTCGGCGTTCATTCGGAGGATCAGGCTGGTCCCCAGGCCCATGCCGCAAACGGCAAGAATCTTCACGTCCGCTCCACCGACTCCTTTCCGTCCCTCGCCGGCGGACGCGCCTCGTCCGCCTGGCCCCGCTCAAATGCCCGAACGAGTCGGACGACGTCCGCGGGATCGAGGGCAGCGATCAATGCCTGGCGCCTGCCGGCGTCGGCGAGAAACTCGGCGAGCGTCGAGAGGGCCATCACATGCGCCTCCTCGTCGACCGCTGCGAGGCCGACCACGAGATGGACGGGATCGTTCCGTGGGTGGCCGAACTCGACGGGTCGGGACAGCGTCACGAGGCTGATCCCGGCGCGCACGACGGCCGGCGACGGGCGCGAATGGGCGAGCGCGATGCCGGGCGCGATCACGATGTACGGGCCGAGCTGCTCGACGGTCGCGATCATCTCGTCGGTGTAGGCCGGTGTCGTGGCCCCGCTCGCGACGAGCGCGTCACCGGCGACTCGGACGGCGGCCCGCCAGTCCGCTGCGCTCGCTCCGACCCGAACGGCGTCGGTCGTCACGAGCTGCGAGAGCCGGGGCCCGACGGCCGCCTCCGCCTCGTCGTGGAGGCTAGGCATGAGCCGGCTCCGGCGTCGCGTGCGCGACCTGCGCCGCTTCCCAGTCCTTGCGGAACTGAACGATGCCCTTGTCGGTCAGCGGATGATGGATCATCTGCGTGAGCACCTTTAGCGGCACCGTCGCGATGTGGGAACCGGCGAGGGCCGCCTCGGTGACGTGGCGCGGACTGCGCACTGACGCGGTGAGGACCTCGGTGTCGAGGTCGTACGTCTCGACCATCGTCACCAGCTCGCGCACGACCTCCATGCCGTCCTGGTTGATGTCGTCGAGACGACCGACGAATGGGGACAGCAGCGACGCACCCGCCTTCGCCGCGAGGAGGCCCTGGTTCGCGCTGAAGATCAACGTGCAGTTCGTCCTGATCCCTTCCTCAGCGAAACGCGCGATCGCCTCGAGACCGTCCTCGCTCATCGGGACCTTGACGAAGATGTTCGACGCCAACTTCGCGAAATGACGGCCTTCGCGGAGCATCCCTTCGACGTCGGGCGCGACGACCTCTGCACTGACGGGCCCCGGCGTCATCGTGCAGATCTCGGTCAGCACGTCGTCGTAGCTGCCACCCACCCTGGCGAACAGGGACGGGTTGGTGGTGACGCCGTCCAGCACGCCCCACCGGGCGGCGGTGCGGATCTCATCGATCGCGGCGGTGTCCAGAAAGATCTTCATCGTTTGTTCCATCCATTCGTGGCGTCCGCCTCACGACGACACGCCGTGCGTAACCGGTGAGCCTCACGCCTCGGCGAGCAACTCCTCACCATCGATCTGCAAGGGCCGCGATCGAACAGGGCGCTGCGCCGGTCCGCGAAGGACGGCACCGGACGTCACATCGAAACGGCTGCCGTGGCAGGCGCAGGTGACAACGGTTCCGTCGAGCTCACCGCGCGCGAGCGAACAGCCCATGTGCGTACAGGTGTCATCGAAGGCGTACAGGTGGCCGCTCGCGTTCGCGACGTTGACCTTCGTCCCTGCGACGTCGAACACGTGCATCTGCCCATCGGCCACCTCGCTCGCCTTGCCGATCCGAATCAGCATCTGTGTGCTCCTGCTGGGTTGCAACCGTTGCCGTCACGGCCTCACGCCGTTGATGTGGAGGACCGTAAGAGCGCGGCCGGTCGCAAGACCGGAATGAGAGTGAACAGCGCGTGAATTTCAGCGGCCGCCTCGGCCGTCCCCCTTGGAAGCCATCAACGCCGGGCACAGACGTTGCCAGGCTTGGATCGCGGACAGTCGCGGCCGGGCTGTCTGCCCGCCCTCGTGGCATCGGACGCAGGGTTGAGCACCCGGCGCGTCGCCCCGGGTGCTCAACGTTGTCGTCGATTGCCGAGGATGTCGCGCCGCCCGGCGCGGGATGGTGGCCGAGCCACGGCGGCTCGGCCACCAGGCGCCGAGGCTACGACCCCTTCGGGGGGACGAACTTGAAGATGGTCCCCGTCGTGCCGTCCGGGCCCAGGTTCTTCGATGCCATGACGTAGACCTCGCCCTTGCGGTCCTGGCCAAAGCCCTTGACCACGTAGGTGAGCCGGTCGGTGCCGTTGATGAGCAATTCCTGGAGCGTCCACAGGCCGTGCTCGCGTGGCGTCGACACGAACAGCCGGCCCTCCGGGGCGATGAGTGACGCAGTCGCGCCGCCGTAGATGTACCGTCCGGCGAATTCCGGCATCGCCGAGCCGCGATAGACGTTTCCTCCGACGACGGTGTATGCGAGGCCGCCGGTCTGCCCGGCGTTGGCGAACTCGATCACCGGGTCACGCAATCGTTCGCCGGTCGTTGGGTCCCGGTTCGGACAGCGTGCGAGCGACTCGTTCGGATTGTCGGTATCGAAGCAGTGCGTGCCCTCCTTCACGTTCCATCCATAGTTGCCGCCCTTCACGACGTCACTCACTTCCTCCCACAGCTCCTGCCCGGCGTCCATCGACAGGAGGGCGTGGCGACCACCCATGTCGAACGAGAACCGGTACGGATTGCGGAAGCCGTAGGCGTAGATCTCGTCGAGCCCGTCGCGACCGACGAAGGGGTTGTCGGCCGGGATCCCGTACGGCGAGCCGTGGTCGACGTCGATGCGGAGGATGTTGCCGAGGAGGTTGTGGGTGATGTCCTGGCCGTTGCCGCCCGCGTTGCGCGCGTACCAGTCATCGACGTGGCCGAGCTGATCGTCGTTGGCGCCGCCGCCGTCGCCGATCGAGATGTACAGATAGCCGTCCGGGCCAAAGGCGAGCGTGCCGCCGTTATGGTTGACCTGCGGGTGGTCGACCTGGAGGACGATCCGCTCCGACGCCGGGTCTGCGCGAGGCTCCTTGCCGCCCCGCGCGTGGTACTCCGCAATCGTCACGGTGTTGTCGAACCCGGCAGGACCGCCGGCGCGCAGTGGTGCGTTGTAGAAGACGAAGAAGCGTCCGTTCTCGGCGAAGTCGGGGTGGAACGCGAGCCCCAACAAGCCGCGCTCGTCGTAGCCGGCTGTGAGCGGCGTGATCTTGTCGCTGATGTCGAGGAACGGACGGTCCATCAGATGCCCGGCGCGGTCAAGGGCCCAGATCTTTCCGACCTGGTCGATGACGAAGCGGAGGCCCTTCCTGCCCGGTGCCTGCACGAGCTCCACCGGTGACACGAGCCCGGTCGCGACCTCCTTGATGCCGATCGGGACCTGGCGTCCGATCGGGCTCGGTCCCAGGGCATGGGATCGATGGGACGGGACCGGATGGCCGGCGTAGGCGACTGGTGTCGCGACGCCGAGGGACATCGGTCCGCCGAGCACAGCGAGCGAGAGGATGACCTGGGCTATCGATCTGCGCATCGCGAACCTCCCGACCGCTTGGGCCGTGCGGGTGTCATCGCGGGCGTCGGGACGGCGATCGGGTGGGGTGCCGGACCGGGCGACCGTCCGTCTCGTTCGCCTCGGGCTCAGCCTCGACGGCGAATCTCATGGCGGCTTTCGAGTTCCCGGTGCGGGCATTACACCGGCATAACAGGCAGCGTGGTCGAACGCGAAGAGGTGACCGCCCGGCGGTCCACGCAGTCCGCGGACGCGACCGGTAGCCCCTTGGCTGTACGGTCACGCCGACCGATGCCATCCTCAGCTGCGAAGTGATCCAGATCGACGGCGAGGAGCGTGCCGCGCACTTCACCCGCGAGACGGGCCCGAACCGGGTACGAGGAGCATGCGATGAACGACAGCCCAATGTTCGAGCGAATCAATGCGCTCGCGACCGAGGAGGAAGAGCTCTGGGAGCGGGCCGCTCACGCCGAGGGGCTCGACGGCTCACAGCGGGATCGGCTGGAGACGATCAAGGTGGAGCTCGACCAGTGTTACGACCTGCTCCACCAGCGCGAAGCTCGTCGATCCGCCGGGCTCGATCCCGACGGCGCCGCGATCCGCCCGGCAGAGATCGTCGAGCGGTACCAACAGTGAGCCCCGCTCAGCGGCGAGTGCCTCAGCCCAGCGTCGTGCACTTCCCGAGCGCGATCATGACGACGTGCGGCCACTCGCTCCGCGGCCCGTCGATCCGGCCGGCCGGATCAGGAGTGGCAGCTCGCTGAACCCGTTGCTCGGGTAGACGTGTCTGACCGGTTTGCTCGACGGTGCGAGCCCGAAAGCGGCGGTGCCGCGGAGCAGCTCGGCCAACCCGATCTTCATGTCGAGGACCGCGAGCGATTCACCCAGGCAGCGGTGGATCCCGGTGCCGAACAGGAAGTTGCTCGATGGGTCGCGATCGACGACGACGCGATCCGGATCGTCGAATGCCGCCGGGTCGCGGTTCGCGGCGATCCACATCATGGAGATCGGCTCTCCGGCAGCGATCGACCGGCCGCGGATCGTGACGTCGCGCGTCGGTCGGCGGTTGTTGGCCACGAGCGGGCCGTCGGCGCGGAGGATCTCGCGGATCGCGGCGTCGAGCATGCCGGGCTCCGCGCGGAGGTTCGCCTGGAGGTCCTGATCCTTCGACAGCTGGTGGATGACGATCCCGAGCCCGGAAGCGACGGTCCCGTGGCCGGCCGTCCAGGTCCGCAGCAGGCCCACGATCTGGTCGTTCGTGAGCGGCTGGTCGTGGACCCTCGTGCGCACGAGCGCGGCCATGAGATCGCTTGCGGAGGCATCGCGGCGGCGGGACTCGAGAATCGCCGTCACGTAGCCCGCGAACTCGGCCGCGAGCCGTGCGCCGGCCTCCCGGTCACGCCGGAACGCGGCTTCCTGGTTGCCGTGCGTCCAGCCGCTGATCCGGTTCCAGTCCTCGACCGGCCAGCCCATGAAGGCGCACAGCGCCTGATGCGCGAAGGGATCCACGAACCCGTCGATTGCCTCGGCCTCGGAACGCCCGGCCAACCCCGCGAGCAGGTCGCGCGCAATCCGCCGGCTGGTTGGCTCGAACGCGACCAGGCGGTCGGGCAGGAAGTGCGACTCGAGGGCTTGCCGGTAGACGGTGTGGTCCGGTGAATCCATGCCGTTCGGGATCGCCAGATGCCGGGTCGCGCTGCTGAACGTGCGCGGATCCCCAGCGATCGCCGTCACGTCGTCGTGACGGAAGACGGACCAGCCCAGGGCGTCGCTGTGCGCGACCGGGCACTGCGCCCGCATCTCGTCGTACGCCGCGCGCTGATCCCGCAGGACCGCGGGATCCTGCGGGGTCCAGCTCGACTCGTCCGGCGACGACTCAGACATGCGCTGTCACCGGCGACGCGTTCGCGGCGTCCGGTTCGAGGCTGGGCGCCGTGAAATCGGCCGAAAGCGTGAGCGAACCGAGATCGCCGAGCGCGACGTCGGGATCGATCAGCCGCTCGACGGCGACCCGCTCGCGCGAAGCCACCAGGGCCGCGATGCTCTCGTTCACGTTCGGGACGTTGGCGTTCATGCCCGCGACGACCCGGCCGTCCTCGAGCCAGAATGCGACGAAGGCGTCGCTCGCGGGATCGCCGCGGAATGCAACCCGATCGAACGTCGGCGCGTAGCCCGCGTACTCCATGCTGAGGTCGTACTGGTCCGAGTAGAAGTATGGGATGCGGCGATACGGCTCCTGCATGCCGAGCATGTTCCGGGCGGCTGCGCGCCCCTGCCGCTTCGCGTTGTCCCAGTGCTCGACGCGGACGCGCGATGCCAGCAACGGATGCCACGCCCCTGCGACGTCACCGGCCGCGAAGATCCCGCTGGCGCTCGTCTCGAGGTGCTCGTCGACGAGGATTCCGTCGCCCACGTCGAGCCCGGCGTCCTTGGCCAGTCGCGTTCGGGGCGTCGCGCCGATCCCGACGACGACGAGGTCGCCCTCGATCCGGCTGCCGTCATCCGTCTCCACCGCCTCCACCGCCGAGGTCCCTCGGAACGCGCGAACGACGTGGTTCATCGCGAGCTCGACACCGTGGCCGGCGTGCAGTCGACCGAAGAGGCTGCCAACAGCCTCTCCGAGAACCCGCTGGAGCGGGACCTTCTCGATCGCGACCATGGAGACCGGGAGGCCGAGCTGGCGGATCGATGCCGCAACCTCCGCGCCGATCCAGCCACCGCCGACGACGACGACGCGGCTGGCCCGCGCGACCGCCGCGCGCAGCGCGTCGGCATTCTCGACCGTGCGAAGGTAGTGGATGCCGTCGAGGTCGCTCCCGGGCACGTTCAGATGCCGCGGCGCTGATCCGGTCGTCAGCAGGAGCCGGTCGTAGCGCAGCCGGTGACCGTCGTCGAGGACGACCTCCTGCGTGCCGGGATCGACGGCCGTGGCTCGCGTCGACGTTCGCAGCTCGATCGCGTTCCGGGCGTAGAACGAAGCTGCCTGCGCATCCAGCGCGGCCCGCGTTCCATCGCCCCGGAGATACTCCTTCGAGAGCGACGGACGCTCGTACGGTGGCACCGGCTCTTCGCCGACGAGCAGGATTCGCCCGTCGAACCCGTCCTCCCGGAGCTGGGCCGCAGCCGAAGCGCCGGCAAGGCTCGCTCCGACGATGACGAACGTTCGCTTGCCCATCCCGGGTCTCCCTCGCGACTGCGTGCCTCTGGCCGCGACACCGGCCAGGCCCATCCGGGGGTCACATCGACGCTGTTGCGGCGGCTGCCCACGAACCTAGGGAGCTCGGTTGAACGACCGGCCGAATCCTCGTGAACACACGGTGAACGGCCGTACCGCCCGCGCCGAACCGAGGCGACACGCGAGAGGCCGAACCCTTCCGCGACGTTCACGGCACGTTCACAGTGGTTCACGAGCGGCACGCGCCGAGGGCGATAGCGTGAACGGGCGACGGCGATGTCGTGCCTCGGACGCTCTCGATGAAGGTCGTGAGGGTCCGGTACCAACGCGCGAGGAACGAATGAGCCAATCGAATACCACGGGTCCGGTCGTCTGTGCGACCTGCGAGATCGAGATCGTGGGCCAGGCGACGGTCCGCGGCGGTCGCTCGTTCTGCTGCGCCGGCTGCGCGATCGGCGGGCCCTGCATCTGCTCGTACGACTCCGGCGACGCCCATCCGGTCGACGTGGCCGCGACGCGCCCCGCCCGTCAACGGTCGAGGTGACGGCTCCCGCGCGGCCGGCTGACGCCGCCGCCTGGATCGACGAGGCGTATCGTCGCTGGCGGATGCCGGCAGCCTCGGAACCCACGCCGCTCGCGGTCGCCACGCTCGGATTCGTCGGGCGTGGTGTCACTTCCACCGAGCTCGTCGCGCAGTTCGCCGGCGTGGGCGCGACGATCGACGAGACGACCGCCACGGTCCTCCTCGACGAGCTTTGCGACCTCGGCCTGACGCGCGTCGTCGAGGTCACCGACGGCCGCCGGCACTACTTCTCGACGCCGCTGGGCGAACGACTCCTCCGCGCCTCGTTCGTCGGCCGCGAGGATCGAGCCGACCTGCTCGCGGAGCTCGAGCAGATGCGCAGCGACCTCATCTCCACGATCGCCCATGAGCTGCGGACGCCGTTGACGGCCGTCCGAACCAGCATCGGACTGCTCGTCGACCCGACCGTCGAGCCGACCGCCGATCAGCGACGCTCGCTCCTCGAGGCCGTCGATCGCAACGCGAGCCGGATGCAGCGGGTCGTCGAGGACATCCTCGAGCTCGCCCGCTTCCGGGTGGGTCGCGTCCAGCTCCAGCTGCGCCGGTTCGACGCGATCGAGCTCGCGCGAACGGCCATCTCGTCGATCGCGCCGCTCGCGGAGAGCCGCGAACAGCGGATCGAGCTGGACGCCCCGTCGGACCCAGTCTGGATGTTCGGCGATTACCGGCGCCTGGAGCAGGCGCTGGTCAACCTCCTGTCGAACGCCGAGAAGTACTCGCCCAATGGCGCTCCGATCCAGGTGACGGTGGCGTCGACGGACGACAGCGTGAGCTGGACGGTCGCCGACGAGGGCCGTGGCATCAAACCGCACGACCGCGCTCGCCTGTTCGAGCGGTTCTTCGTCGTCCAGCTCGGCCGCTCCGACGTGGCGCCCGGCGTCGGGCTCGGTCTCCCCATCACGCTTGCGATCGTCCAGGCGCACGACGGTCGAATCGACGTCGAAAGCGAGCCGGGCCGCGGCAGCACGTTCACGATCGTGGTGCCCGCCGCCGGACCGAAAGGTGGATTCGAGGAATGAAGATCCTCGTCGTCGACGACGAGCCCGACGTCGTCGAGTCCGTCCGGCTCGGGTTCATGCTCCAGTGGCGCGAGGTCGACGTCGTGGGTGCGGCGAACGGCGAGGAGGCGCTCGATTCGATCGAGCGCGAGCGCCCCGACATCGTCGTCCTCGACATCGGACTGCCCGACATGGACGGGTTCGAGGTCCTGCGCCAGATCCGCGCCTTCTCCGACGTCCCGGTGGTCATGCTGACTGCGCGCGACGACGCGATGGACAAGGTCAAGGGCCTCGAGCTCGGCGCGGACGACTACGTGACGAAGCCGTTCAACCACCTGGAGCTCATGGCGCGGGTGAAGGCGGTCCTGCGCCGGCTCGACATGCCCGCGCCGGCGAACCGCGCGCCGTCGTTCCGGTCGGGCGATCTCGAGGTCGACTTTGCACGCCAGGAGGCGCGACTCGGCGGGAAGCGCATCGAGCTGACGCCGACCGAGTACAAGCTCCTTTACCACCTCGTGCGCAACGCGGGCCAGATCCTCCAGCACGGCACGTTGCTCGCCAAGGTCTGGGGTCGCGAGTACATCAACGAGGTCGACTACATCCGGATCTACATCCGGCGCCTGCGCGAGAAGCTCGGAGACAACCCGGAGCGCCCCCGCTACATCCGAACCGAGCGCGGGCTCGGCTACCGGTTCCTGGTCGACGGTCCGGGCTGAACCGCGGCACCGCCGGAAGCGATCAGCCCCGGTGGCCCCCAGCCATCCGGGGGAACCTCTTCGTCAGCGGCGGCAGCTCGCGCTCGTCGTCGCGACGGGCCCGCTGATCCCGCTGCTTGCGACCGGCCAGGGCATCGAGCCCCAGGACGAGCGAAAGCGACTGGCCCTCGGTGTCCTCGTCGAGGACGGGCTGCTCCTCGATCGGCTCGACGCGCTTCTTCGCCATGGTGTCCGGCCTCCTCATCGACCTGGTCCCGCAGACTGTGGCGGTTTGCGGGCGGCCCGGCAAGCGGATCGTTGACGGCGCGGACGTCACCGAAGCGACACCTCAGGCGGGCTGCACGCCCGCTGGCCCGGGCTTGGAAGCCCGGACGATCGCGCTGTCGATCCCGTCCGCGACGGCGTGCGTCGCGGTGATCGTGACGTCGACGAGACCGGCCTCCCTGAGCCCCAACTCGACCTCCGATGACGACAGCGCGCCGGCGATGCAGCCGACGTAGGAGCCGCGCTCGGCCCGCTCCGCGGCGCTCAGCCGGTCCTGGGCGACGATGTCGGCAATCCCGAGTCGGCCACCCGGGCGAAGGACCCGGGCGATCTCCCGAAAGACGGCCTGCTTGTCGACGGCGAGGTTCACGACGCAGTTGCTGATGACGACGTCGATCGACTCCGAGGGCAGGGGGATCGACTCGATCTCGCCCTTGAGGAACTCGACGTTCGAGGCGCCCGCCGCGGTCGCATTCGCACGACCGAGAGCGAGCATCTCGTCGGTCATGTCCAGGCCGAAGGCGCGGCCGGTCGGCCCGACACGCTCAGCGGACAGGAGGACGTCGATGCCGCCGCCTGAGCCGAGGTCGAGGACGCGCTCGCCCTGCCGCAGCTCCGCGACGGCGATCGGGTTGCCACAGCCGAGCGACGCGAGGACCGCCGCGTCGGGGAGGCTGGCGAGGTCCGCGTCCGGGTAGAGCGCGATCGCGTTCGGTGCGTCCCCGCAGCAGCTCGTGGACGAGCCACAGCAGTCGTCACCCGAGCAGCAGCCGCCCCCGGACGCGGCACGCGTCGCGGCCTCCGCGTAGTGGCCACGGACGAGCTCGTGGACGTCTTCGATGCTCTCGGGCGCGACGGTCATCTCGGTCTCCGTTCCGCTGTGGTTCGTGGCAGGGTCGCGTATTGATACTTGACGATATTGAGACGTGTCAATACGTTTCACGGGATGAAGCGCCAGACCGATCCCGACGTGCTGCTGCTCCAGGGGGCGGCGGACCCGACCCGCCTCGCGATCCTCCGGCAGCTCGCGGCGTCGGGCGCGGTCTGCGCCTGCGACTTCAGCGACTGCTGCAACGTCGGGCAGCCCACCGTGTCGCACCACCTCAAGGTCCTGCGCGAGTCGGGTTGGCTCACGTCCGAGCGTCGGGGCAGCTGGATCTACTACCGCATCCGCCCCGAGGCACACGACCGCTTCCGAACGCTCGTCGGCGAGTTGCAACCGGGAGTCGCGGGGCGATCCCCCGATTCCTCCGCCCGAAGGCTTCCGGTCATCCAGCCGAACTGACGGCGTCCGTCGTCGTTGGCGTCCCCGGCAGGATTCGAACCTGCGACCTTGCGCTTAGAAGGCGCCTGCTCTGTCCGCTGAGCTACGGGGACGATTGGTCTCCTGGACGGCCAGAATCTACGTCCTTCTGGAGCGCGACCGGCGTCCGCTTGGCCGTTGCCGTTCGGCCATCGTTGTCTACGCCGTTCGGGCCTGTTCGCACGGGTAGGGTCGCCGTCCCCGCTCGGGTGTCGCGCGCGACCCTGCGGCGGCGCACAGTCAGCGCACGGTTGCTCGTCGGCGACGATGATCGCGGCGGCGAGCTCGAGGCGGTCGGAGGGCTTCAGGCCATCGCCTCGAGGTACGTGCACGGGAGATCGATCCCGTCGCCGACGCGCAACCGCTCGATCCGAGCCATGCCGGAATCGGCAGTCCGGCAGTGCGGGAGCGACGGCTCCGCGTCGCGCTCGCCATTGGGGGACGCTGCATGAAGATCACGACAGCGACGGACGAGGGAGTCGTGACGGCCCCACGCATGGGACCGGCCGCGCAGGGCCCGACGGAACGACGCAATCGGATCCGCGCCCTGCTCGCCCGGTGGAGGGCCGCGGAGCGAGCGGTCGCGGCCGCACCGGCGGGGACGCCCGGATGGCGGCGCGCTCGAACCGAGTTCGAGGAAGCGCGCCGGCAGTACCTCGCGGAGGCGCAGCCGGACGACCAGTAGGTCGGCGGCCAGAGGGGTCGGCGAGCCTGTTACACTCGCCGCCCTTCGAGCCGGACCGGGATCCGGCCACCCTGGGAGGATGTCGGCCCGCATGCCGGAGCCCTCGGCCGCGTCGGCCCATGCGCTCGAATTCGACCTGCCCGGCTCGACCCGGCGGTCGGCGTCGTCGTCGACTGCGCCCTCGGCCCAGCTCGAGCTCGGCCTCCCGGCCCCGATCCCCGGGATCGCGATCGCACCCGAATGGAAGGATCAGCAGCGCCTCTGGGGCCACGCGTTCCATCCCATGTGCTCGTACCTGGCGAGCTTTCCGGCGGCACTCGCGCATGCGTTCATCGCTCGCTACAGCCGTCCCGGCGACGTCGTCCTCGACCCGTTCTCCGGACGCGGCACGACCCCGCTTCAGGCCTGTGCCGAGGGCCGGTTCGGCGTCGGGAACGACCTCAACCCGTTCGCCCACCTGCTGACCGCGGCGAAGGTCGAGCCCGCCGCCCGGTCCGAGGCCCGGACGAGGCTCACCGCGCTCCGCCTCGCATGGGCCGCCGAGGCGGAGGACTGGACGCGACTGGGGGGCACCGTGGTCGAGGAGGCGCTCGGCATGGCGGATGCGCCGAGGCCGGGGTCCGGCGTCGCGGGCGCGTGCCACGTGCCGGCGGCGGGGAGCGGCCACGGCCCGGACTCCGGTGACGAGGCCGTTCCGGCCGAGGTCGCGCTCGCGTTCCACCCTCGAACCCTGGGGCAGATGCTCGCGGTGCGCTCGGCTCTCCGGCTCGACGATCGGGTGGACCGGTTCCTGGCTGCCGCGCTGACCGGGATCCTCCACGGGAAGAGCGCGAGCTACGTTTCGGAGGTCATGCCGAACACGTTCAGCATGGCGCCGCGCTATGTGCGCGACTTCGTCACCCGGACGGCGTTCCGATCGCCCGACCGCGACGTGTTCGACGGATTGGGCCTCAAGCTGGGCCGGCTGTACCGACACGGCCTGCCGTCCGCCGGTGGCATCGCGCTGCTGGGCGACGCCCGGGACGTCGGGACGCGGACGCGCGCGGCGCTTCGCGCGCGGTCCCTCCCCGATCGGGCACGTCTCGTCGTGAGCTCGCCCCCGTACCTCCGCGTCGTCAAGTACGGCTACTACAACTGGCTCCGCGCCTGGGCCTGCGGCTTCGACCCGAACGAAATCGACGCGACGCTCGACGACGCCCATCATCGCAAGCCGTACGTCGCCTTCTTGCGAGAGGTGCTCGCTGCGCTCCGACCCGCCCTCACCGACGATGCCGTCGTCGTCCTCGTCATCGGGGACGTCGAAACGGACCGCGGCCGCCCGATCCGCGACGGGATCGGCCTTGCCGAGACGGTATGGGAGGAGGCCGCGGCCCCCGAGGGCTACCGTCTCGCGGGCGTCGCGCTCGACGACGTCCACGCCGGACGAAAGATGACCAAGCTCTGGGGCAGCGAGGCCGGCAACGCAACGAAGCTCGACCGGATCCTCGTCCTCGGCGCGACCGAGGCTGGCCGTCGGCGCGCGATCTCGAGCGCCTCGCTCCCGGTCGACTGGGCGTGGCCGCCGCGCGGACTGCGAGCGATCTGAGGGCACCGCGGTCAGTGCCGCGGCGGAACGGGCGAAGCCGGGACGGACGAAGGCGGGACCCACAGCCCCGACTCCCGGTGCGACGGTCGATCCCTACAATCGGCTCGTGAAGCAGATCTACCATCCCGACGATCTCGCGTCGATGGATCCGCTCGTCCTGATGAAGAACCTCGACCACGTGCGGATGACGAGCCGTCGCCTGTCCTACATCCTTCAGCAGCAGGTCCACCTGTACGTGCCGGAGGCGAACGACGTCCGCGAGCAGATCGACCGCTACGTCGAGGCCGAGCGCCAGATCGAAGGCGAGATGGCGAGGCGACGCATCCGCGCCTGACCGCCCACGCCCGCGGATGCTCGCGCCGCTCCCGATTCCACTCATGCGAACGCCACGAGAGCACTAGCCACATGGCGCGCGCCTCGGGACCCGCGAGGGCGCCGAAGTTAGACGAAAACGTGGAACATCAGCCCCTCGAGGCGGTGCGCCGGCCTCCGCAGTGCGTCTAGTGGTCTGGTGATGTTCGTATGAGCGATTCCCGGCCGGCCGCCCGAGACACGGCACGGCGCGCGCCGGGAGTGGTGTCCGGGACCGCGAATCGAGAACCCCCGCTCCACGTGGGACGGGGGTTCGTTCGATGCCGGCCGACGGCCGGCGGGATGAGTGCGGTCGTGCCGGCGGCGCCGGGGTCGGGGGCGCTCAGCGAGCGCCGATCGGGACGAAGGCACGCACGCGATCGCGCTGCGGATCGCGGGCGTCGGACGAGCCTCCATCGTGAGCGGGGCCCGTCGGAGCGGTCGCGGCATCGCCGGTCGGGGCGGCCGCTGCGTCGACGGATTGGCCTCGGGCCGCCGTCATACGGCCGATCGAAAAGCCGGCTCGCCGGGGAGCGTTCGCCTGCTCCTCCTCGATCACCCTCCCAACGAGCCTCGCGAGCGCCGGCATCGCGAAGAGGCTGAATCCGACGCCGCGCTCGGCGAGCTCCCCGACGTCCCAGCCGCGAAACTGCCGCCGGCCCGCAACGGCGCACATCTCGTCATACAGCTCGGGCCAGCCGACTCGACGGCGGCGGTAACAGAACCGAACGAACTCGGCGGCATCGGGCGTGTCGCAGCCGTCGGTCTGGGCATGCTCGCCGGACGTGCGGGAATCCATCGATGGCCTGCCTCCTCTCGTGTTCGGGGCGTCGTCGGGTGGCGTCGGCCACGTGTGAGTGACCGCACCCGGGGAACCCCTCCGACCCCTCGCCTCCACGTCATCACCTGGGCCGGTAGGGCCGAATGCTAGGCCCGCGGAGCGGCCGTCGAAAGGGTCTTTGTCCACCAAACCGTCCACGAAGTTGTCCACACGGACAGGCGTTCGAAACGCGCCCGGGCAGACCGAGGCCTCCTCAGCCAGCGACCTCGACCCCGAGCCCCGCGCGCTCCGGCAGCCGCCAGCGACAGTCGTCGCCGAGCTCCAGCCCACGAGCCGGGTCGTCGGCGATCAGGAGGCAGCCGTCGAGGTCGACCCAGTCGGCCAGCGACGCGACCGCGGCCGAGGCCGCGATCCCGATGGACGTCTCCTCCATGCAGCCGAGGAACGTCCGGAAGCCCAGCCCACGGGCGCGCTCGAGCATCCGCTTCGCCGGTCCGACGCCGCCGCATTTCGCGAGCTTCACGTTCACGCCCGCCACGACGCCGACGAGCGCGTCGAGGTCCTCGTCGAAGACGGCGCTCTCGTCGGCCACGATCGGCAGCGACGAACGGGCCTGGAGATCGCCGAGCCAGTCGATGCGTCGGGCCGGGAACGGCTGCTCGATCAGCTCGACGCCGAGGCGGACGAGCTCGGGCAGGAGCCGATCGGCGAGCTCGGGCGCCCAGGCCGTGTTCGCGTCGACCCTGATCGGGCCACCGAAGACCGACCGGACGGCCTCCAGCGTCGGGAGGTCGGCCGCGCCTCCGACCTTGATCTTGAGCGCCGGGAAATGGCCGGCGCGGCGAGCCCGTTCGGCGACGACGTCGGGCGCATCGAGCCCGAGGGTGAAGTCCGTGGCTGGCACGTCGCGCGACAGTCCGAGCAGGTCGACGACCGCGATCTCGTGGGCCTTGCCGACGAGGTCGTGGAGCGCGATGTCGAGCGCGCACTTCGCGGCCCCGTTCCAGCGAAGCTGCTGCGTCATGACGTCCGCCGCCTCGACGAGGGCGCCGCGCGCATCTTCGAGCGAACCGGCGAGAAGCCTGCGTTCGAGCGGCTGAAGGACGGCCACGAGCTGTCCGGCGACGAGGTGGACGGATTCGGGCGTCTCGCCGTAGTAGGCGTCCGGGAACCCCTCGCCGAGCCCGAGCAGGTCGAGGCGAACCGAGGACCGAAGCTCGACGAGGACGGTGGTGGCTCCCCCGTCGCCGTGCGATCGCGCGATCCGGAACGGGTCGCGAAAGGACAGACGAAGGGTTCGAGCAGAGAGCGCGAACGTCACCCGCGGGTCCCGATCGGCGCTGCCGCTCCCTCTCGATCCGCCAGCCACGGCAACGCGTCGACCGCGCGCTCGATCTCCGCCCACAGGGCGGTCGGACCGAACCGCACCGGGTCGTCCGCGGGAAGCCCGGTCTCGGCCGCGATCTCGGCGATCGCGCGACGAGCATCGCCCTCGTCAGGAAAGAGCGACGTGTTGCAGGCGATCGCGACGACCTTCGACGGCGCGACGAGGCCGGCCACCTGCTCGTGCAGTGCGATGAACCCGGGCAGCCGGGCGATCGGGAACGACGCCTCCGGGAGATGGTCGAAGTCGTGCTCGACGAGCCCGGGCTTGTGGACCATGACCATCGCCTGCGGCGTCGCGCCGTGGATGAGCCCGAGCGTGACCGAGCTGTATGCCGGGTGGTCGAGCGAGCCCTGCCCCTCGACGATCACCCAGTCCCCTCGCCGCTCGCCTTCCTCCACGAGCCACTCGACGGTCCCCTGCGTGAAATCGCTGATGAGCCGGTCGACCGCGGCGCCCCAGCCTTCGACCATGATCCCCGTCTGGCCGGTGGCGACGAAGGAGGTGCTCAACCCGGCCTCCGACGCCGCCCGGCGGAGCTCGAGCGCGACCGACATCTTGCCGATCGCGCAGTCGGTGCCGACGGTCAGGATCACCCGCTTGCCCGGCAGGTGGCGTCGTCCGACGGACGTCTCGAAGCGGTCGGGCGGCCGGCGGAAGTCGACGATCTCGACGCCCGCCAGGTGCGCCGCGGCCTCGAACTCGGGGTCGTCGCCGATGAACGTGTGGAGACCGGAGAGGACGTCGAGCCCGGCTCGGATCGCGGCGAGGATCGTCGGGCGCCACGCGTCGGGCAGCTTGCCGCCCGTCGGGGCGATGCCGATGAGCAAGGCCGTCGCCGGTTCGCCGGGGATTCGGAGGGCGTCGTCGAGCGCGGCGACGATCGGGATCTCGAAGCGCTCGCCGGGACCCATGATCTCGCTCACCCGGCGCCCGGCATTCGTGGAATCGATGAGCGCGACGACCGGATCGGGTCCGTAACGGATGACGCCCATCGCGGTCTTCCCGTCATGGGGTCCGAACTGGCCCTCGGCCAGGATGACGAGTCGACGTTCTCGCGGTCCGCTCACGCTCGCGAGTCTACGAAAAGCTGCGCCGGGACGCGGACCGACCGGCCGCTCCACTACCCTCCGATCACTCCGGGTCGAGGCGGCGGACATCCACCGCAGCGGGGCGGAACGCAACGCGAGCGGGGAACGTTCAGCGCGTGGACACCAATCCGCAGGTCTCGGACGAGGAGATCCTGGTACGGCTGGAGGCCGCTCCCGAGGAACGCTGGACGGAGCTCGGCGCGGCCGCCGACGCCCTCGCCGCGCTCCCGGCGGTCGCGTCGTGGGACGACGGCCGCGGGCAGGACGGAGGCGTGACGCACATGCCGTACGTCACGTACGACGACGCCGTCTACCGACTCACGGACGCACTCTCCGGCGTCACCGGCGGCATCCTCGTCTTCGACTGGGGGACGTGGGGCGGCCTCGAACGCTACGAACGCGGCGCCGGCCTCGACGAGGCGCCGGTGACGGAGGCGGCGCGGCTGGTCACCGCGGTCGTCCGGTCGGAGAGGTTCAGCGAGGGCGCGATCGAGGACGCCATCGAGTCGGGGATGGTCGGCGCAATCGTTCGGCGCCTCTGGCGTTGGCACGACGAGGGCTCGCGCCACCAGACGGGCCAGGAACCCGCTTCGGGCGGTGTCTCCGTGGACGCTTGACTCGGGCTTGATACAACCGTATGGTTGTACCAATGCAGTTCGCTCCTCCCGACTTCGACCGCATGTTCGGCGCCCTCGCCGACCCCACCCGGCGCGACATCGTGCGCCGCGCGATCGATGGCGAGGAAGGTGTCGTTGACCTCGCCGGCCACTATCCGATGAGCTTCGCCGGGGTGCAGAAGCACGTCGCGATCCTCGAGCGGGCAGGCCTGGTCACGAAGGAACGCACAGGACGACGGAAGGTCGTCCGCACCAACATGCCCGGCCTGCTCGCCGCGCGGCGACTGCTGGACCAGTACGAGGAGCTGTGGCGAGGGCGGATCGACCGCATGACCGAGCTCGTCAACGAGGACAAGGAGGCCGAGGACCGATGACCGTGACCGCCGTCCGCAAGGACCCGACCGCTCACAGGATGACGCTCGAGGCGGAGTTCGATGCCTCCCCCGAGCGGGTCTGGCAGCTCTGGGCAGATCCCCGCCAGCTCGAGCGCTGGTGGGGCCCGCCGACCTATCCGGCGACGTTCACGCGGCACGATCTCGCCCCAGGCAGCCGCGTCGAATATCACATGACCGGGCCCGAGGGTGACCAGCCGCACGGCTACTGGGACGTGCTCGAGACCGATCCGCCGCATCGACTCGTCGTGCGCGACGGCTTCGCCAACGACGACGGGACGCCGAACGACGCGCTGCCGCGCAACGAGGTCCGCGTGACGATCGAGCCGATCGCCGGCGGACGGACGCGGATGTCGATCGCCAGCACGTTTCCGAGCGCGGAGGCGATGGAGCAGCTCCTCGCGATGGGGATGGAGCAGGGCCTCACCGACGCGGTCGGCCAGATCGACGCGATGCTCGCGGACGAAACGACGACGCACACGATCGAGGCACCGGGCGCAACGCTGAGCTACGACGTGCGCCCGGGTGGCGCTTCGGGAACGCCGCCGCTCTTCCTGATCGGCTCACCGATGGGCGCGGCCGGGTTCGTCACCCTGGCGAGCCACTTCCCCGACCGGACGGTCATCAGGTACGACCCACGCGGTGCCGACCGCAGCACGAAGGCGGACCCCTCCAGCGAGTCGAACCCGGATCAGCACGCCGACGACCTGCACCGGATCATCGAGGAGGTTGGCGGACCGGTCGACCTGTTCGCGAGCAGCGGCGGGGCCGTGAACGCCCTCGCGCTCGTGGCGACGCACCCGGAGGATGTCCGGACGCTCATCGCCCACGAGCCGCCGCTCGCCTCGATGCTGCCCGACTCGCGGAACGCGAAGGCGGCCGTCCGGGCGATCAGCGACTCCTACCAGCGTGGCGGCTTCGGGGTCGGGATGGCGCACTTCATGGCGATCACGGGCCACCATGGCCCGTTCCCTGACGGCATCGCCGAGCAGGCCGGCCCGGATCCGACGATGTTCGGGTTGCCGACCGAGGACGACGGCAACCGGACCGACGTGATGCTCGCGCAGAACATCATCAACATGACCCACTACGAGCCGGACTTCGACGCGCTGCGAGCGGCGCCCACCCGGATCGTGATCGGCGCCGGCACGGCGTCGGAGGGCGAGATGGCCAACCGCGGCGCCCACGCGGTCGCGGAGCGGCTCGGCACCGAGACGGTCGTCTTCCCGAGCCACCACGGCGGCTTCCTCGGCGGCGAGTACGGCTGGCCCGGCGAGCCCGATGCCTTCGCGGCGAAGCTGCGCGAGGTCCTCGACCAGCGCTGAGGCTCGCGGCATCGGCGCCGCGCATGACAAAAAGCCCGATCCGAGCTCGGATCGGGCCGACAGGGTCGAGGTTGGTACCGCATACCGGATTCGAACCGGTGATCTCCGCCTTGAGAGGGCGGTGTCCTAGGCCTCTAGACGAATGCGGCACGGCGTTCCCGGACGAGCCATCGATCGTCGGGGCGGGCCGGATGATAGCAACGGGCTTCGAAACGGAGCAAGGAACGGGTCACCGAAGGCGTTGCATGCCGGGGCACGAATCACACCGCGAGCGGTCGGGTCGTGGCCTCGCAGACACGATCGCGGCAGTAGAAACCCGTCGTCCGTGTCGACCCGGACCCGCCCAGGCAACGAGCCGCCGCGGAGAGGCACGAATCATTGCCTGGCATACACCCGCGTTCTGAGGGGGAGGCAACGGCCCGGCTGCCGGGCATGCCGCTACAGCCGGTGCGCCTCGAGGAACCCGCGGACGGCCTCGGCGACCTGCGGCGACCCGGCTTCTGACAGCAGCAGCCCGTAGTGCGAGTGGGCCTCGGCCTCGTACTCGGCGCCCAGCCACTCGGCCAGGCGCTCGCTGTCGGACTCGGGCGTGAGCCGGTCGAACCGGGCGCCGACGACGAGCATGGGCCTCGCCGCCCCGGCGGCACGATCGACCGGGATCCCGGCGATCACCTGTCGCCGTGCACGCCCCGATTCGCGCGGCTTCTGGCCGAGCAGGTGCTGGATCCGGCGGACCTCGTCGAGGCTCAGGTCCCGCTCGTCGCGGACGATCTTCTCGATGAGGGTCGACCAGCCCAGGCGCTCCTTGCCGTAGACATCGGGGACGTCCCGCAGCTCGTGCGGCTGCGCCGGCTGGCGCAGCTCGGCCGGTAGCTCCGGGCTGAGCAGCACGAGCGCCGAGGCCGAGTGCCGCTCGAGCGCCTTGAGCAGGAGCAGCGCCCCCATCCCGTGGCCGATGCCGACGACGTCCGGCCCCAGCCGATCCATCGCCGCGCCGACGTCGTCGGTGTAGGACTCGAACGAGAGCGACGACGCCTCGGCCGCCTGCGACCAGTAGTGGTTGCGGAGGTTGACGGCGTGGCCCTCCCAGCCGCGGGCCGCGAAGTGCTGGAGCCAGCGCTCCCAGACCCACGAGCCACCGAGCTCGCCGTGGACGAACAGGAGGGGCTTGCGGCGCGACCGCCGTTCGGGCAGCGTCGACTCGATGTAGATGCCGCGATCGACGAGCTCGATCTCGTCCTTTCGCACGGGCCGCGTCGGGGCCGGCGACGGCAGGGGTCGAGTCGACGGTGCGTCGGGCATCGGGCTCACCACTCGTGCGGGTTCAGGACGAGGCCGGTGATGGCCTTCGGGTGGAAGTAGGTGCTCTTCTGGGGCATGACGCCGCCCTCCGCGGCGACCTCGATGACCGAGGCGACCGGCGTCGGTTCGAGCAGGAACGCGACGTCGCCGGCGTCGACGACGGCCCGAAGAGCCTCCTCGATCGACTTCGTGTACTCGATCCGACCACTGGCGACCGCCGATGGATCGATTCCGACGAGACGCTCGAGCGCGATCCCGAGCAGCGCGACGTCGAGCGCATCGGCCGCCGTCGCGCCGGCGGGCGAGCCGAACGCGTCGCGTCGGGCGGTGAGGAGGGCCGAGCCATTCGGGGCGAGGATCGCGAAGCGGCCGCGCCCGCCGGATCCATCGCCGCTCTCCTCTGCGAACCTGGCCGCGGCCTCGTGCGGCGACGCAGCCGCGCGGACATCGAACAGCTCGCCGAGGCGATCGTGGAGCGCCGCCCGGGCGTCCGCGTGGAGGCCACGCAGGATTCGATGTGTCGGCAGGACGGTGAGCGGCTGCGCGACGTCGAGCAGCAGCGCCAGGATGTAGTCGAACGCCGGATCCTCCTCGCACGACCGCGTCATCCGCCGCTCGTCGCGATAGCGCAGCGCCGTCTCGTAGCGATGGTGGCCGTCGGCGATCGTGATCGGTCCGGCGCCGATGGCATCGCACACGGCAGCGAGACTCGGGCGGCCATCGGCGTCGGCATCGGTCGCGACCCACAGGCGGTGGCGCACGCCCTCGTCGTCGGTCACGTCGATCGCGGCGCTGGCGGCGGTCACGGCGTCGAGGAAGGCGCCGACGGTTCCCTGCTCGTCGCCGAACAGACCGACGACCGGGCTGACGTTCGTGCCCGTCGCCCGCAGCAGTCGGTAGCGGTCCTCGCGCGCCGCCGACAGGGTCCGCTCGTGGGGCCGGATGCCGGACCCGGGACCGAAGGGCTCGAGCCGCAGCCTCGCGAACACCCCGCGCTGCATGCGCTCGACGTCCGAGCCGGGCGCGCGGTACGTCTGCTCGTAGACGTACAGCGCCGCTCGAGGATCCTTGCGCAGCGTGCCATCCGACCGCCATGCCGCGAGGGCGCGAGCTGCCTGTCGGTACTTCGCATCCGGCTCCTCGCCCGGCTCGTCGACGGGCAGCTCGATCCGGATGACATTGCGCGGGTCGCGCGCCAGGAGCGCCGAACGCTCCGTCGCCGAGACGACGTCGTACGGTGGGCTGATGACCCTGGCCAGGTCACCGACGGCTTCGGCGTCGTAACGAAGGGCACGGAACGGACGAACGACGGGCACGGTTCTCCTCGGGACGGGTCGACGGAGGGCGGGTCGACGGAGGGCGGTGCGAAGCGGGGTGCGAGCGCGGCGGACGCTCGGTCCGGCCCCGAAATCGTACGACACGAACGGGTGCTAGCCTCGCCGGCGTGTCGCGCCCGCTCGCCATCGCTCTCGCAACCGCAGCAACGGCCGCGATCCTGGCCGCCGGATGCGCGTCGGGCGGTGGCACGGGACCTGCCGGTACCGCGTCGGGTGGCCGACCGCCCGCGACGCCGGCCGACTTCGAGGGGACGGTCGCCGAGCTCGACCGCCAGCACGTCGCCGTGAGCGACGTCGTCTCCGGCGACGCCGGCTGCAATGACCCGGAGCTCGTCGGCCCCGCGATCGGCCTGAGCGCGAGCGGCGCCGACCAGGCGACCCCCGTCCGGATCCACCTCTACCTGTTCCGCGACGGGCCCACGTACGACCGCCTGCGGCAAGCGGTGGATCGCTGCGCGGCGACGTTCGTCGGCGACGCGTCCGCCTACGTCGCGATCGATGCCCGCCCCTTCGTCGCGACGTCGCAGGGTCCGTGGGCACCGGCCTTCACGGCCGCCGTTCGCGCCGCGCTCACTCGCGCTTCGGGCGGCTGACCTCAGCGGACTCCACCTCACCGCACTGCCCATTCGTCCCGGTCGACGACCGGGACCGCCCGTCCTTCCCAGGCCCTCCCGGACGTCCGTCCCGCAGTCGGGGGACGCGCACCCCTGGAGGCTGGGTCAATGCGTCCCCTCGCCCGTCGTTCCCGGCTGTCCGCGACCCTCGTGGCCGTGCTCGCGCTCGCTTCGAGCGCTCCTTCCGTGGGTGCCGGCGCCGCCGCGTCGCCGTCGGCGGTCGCCGGGGCCGTGTCGGCGTCGTCGCCCGCCCTGGCCGTGTCTCCACCGACGCTCGAACCGGCCCCCAAGCCGGCGGTGCCCGCCGCGACCGTTCGCCCCACGAGCGAGCCGCCTGCGGAGACGTCATCCCGGACCGTCGCCGCGCCACCGGTGCGTCCTGCACCGACGGAGGCTGCGAAGAGCGCTCCGAAGGCGGCCGCGGCGAGGACGTCGACCCGATCCACGAGGCCGTCGACGAAGCGGAGCGCCCCGAGGGCGACCGCCTATCGCGGCACGAACCGGATGTGGATGCCGGCGCTCGGGATCAACCATTCGGTCGCGTCGTTTCCGTGCTCGCGGACCACGCCGCCCGGGCTCGGCGTCTATCGGTGGGGCTGCGCCGGCGCCAACAACGTCTACCTCCTCGCCCATGCGTACGCCGCGTTCAAGCCGCTCCACGACGCGTACGTCAGGGGCCGCCTGCGGACGGGCATGAAGGTGATGTACGCCGACGCGGCCGGCCGGGTCCGCACATACGCGATCAGCTGGTGGCGGCTCACGACGCCGGACAAGGGCGGCTTCGCCTACGCGGCCCAGTCGCGCCCCAGCATGACGCTCCAGACGTGCGTCGGCGCGCACAGCGAATACCGCCTGATCGTCCGACTCACCGAGGTCGGCTGACTCGACGGCCCCGATCGCTCCTGCCGGCCATCGACGGCGCCATCGACGGCGCCAGCTCTGCCAGCTCGGCACGAACCAAACACAGACCGGAGATGAGGCTTCACGGGTGGAACCGCGATCCCGATCGATTGTGTTCGACCCGAGCGCCGTCGTTCCGGATCTGTGTGTCCACCGACACGCCGGGGCGCCGTGCTCACTTCCGGACGGTCCGCATGAAGTCCGCGTAGTCGGCGTACGGAGGCCGCGACCGACCGCTGTGGACGCGCGGCCGCGACAGCCAGCGGCGCTTCCGACTGCGAGGGTCGAGGAGCGCCAGCGCACGCCCGTGAGGTAGCGCGAGCCGCTTGTCGATTCCATCCAGTAGCTCGTCGGCGTGCACCCGGAAGACAGCCTGCACGACGGACGAGTTGTCGAGCAACCGCCGCTCGTTCGCTTCGGTAGCCAGGAGGAGCAGGACGCCGCTTACCCGCCGCGGCCGCCAACCGAGGCGCCGCGCGGCCTCCCAGGCTTCGCGCTCGTACCAGCCCAGCGTTCGCTCGATCCGCCCGAGATCCTCGATCTCGGTCTTGATCTCCGAGACGACGAGGGTCGCGGATGCGGGATCGAATCCGAGAACGTCGATCCATCCATGCGATCGGCCGTGAACGACCTCGACCTCGCGTTCCACGACCCAGTCGCACGAACGCAGTCGGCGCGCGACGTAGGCCGAGCACAGCCCGTGCGCCGGTTCGCGCTGGCGGCGCCGATCCGCGAGGAACGGCGCAGTCGCGACAAGCTCGTAACGAAGCCCGAGGGCGTCGAGGAGTGCCACCGCGTTGTCGAGCGACGTGCTCACTCGGGCCGTCTCGACGCCCGCGACGACGTCGCGCGAAACGCCGGCATGCTCACCAAGCTCTCGCTGGCTCCATCCGACCGTTTCTCGGGTGTCCCGAACGAGGCCGGCAACCGACCGCCGAAGCGCCTGACGAGTGAACGAGCTGGTCACTCAGCAACGAGAGCACGGCGCACTCATCTG
Organism: Candidatus Limnocylindrales bacterium; assembly: GCA_035693145.1. Lineage (GTDB taxonomy): Bacteria > Chloroflexota > Limnocylindria > Limnocylindrales > CSP1-4 > DASSHA01. Next base: position 25,439 of record DASSHA010000004.1, read on the forward strand.
GCCGTTGTCGGAGTCGCCCGTACGCGGCGTGGAGCGAGGAACCACAACTGCAGCACGAATGA
>DASSHA010000005.1:0-37310 GCA_035693145.1 Candidatus Limnocylindrales bacterium
CTGTAGCCGAAGACGACCCAGCCGACGTCGCCCGTCCCGGCCCCGAAGGCCGCCGCGATCGCCGGTTGCGCCACCGCGCCGCTCGTCGTGTTCGCGACCGCGATCGCGTAGATCGAGAAGACGGTCGCGATCAGCAGCCGCTGCGACGACGGCGGTGACTCCTCGACCGCCGCGACCCTCGCGACGGACGGAGTGTCAGGACTCGTCGCCGACCGGCGCATGGCTGCGCCGCCGCGACCGTCGGCGGGCGGTTGCGGCACGCTGCCGCTCCTCGTGCCGAAGTGAGGCGACGAGGTCCTCGCGCGCGGCGCGGAGGTGGCGCCGCATCAACCGTGCGGCGCCCTCGGCGTCGCGCGTGGCGATCAGGTCGAGCAGCTGGCGGTGCGCGCCGTGCGAGGCCGCCTCGCTGTCGAGCACGTGGTAGCGATGGACGTCGTCGCGGAGCCGGAGGATGACCTCGCGCATCTTCGGACGCGCTGCCCACTGGTAGAGCTCGCCGTAGAACGCTCGCCGCGCGAGCCGGCCCGGCTCGCCCTCGTGGTCGATGTGCATCCGTGAGGACATCTCGGCGAGCCGAGCGACGCCCTCGTCGGTGACGTTGCGTACTGCGAGCCGGACGCAGTGGACCTCGATGAGCAGCCGCATCTCGTAGATCTCGTTCACGTCGGCGGACGTCAGGGCCGCGACGCGGGCGCCGCGACGACCCTCGATCCGTACCAGGCCCTCGGCCTCGAGCCGTCGGAACGCGTCGCGGAGCGGGATCCGGCTGACGCCGAGCTGTTCTGCGATGTCCTCCTGGCGGAGCCGGTCGCCCGGCGCGAGGATCCCGCGCAGGATCGCCGTTCGGAGCGCGCCGGCGGCGGATTCCTCGGCGCTGCCGTCGGGGTTGGTCAGGCTCCCGAGGAGCGTCGGTGGCGGCGCGTGGCCATCGGCTGCGTCGGGCGTGGCACCGTTCGTCCCCTTCACGTTCGTGCTGACGAGCTCCTCGAGCTGCCGATGCCGATCGGCCGAGTCTACGTCACGCCAGGCGCCCGAACCGACCGCGCGCGCCCGCTCGGCTCCGGTGTCGGCGCGCCGACGACCGATCACGAGACGTGGACCACGAGCTTGCCGACGTTGCCTCGCGCGATCATCACCTCGAACGGCTCGCGGATCGCGGAGAGGGGGTATTCGGCGTGGACGACGGCCTCGACGCGACCACTCGCGACGAGCGCGAGCGCATCCCGGAACTCGGCATCGCTGAAGCCCGCCGTCGCCAGCAACCGAAGCTGCATGCGGTAGAAGAGCGGCAGGTCGAGCGGCATCGTCGACCCGGCATGCGAGCCGGCGCTGAGGATGCGGCCGCCCTTGTCGAGCGAGGCGACGACGTGCGGCCAGAGCGCGGGGTCGCCGACGTTGTCGACCGCGACCGAGGCGCCGAACCCACCGCTGAGCGCACGGATCCGGGCCGGCAGCTCCGCCGGGTCGTCGTAGGCGACGAGCTCGTCGGCGTGGTCGGCGATCGCGGCGAGGCGCTCCGTGGAGCGGGCGGCGGCGATCACCGTTGCGCCGAGGGTCCGCGCGACCTGCGCCGCCGCGAGGCCGACCCCGCCCGCAGCACCGACGACCAGGACGAGATCCCCCGCGCCGACCTGGCCGACGGTTCGGACAAGGTGCAGGGCGATCGGGACCGAGTGGGCCATGGCCGACGCCGCGACGAGCGGCAGCTCGTCGGGGACGGCGTAGAGGACGCGGGCCGGCAGCGCGACGAGCTCGCCGAACCCGCCGGGACGATGGACCCCGATGTAGACCGGGCGCTCGCACATGCTCTCGCGCTCGCTCGTGCAGAAGCGGCAGGCGAGACACGGGATCATCGGGCGCGCGACGACGCGATCGCCGGGCCGAAGCGTCGTCACGTCGTCGGCGACGGCCACGACCTCGCCGGCTGGATCCACGCCGCTGATGTGCGGGAGCGTCGCGTTCCGGCCGATGTTGGTTCGGTGCATGACGTGGAGGTCCGTCCGGTTGACGCAGACGGTCCGGACGCGGACCAGCGCCTCACCCGGTCCGGGCGCCGGCGACGGAACCTCCCCGATGACGAGCCCCTCAGGCCCGCCGAAGGCACGGAGGACGGCTGCGCGCATCCCCACCTCCCGTCCCTTGTGGTTGGGCATCGCCGGCAGTTTCGTCCCCCCATTGTGAACGAGTCTGGGGCGCTCTGTATACTAACCGGCGCCCCGCGCCAGCCGAGAAACCGCCTCTGAGGGAGTCTGCCGATGGCCGCCCTGATCGACCGGACCACGCTGCGGACGAGCTACGAGGAGCTGGCTGCGCGGCTGCGCGACGACGCCAGCGGCAGCTTCGTCCGACCCTACGTCGAGACCCGCCTCGTGCGCGACGTGACCGTCGAATCGTCGTTCACGCAGTACGACCGGCCGTTCACCTTCACCTCCGACGAGGCGCACCACCGCGGCGGTCACGAGGATGGCCCGAGCCCGATGCGCTTCTTCCTGAGCGGCATCGCGTTCTGCCAGCAGGGTTGGTACGCGAAGGGCAGCGCGCTGATCGGCTGCGACGTGGAGTCGCTCGAGCTCGACGTCCGGACGTACATGGACATGCGCGGCGAGCATGGCTTCGAGGGCGTGCCGCCGAACCCCCAGTGGCTGCTGTTCGACATCCGGGTCGCGAGCGACTGCGCCGCGGATCGGGTGCTCGAGATGGTCGACTGGGGCGATGCGCGCTGTCCGCTCGGCGTCCTCGTCCGCCGCGCCGTCCCGGTCTACGAGCGCGTCGCGCTGAACGGGACGACGATCCGCGACACGACGCCCGCCGACCTCCCGTGAGCGCCGAGCCGGCGGCCGCGGCCGCGCTCGATGCCGCCGTCGAGGGGCTGCGCGACGAGCTCGTCGAAATGACCTCGGACCTCGTCGACATCGCGAGCCCCACGGGCGAGGAGGCGGCGATCGCCGACTACGTCGCGGCCCGCTTCGGCGCGCTCGACCTCGACGTCGAGCGCCAGGAGCTCGAGGCCGGCCGATCGAACGTCGTCGCGACGTGGCGAGGCGCCGGGTCGGGTCGCAGCCTCCTCTTCAACGGCCACTTCGACACGGGGCTCTCGGGCCGCGAGCCGAACCTGCCGTTCGGGCTTCGGCCGGCCACCCGGATGGTCGACGGCTGGATGTACGGCCTCGGCGTCTCGAACATGAAGTCGGCGCACGCGTGCTACTGGGGCGCCATCCGCGCGCTCCAGATCGCGGGCCTCCGGCCCGCCGGCGACATCTTCTACGCCGGCGTCGTCGGCGAGACCGAGAAGGCCCCGACGTCCGGCTACGAGGGCGCCGGCTTTCGGGCCGGCGGCTGGGGGACGCTCTACGCATCGCTCCACGGTGTCCTCGCCGACGCCGCGATCGTCGGCGAGCCGACCGGGCTGCGGGTCCAGACCGGGAACTCGAGCTACGCGTTCGCCCGCGTTCGGACACGAGGCCGGGCGCAGCACACCTGGTCGAAGGAGCACGGTGACGACGCGATCGAGAAGGCCGTTCGCATCCTCGCCCGGCTTCGCGGATGGGAACCGGAGTTCGAGGCGAGCCATCCGCACCCACGCATGGGCAGCCGGATCGGCTTCGGTGCGATCGCCGGCGGCCGGCCCTTCCAGCCGTGCGTCAACCCCGCCGCGTCATGCGAGGTCTTCCTCGACCTGCGCTTCCCGCCCGACGCGTCGATGACGGAGGTTCGGCGCCAGGTCCGCGCCTTCCTCGACGAGGTCCGAGCGACCGAACCGGACCTCGAATCCGAGCTCTCGTTCTTCCTCTGCCGCAACGGCTACGAGATCGACGACGCGGAGCCGGTCGTGCGTGCGATCGACGAGGCGCATCGCGCCGTCGTCGGCGACACCGCCGGCCGACCCGAGCGCTATCGCTACGACGTCTCAGCCGACACGTCGATCCTCCACGAGTTCGGTGTTCCCGGGCTGACCTACGGCCCCGGTGGCATCCGGCGTGACGGCGGCTACAGTGTCTACGACGAGTTCGGCGAGCTCGTCTCGATCGACAACCTCGTCGCCTGCACGAAGGTCTACGCGCGGGCGGCCCTGGCGCTGACGGCAGAGTCCGCGGAGCGCGACACCCCGGTCGCGTGACCTCGCTCGACCGATGACCGATTGGGCCGTCGACGACTTTCCGTACGTCCGCAGCCGGCGGATGCGCGAGCAGCAGTGGCTCCTGGACGGCGCGATCCGCCAGCTGGGCGTGGACTGGGACCAGGCCCGTTCGCGCTACACGATGTATGCCGCTGGCCTGGACGCCGAACCCGACTTCGGGCGCGTCCGTGAACGCATCCGCAAGTTCGACGACATCGCCCGCGAGTTCGCGGCGGCCGGCGAACGTCGCGAGCGGCTGTCCGAAGCGGCCGAGCGCGACGGACGGGCCATCGAGGCGCGGGAGCACGCCTTCGTCGGCGCGATCCTGTGGGGCAATGCACAGTGGCCGCTGTTCGGCAACAGCCCGCGCGTGCTGGAGTACGGGCGCCACAAGGCCGACTGCTTCGATCGCTTCATCAGGCACGCGCCACATCCCGTTCGGCGCGTCGAGATCCCGTTCGGCGATGCGACCCTGCCCGGCTACCTGCACCTGCCGCCGAGCGGCGAGGGGCCGTTTCCGTGCGCGATCCAGGTCAGCGGGATGGACTCGTTCAAGGAGCACCAGGTCGCGCTGTACGGCGACAAGTACCTCGAGCGGGGCATCGCCCGGCTGGCGATCGAGCTGCCGGGCCAGGGCGAGGCGCTGACCCGCGGGCTGTTCGTGACCCACGGCGGCGCCGCCGACGCCGGTCGTGCGATCGCCCGCTGGCTGGGCGGGGAGCGCGATGTCGACGCGTCGAGGACCGCCATCATCGGCAACAGCTTCGGCTCGTTCTGGGCGACAGAGGTCGCGGCCGCGGTCTCCACGCTGGCTGGCTGCGCCGTCGTCGGCGTCATCCACGAACCCGGCATGCGCTCGATCTTCGAGGCCGCGTCGCCGACCTTCAAGGCCCGCTTCATGTACATGGCCGACATCGCCGACGAGGACGCATTCGACGCCTTCGCCGCGCAGATGGACCTGCGCCCGATCGCCGGCCAGATCGCCACTCCGTACCTCGTCCTGGCCGGCGAGGACGACGAGCTGAGCCCGATCGCGAACACGTTCGAGCTGCTCCGGCTGATCGAATCGCCGACCCGGCTCGTCCTGTACGAAGCCGAGCGGCACTCCGTCGGCGGGAGCGCCGCCGCGCGCTTCGGGCCCAACCGACACCACCTCGTCGCCGGCTGGATCGCCGACCGCCTCGCCGGCGTGCCGGCGCGCGACGCGTTCGACTACGTCGAGAGCAGCGGTCGGGTGGTCGAGCGCGCGCCAAGCTGGCGGACGTCGGCGCCGACCCGTCCGCGGGCGTGACCCGGGCCGCGCTCCCGGCGGTCGTCTTTCCGCGACCTCGGCTCGCGATCGGCGTCGCGATCCCGCACTACGGGCTCGACTCGAACGTCGAGACGATCGAGGCCGCGGTCGAGGTCGCCGAGCGGCTGGGCTGGACCGGCGGCGCGTGGGTCCAGGATCACCTCCTCGTGGAGCCCGCCAGCCGCGATCCGTACGGACGCGTCTTCGAGGCGATGGCGACGCTCGCGTTCGTCGCCGGACGGACGTCGTCGATCGTGCTCGGGACGAGCGTCATCGTCCCGCCGATGCGCGATGCGATCCTGCTGGCGAAGGAGATCGCCTCCCTCGACGCGCTGACGCGTGGCCGCCTCATCGTCGGCGTCGGCGCCGGCTGGGACGCCGCAGAGTTCGAGAACCTGGGCCAGGCGGACCGGTTCCCCACGCGCGGCGCGTACCTGGACGAGACGATCGCCCTGTGGCGTCACCTGTGGTCCGGGACGCCCGGCGGGTTCGAGGGCCGGCACATCCGCGTCGGCGCCGAGGTCGAGTTCGCGCCCCTCCCCCATCGGCCAGGAGGACCGCCGATCTGGGTGGGCGGCCGAAGCGGCGCGGCCTACCGGCGTGCCGGTCGTGTCGGCGATGGCTTCCACTCGGGAGAGCTCATGGACGGCCCGACCGGATACGTCGCGGCCGCCCGCGCGGTCAGCGCAGCCGCCGCGGAGGCCGGACGCCCTGTCCCTCCGCTCAGCGCGCGGCTCAACGTCCGATTCGGACGTGAGCACGGCTGGCGACGGTTCGCGATCGACGGGGCACCGTCCGACCTCGCCCTGGGGCTCGAACGTTTCCGCGACCTCGGCGTGTCGCACGTGGTGCTCAACTTCGGGCTGCACGACCCCGACGCCCTCGCCGCGACGATGGAGCAGTTCGACGCGCAGGTCGTTCGGGCGCTGCCCGACGCCGGCTGAGGGGCCGAACCGGAGGCCGACGGGCCTCCCGCAGGCGCCCCGGCGCCGGCCGGCCGGACGAGCGCGGGTCGGCGCGGGCTACTCGGAGTAGGACGGCGCCTCGTTCGCGCCCTTGAGCATCTCCCAGATCGTGAAGCGCAGCTCCGCGAACTTGGGGTCGAGCTTGACGTTGCCGTCGGTGCGCGGGTACGGGAACGGCACGTCGAGGACCTTCGTGATCGTGCCCGGATGGGCCGAGAAGACGGCGATCCGACCGGACAGGAAGATCGCCTCGTCGACGCTGTGGGTGACGAACACGACTGTCTTCCGCGTCGCCTCCCAGATCCCGAGCAGCTCGATCTGCATCAGCTCGCGAGTCTGCGCGTCGAGCGCCCCGAAGGGCTCGTCCATGAGCAGGATCTCGGGGTTCACCGCGAGCGCGCGGGCGATCCCGACCCGCTGCTGCATCCCGCCCGAGAGCTCGTGCGGATGGCTGTCGATGAACGCCGTGAGGCCGACCATGTCGATGTACTTGCGGGCGAGCTCCTCCCGTTCGCGTTTCGGCCGACCGGCCGATTCGAGCGGGAAGACGACGTTGCCCAGCACCGTCCGCCACGGGAAGAGCGCGAAGTTCTGGAAGACGAAGGCGCGATCGCGACCAGGCCCCGAGATCTGCTTGCCCGAGACGCGGATCTGGCCTGCGTCGTACGGGACGAGCCCGTCGAGCGCCTTGAGCAGCGTCGTCTTGCCGCAGCCGCTCGGACCGAGCAGGCTGACGAACTCGCCCTCCCCCACGCTCAGGTTGACATCCCGAAGCGCATGCACGAGGTCGGACTGGCCGCCCTTGGCGACCTTTCGGTAGTACTTCTCGACGCGGTCGATCTCGATCTTCGGATTCGGCACGGTCGAGGCGCTGGGTGCCTGCCGAGGCTCTGGTCGTGCGATGGTCATCGGCCCTTCCCGTCAGTCATGCAGCCCTCGACCAGCCGCCGGGCCGGAATCCGAGTGCCATCCGCTTTGGATACGAATCAACGCACATTCGTGCTCGATGTGTCAACGCAAATCGCGAAATCGCGACGCCTGCGCGGCGTCAGGAGCGGCCCCGTCGACGACGGATCCGCGCGAACATCTCGCGCATCCGCTCCCGGTGGGCGAATGCCCAGCCGACCAGGATCAGCAGGATGAAGTCGATCGTGCCGACGCCGGCCGCGTTCAGGTAGCCCAGCTGCTGGCCGATCTCGCCTTCGATCTTGAGTGCCGGAACGGTCGCGCCGACCAGGCCGAGCTGGAAGAACGGCGGCTGCGGCGCGAGGTTCGTGCGGGCCTGGTTGTTCGTCAGCCCGCTGTCCGAGCGGCCGCCGACGAGAACGGCGTCCGAGCCGAGGACGACAGCTGAGGATCCCTCGAGGCCGTCCGGCAGGTCGCTCGCGGCGAGATGCTTCCATTCGGGGATCGCTCCGCCCGCGTCGGGGATCGCCCAGTAGAGCTCCCTCGTCGGGTGCTGGCCGTCGCTGCCGCCGATCAGGTACATCGTCCCGTTCGCGACGAACCCGGCCGGGTTGGCTCGCGCCGTCGGCAGGTTGATCTCGTTCGCGATCTGCCAGCCGACGACGTCGCTCGTGCTCGCCGTGGTCCCGCCGGAGGCCGCCGGGCTTGCTGCTGTGCTCGCGGCAGGGCTGGCGGTCGCGCCACCCGCGCCGGCCGTGCCGAGGTTGCCACGCTGCACCGCGCCCGTCGGCCCGTTCGCATCCGTTCCCCCATAGAGCCACAGGAACGTGCCGTCCTCGACGCCGACGGCATCCGCCTGCGGCCGAGCCAGCGGCGCCTGGGCGACCCACTTTCCGAGGGCGCCCTTGGCGTCGACGGTCGACTTCCAGACGGTCGTCGTCGGCTTCCCGTCGGCGCCGAATCCGCCGGCCACGACGAGCCCGTCGGTGACGGCGATGACCGACGCGGCCGAGCGCGGTTCGGGCAGGTCGAGCGGGAGCTTCGCGTCCGCGGCGGTCTTCCACGTCCCGAGCTCCCCTGTCGACTGGTCAGGCGACAGGATGTACGCGGACGTCTGTGCCTTGCCGCTCGCGTCGGCGCCACCGAAGACGTAGACGACGCTGTTGAACGCGATCGCAGCGGCGTCCGTCCGCGGCGCCGGAAGCTTCGGCCCCGCCTGCCAGGCGTCGTAATTGCCCGTGCCCGCCGTCTTCGCGACGAGGACGGCGTCGGTCGCGCCGCCCGTCGGCTGGGTCTGGCCGCCGATGTACATGAGATCGGTGCCGACCTGGATCGCCGTCCCGTTCTCGACGGGCGTCGGAAGGTTCAACTGCGCAGGGTTCTTCTGCCACGCGACGGCCGCGCCCGGGGGCGGCGGGCACGGCAGCCCGCCGTTCTCCGGCGGACAGAGGTTGATCGGCGACCAGGCCAGGATCCCGAGGTCGATCGTCGGGAAGACCGTGAAGTAGTAGGCGCGGTCGGGCAGGTAGCCGAGCACGAAGATGATGAGGATGAACCAGATGAATGACTTGATGCCGGCCCACGCCCAGCCGTCGCCGTCGAGCAGCCCGAAGAGGGCCCGGCGTCGGGTTCTGCCAGCGGTCAGCGCGGGCTGCGCCATCGTCCTCCATCCTGATCGGCCGGCGATCCGCCGGCGGGCTTACTTGACGGTCAGCGTCCCGGTCATGTTCGGGTGGACGTCGCAGACGAACTTGTAGGTGCCTGCCTTGAGCGCCGGGACGTTGTAGGTCTGCTGGTCGACACCGGGGAAGATCGCGCCCTTGAAGACCGACGTCCCGCTCGCGTCCTGGATGTCGACGTTGTGCGGCGTCCCGGCGTCCTGATTGTCGAACAGGATCGGGAACGCCTTGTCCGCTGGCGCCTCGACATCGGTCGTAGTGAACGCAATCCCCTGCGCCGTGATCTGGACCTGGCCCGTGGCCGGAACGGGCGAGCCGCCGACCTGGCCCGAGGGCGCGGGGTTGCCCGACGCGCCGGGGCTGCTTCCCGGAGCCGCGGAGGTCGCCGGCGAGCCCGACGCGGCCGGCGCCTGGCTCGCGTTCGTGAAGGCGTCCTTCCAGCAGTCGGGGACGGGCGTCGCGTTCGGGTCCGGCTTGTAGTTCGGATCCCGCCAGCCGGCGAACGTCTGCTCGGAGCCGTCCGGGTTCTTCAACGGCTCGAGCGTCGATGGATCGTGGACGACGTATTCGGGGCCCTTCGGCGCCCGGATGAACGCGATCAGGTCCTCGATCTGCTTGTAGTTGAGCGGTCCGCCGTTGTCGTTCGACCAGACCGGCATGAGACTCTTGGGGTCGCCGCAGACGTAGCGTCCACCCTCGGTCAGGACACTGTGGAGGTACTGCGGGTTGAGGTGGACGAACAGCTTCGACTGATCGTTCAGCACGGGCCCGATCCCGCCCTCGCCGTTCGCGCCATGGCAGCGGGCGCAGTTCGCCTCGAACAGACCCTGGCCGCGCTCGATCGACGTGACCTGTTGCGCATCGGTCTCGGCCGAGAGGCGACTCTGCGACAGCCCGCCCGGAAAGCCGAGCTCGTAGAAGTAGTAGAGGATGACGAACAGGACGACGACCGAGACCGCGAGGAACCCGACGAACCGGGCACTGCCGGACTGGCGGACGATCCCGGCCGCGCGCTCGGGGCTCAGCTCGAACTTGCGCGTGCTCGGCGGGGCCGTGAACCGTTCGGCGGGCGCCGGCTCGGTCGGGGGCCGGCGAGCGGGTAGCCGCTCGCCGGACGGCGGGATCTCGTCGGCCATCAGATGCAGCCGGTCGGCGACTTCGGCGGGATGATCCCGGGCTGTCCGAGCGCGACCGGCAGGGGGCCGAGCGTGATCTTGCCGGTATCGAGCTCGAGCGTGCCGTCCGGATGGACCGTCGCACTGAAGCGGTCCATCGAGCGCGGCGCCGGCCCGTACTGGGCACCCGCGGCCTTGATCCCGAGGCGGTCATAGCGCGAGCCGTGGCACGGACACTCGAACCAGTAGTTCTTCAGGCAGGGGTTCGGCTTGCAGCCGAGGTGCGGGCAGCGCTGGTACAGCGAACGCACGTTGAGCGACGTTCCGTCGCCCGCCGTGTCCGTGCCCGGGATGAACTCCTGGCGCGCGGGGTCGACGAGGACGATGTAGGCGCGCGCGTCGGGGTAGTAGGCCGGGAAGCCCTGCTCGACGGGCAGGTTGCTGTTCTGGAGCTTGATGTCGCTGTACTTGCCGATCGTGACCTTGCCGCCGAAGCCGCCGGAAAGGTTCGGCCAGACGAAGCCGATCGAGCCGACGGTCACCTCGGTCAGCCAGAGGAGCATGCCGCCGGCCAGCGATCCTCGGAGCAGCTGGCGGCGCGAAAGGCCCTGGACCTGCTCGTTGCGGAGGCTCTTGATCGCCTCCTTCGTGAGCGCCTGTGGCTTGTTGGCCGGCTCGACGTGGTAGTTGCTCATCGCGCGGACGGTTCCCTTACAGCGAGAAGTGGAGGCCGGCCGTGTTCACGTACGGGATGGCGAACCCGTAGCCCGGGCCGCGGAAGAAGATCCCGACGAACGTGAGCACGAGGCCGAGGATGCAGAACATGCTGAAGAGGATCACCTGCGTCTTGCGGTCCGACGGACGCGTCGCGAGCAGGTTGCCGCGGTCGATGTACGGGATGAGCGCCGCGCCGACGAGGACGAAGGTCGGGACGAGGACGCCGGCGACCGTCGGATGGAAATACGCGAGCAGCTCCTGGAGGCCGAGGAAGTACCAGGGCGCCTTGGCGACCGCGGGCGTGACGTTGCCGTTCGCGAGGTCCTCGAGCGGCGCGTTCACGAACAGGCCCATGAGGAGCAGGAAGATCGACATCATCGCGCCGGCGAGGAACTCGATCGACAGCAGGTGCGGCCACGTCATGACCGTGTCGTCCGGCTCCTTCTGGACCCGCACGACCGCATCCTGCTTGACGAGCGCGAGCAGCCGGTACGGCCGGGCCGACATCGGGACGCGCTGCTTGTCGATCTCCGTCCGCCGCGTCGGATCGACCGGCGCGACGACGCGCGAGCCGCCGGTCTCGGCAGGCACCTTCGTCTCGGTCGGCTTCTTCGTGTCGGTCACTCGAAGTACCTCGCGGCCCGGGAGGGCGGCTTAGGGCAAGGCGCCGGCGAGCACGTGAGCGAACGCACCCTGAGGTGCGTGAGTGAGCGCGCGCAGTCGGCAACGCCGCGATGAGTCGTCATAGGGGACCCGAGATCCCGCCGTCCTTCCGGATTCGCCAGAAGTGCACGGCCAGGAAGATCGCCGCGGCGAGCGGGAAGACCATGATGTGGAGCACGTAGAAGCGGAGCAGCGTGTTCTGGCCGACCTCGAGGCCGCCGAGCAGGATGAACTTCGTCGGCGTGTTGAACAGCGGCGCGTAGCCGCCCATGTTCGTGCCGATCGTGATCGCCCAGTACGCGATCTGGTCCCACGGCAGCAGGTAGCCGGTGAAGCTCAGCATGATCGTCAGGAACAGCAGGACGACGCCGACGACCCAGTTGAACTCGCGCGGCGGCTTGTAGGCGCCGTGGTAGAAGACCCGCATCATGTGAAGGAAGACGAAGAAGACCATGAGGTGAGCGGCCCACCGATGGATGTTCCGGGTGAGCAGCCCGAACGTCACCTTCGCCTGGATGTCGAGGATGTTCGTGTACGCCTGGGTCGCGGACGGGACGTAGAAGAACATCAGGTAGACGCCAGTGACGGTCAGGACGAGGAACAGGAAGAAGGACAGGCCGCCGAGGCAGAACGTGTAGGCGAACTTCACGGCGTGCTGGCGGACCCGCACGGGGTGGAGGTGCAGGAACACGTTGTTCATGACCGCGTACGCGCGCGACCGCTCGTCGGTCGGGTACGGGTTGCGGAACAGGGAGCGCCAGACGGGACTGCGGCGGATCGTGTGGTCGACCCGCTCCAGGAAGCTCACGAGGGTGCCCCTCCTGCCACGCCGGTCGTGCCGGCAAGCTGGGCGTCGCGGTACGACTCCTTGTAGAGCCGGCCGTCGCTCGAGACTTCAGCGAGCTCGAACCGCTCCATCGTAATGGCGTCGAACGGACAGCGCTTGACGCACAGGGCGCAGCGGATGCAGCGCTCCTCGTCGAGGACCATCGCGGCCCCCTGGTCCCAGCCGTACGCCTCCTCGAGCTCCGGGAGGAGGCCCTCGGACTTCATCGTGTTGACGTCGATCATGTGGATGACGCCCTCGGGACAGACGTCGGCGCACGCCCCGCACAGGACGCAGCGGAACGGATCGAACCAGATGTTGTAGTTGCACATGAGGCAGCGGGTCGACTCCGCGACCGCGTGCGTCGCGTCGTAGCCGAGCTCGACCGGGGTCGTGAAGTTGACCTCCGGGTCGGTCGACGGGATCCGCGCGGCCACAGGCGCCATCGGGATGTGCTGGCGGGGCAGGACGTCGTAGAACTCGGGCATGTCGTGGCGCCACGAGCTCGTGATCTTGACGTTCGGCGTGACGGTCACGTCGCCGCGGCCGGCGAGGTAGCGGTCGATCGCGTAGGCGCACTTCTTGCCGTGTCCCGCCGCCTCGATGAGCGTCGTCGGGCCGGTCACGAAGTCGCCGCAGGCGAAGACGCCGCGGACGTTCGTCGCATACGTCGCCGGATCGACCTTGACCCGTCCCCTGCCGATCTCGAAGCTCGCCTCGACTGGCAGGAACGTCAGGTCGGCCGCCTGGGAGACCGCCGGGATGACGGTGTCGGCCGGAACGACGAACTCCGTCCCGGGGATCGGCACCGGTGCCCGCCGGCCGGATGCGTCGGGCTCGCCGAGCTTGTTCCGGACGAACTTCACGCCGCTCACGTGGCCGTCCTCGCCGAGCACTTCGACCGGGCTGACGAGGAACTCCATCGTCACGCCCTCGCGCTCGGTCTCGCCCAGCTCCTCCTCGTCGACGACCAGCTCCGAGCGGGTCCGCCGGTAGGCGATCGTCACCCGTTCGGCGCCATGCCGGAGGCTCGTCCGGGAGCAGTCCATGGCGGTGTAGCCGCCGCCGATGACGACGACGTCCTTGCCGACGGTCAGCGGCTGGCCGAGGTTCGCGATCTTCATGAAGTCGACGCCGTACTGGACGCCCTCGAGGTCCGCGCCCGGGACGTCGAGGACGACGGCGTTCATCGCCCCGGCGGTGATCGCGATGCCGTCGAAGTCGCGCTGGAGGTCCTCGAACGAGACGTCGACGCCGACCTGGGTGTTGTAGACGAACCGCACGCCGAGCCGCTCGACAAGCCGGACGTCCATCTCGATCGCCTCTCGCGGCAGGCGGAACGCGGGGACGCCGATGAGCATCGTCCCGCCGGCATACGGGAGGCTGTCGAAGACGGTGACCCGGTAGCCCTTGACGGCGAGCTCGCGCGCGACCGAGAGTCCGGCGGGGCCGGCACCGACGACCGCGACTCGCTCCTCGCGTGGAGTGATGTCCGGGAGGACGTCGGGGATCCCGGACGCCTCGTGCCACTCGACGAGGAACCGCTTCATCGCCCGGATCGCAAGCGGGCGGTCGATGTCCCCTCGGCGGCAGGCGCGCTCGCATGGAGCAGAACAGACGTACGAACACATCGCCGCGACCGGGTTCGGCTCGCGGGACAGGATGTAGCCCTCCTCGAACCGGCCTTCGGCCGCGAGGTTCAGGTAGCCACGGCAGTTCGTCCCGACGGGACACGCTTCCTGGCACTCGATGTTGCACTGGAGCCAGGAGGCGTCGACCGGCTGGACGAGGAATTCCTGGGATGCGCCGGCGTCGAGCTCGTGAGCGTCACTGAACGCGTCGATGGCCACGCGGCAGTCGTGCCTTTCCGTCTGGCTGCGAGAGGAGGGATGCCGGCGAACGCCGACCTCGCAAATCTAGCAGCGCTCCGAACGGCCTGCAAAAGGCGGCCAATCGATCGTCCGTTCGGCTCGCGGCCGACGCGGCTCCCCGGCGCCACCACCGCCGTGCAGGTTGACGCTCCCGAATCCCGCAGCTACGCTGGCCGTACGGGCAGCGGCACGAGTCGGCGACGACCGGCCCGCCCGGGAGGGACGGGTTGACCGCGAGCGAGTTCGCCTTCCTCGCACTCGGGCTGGTCCTCGGCGTCGCGAGCGGCGCGGCGATCGTCGAGGTCCTCCGTTCTCGTCCCGCCTCTCCGCCGCGCGTCCGCGTCACCGTGACGCCGGATGTCGTCCCTCGTCGGTCCGCGACGCTTGCGACGTCGCCCTTCGCCGACACCTCGCCGGCGCGTGGCGGTCCGGCCGACGCCTCACCGGGCAGCGCGCCGGCGACCGCCGCAACTCCAAGTGCCGCAACTCCAAGCGCCGAGACGACGGCCCGTCCTGCGACCATCGCCGGACGGCGACATGGGCGAGCGGCTCCGAGTGCGGCGACGCTGCTCGGCTCGCGACCGCTCCATTCCGTCGCGATCGCGGTCCAACCGGAGGTCGCGCGGGCCGACACGATGCTCGAGGCGCTGCGTGCCGCCGAGGCGCGTGCCGTGCGGCTGCTCGGAAACGGCGCGTCGCGGTCGGCGGGACGCAGCGCGACCGCCGTCGCCGAACGCCCCACCGGGACCGAACGCCGGGCCGTTGACGAGCGGTCGCCCGCTCGCTCGCGACGCTCGGCCGCGACCCCGACCGCCGGACCGCAGGCGGAGAGCAGCCGAACCCCCGACGAGCCGCAGCCCGACGACGCCGCGACCCATGGGCGCGGCGCCGGAGCTGACGACCCCGGACCCGGGCCCTGCGCGGACGCGCGTCGGACGGCTGACGAGCGCTGCTCGATCGCCGCGACGGCGCGGGACCGGGCAACCGCGGCGGCCGATCGGCTCCGGGAGACGCAACGCGCGTACGACGAGCACACCGAACGTGCGGACCGCGCAGCCTCGGACGCCGACCCGGTCAGGGTTCGAGCGGCGAAGGACGCGGCGCAGCACACGTTCCGGACGGCCCGGAACCGGGCGACATCGCGGGAGGCGCTCGAGGCCGCGGCGCGCGACTGGCTCGCCGAGATCAACCGGATCAACGCGGAGAGCCGCGGGGCGGCCGGCGTCCTCGTCGCCGAGCGGGCCGCCGCGGATGCACTCGTCGCCGTCCTCGAACGACTCGCCGTCGAGGCGGACGCGGCGCGGATCGCGGCCGAGGCCGCTGACGAGGGCTGCGTGGCGGCCCGCGAGGCGCTCGCGGCATGCGAGGAAGCGTCGTTCCGCGGGGTGACCGGCAGCCCGTCCGACACCGCGCCGCGTCCCGTCGAGCCCGGCGGTGGGCCGGGCGATGCGGAGCATGCCGACGACGCCGATCGCGTCGCTGCTGCGGCGGCCGGCGGTCGGCCGCTGGTGCTGGCGCTGCTGCGCGGCGATCGCGCGGCGCTCGCCCGTGTGGGCGAGGCGATCGGCGGCGAGGACGCGGCTGCGCGACGCAAATGGACCGTCGAGATCGGCAACCTCGTCGAGGCGATCGTCGCGCGCGCGATCGAGGCGTCCGCGCTCGACTTTCCCGAGGCCCATCCGTTCTGGGCGCCGTTCACGCGCGCCCAGTGTCGCGACATCTCCGGTGCCCTTGCGTCGCTGGGCTTTCGCTTCGACGGCCTCGGCGGCTGGGTGGACGATCGGGTTCCGAGCCAGCGCGACCTTTCGCTGTCGGTCGCCTATGCGGGGCTCGATCCGATGCGCATCCGGCGCTGGCCGTCCGAGGACGAGATCCAGGAGCTCTACCGCGACGTCGTCGTCGCCGCCGACGAGTACCTGAGCGACGCTGCCGGCGGACTCAGCCTCGGCGAGCTCGTCTCCGTCCTCGGTCGGCGTGCGGACCCGCTCACCGAAGTCTGGAACGCGTGGGGCCGAATTCGCCCCGTCCTCCTCGAACCCTCCGGCTGACGGCCTCCGGCTGACGGCCTCCGGCGACCGTCCTCAGCTCCCTGCCGGCTGCGCGGCCGTCGCCATCTCGGCCGGGCCCTCGGTGTCCTCGTCCTCCTCGATGACGACGACGCGGAGCGCCTCCGCGGCCTCGACGCCGATCGCCCGGCCTTCGTCGATGGCCCACTCGCGGATCCTGGCGTCGAGCCGCTCCGGCTCGTGGATCTGGCTCGAATGCGCGTGCAGCGCGGCGATCTTGCGGTCGATCGTGCCCGTCACGTCGATCCAGGCATTCGGCCGCTCGCTCCAGAAGAGGTAGAGCCGCCGGACCACGTGCTTGGGGAGGCCCTCCCGAGTGAGCCACGGAAACGCCATCGGGTTCCGGGCGGCGGGGTAGACGGCGTCGACCGCCGCCAGACCGGCCGTTCGATGGTCCGTGTGGTTGACGCCGCCGTCGCGATAGAAGATGACCTCGGGGTCCGTGCACAGGACCGCGTCCGGGCGGAACGTCCGGATCTCGCGGACGAGCTGCTCCCGGAGCGCGAGATCGTTGGCCAGCGCACCGTCCGGTTGGTGGAGAAACGTCACCCCGGCATAGCCGACGATTCGAGCCGCGTCCTCCTGCTCGCGTTCGCGGATCGCGGCGAGCTCGACCGGATCGAAGTCGGCGTCCTCTCCGCCCGCGTCGCCGCTCGTGCAGCAGACGAGCCAGCCCTCGGAACCGTCGTCGATCCAGCGCGCGGCGGTCGCGGCCGGGCCGAAGTCGGCGTCGTCCGGGTGCGCGACGATGACCATGAAGCGGGCCGGCCGCCAGACGTGGGCCTCGGTCACGGCCGCCGCGGAGGCGGCCGCCGCGACTCCCTCGCGCGCGGAATCCTCCGCGAACGCCAGAGGGGCCCTGTTAGGATCGCCGCTGAGGCTTCGCTCGTCTCCCCCCACGAGCGAAGCCTCTTTCGCTTCCCCCGCCGTCGTCAGGCTCCCTCGGGTCGGGCCGCATCACGTGCGGATTCGAGGGCGGCGAGGACCTCCGCCGCGTGGCCGTCCGCCTTGACCTTCGGCCATGCGCGCGCGATCTGCAGGTCCGGATCGACGAGAAACGTCGAGCGGCGGATGCCGACCGTCGTCTTGCCATAGCTCGTCTTCGGTCCCCAGGCGCCGTACTCGCGCGAGACCGCGTGGTCCTCGTCAGAGAGCAGCGTGAACGGAAGGCCGAACTTCTCGCGGAACTTCCGGTGACTCGCGGCGCCCTGCGGGCTGATCCCCCAGACGTCCGCGCCGCGATCCCGGATCTCGTCGTCGACATCGCGGAACTGGCAGGCCTCGGTCGTGCAACCGGGCGTGTCGTCCTCGGGATAGAAGTAGACGACCGTCCACTGCCCGCGTCGGTCGGCCAGGCGATGGGTCGTGCCGTCCGCGTCGGAAAGCGCGAAGTCCGGAGCTGGCTCGCCGGCGGCGGGCACAGGCGGTTCGATGGTCCCGGTGGCATCCTCGGTCGTCTGTTGGGTCATGGATCGAGGGTAACAGGGGTCTCCACGACGAGCAGGAGGCCGGACCGGACGACGACGGCCGCCCCTTCGTCGAGCCGGACGTTCGACAGGCCCCGCGCGGGTCCCACGTGGAGTGGCTCGTCGTGGAGCGGATAGCGAAAGCCACTCGTCGAGACACCCACGACCTCCCCGAGCGGGATGAGCGAGACGATCCCACCGACGGACCCGGGCAGCGTCACCTCGACCGGGAGCCCGTCGTCCCCCGGCGCACGGACGAGCGAGATGCGCGCGTGAGCATCGAGGATCGCCGCATCGACGCCGGAAAGCGCCGGGTGGGCAAGCAGCTCGACGTTCGCGAGCGCGTGGTCCACCCGCGCACCGCCCAGCGCGCCGACGATCGTGATCCTGTCCGCGCCACGTCGACGCGCCTCGACGATCGCGAGCTCGGTGTCGGTCTCGTCCTTGTCGGCCGGCGAGCGCTGAATCGCGACTCCGCCGGCCGCGAACCGCGCGAGCGACTCCTCGCCCAGCGAATCACCGTCGCCGACGATGACGTCGATGGCGAACCCGAGTCGCTCGGCCGCCTCGGCGCCGGCGTCCGCCGCGACGACGAGCCCGATCCCGTCCGACCAGCGCGGCCAGGCGGCGTCCAGCGCCGCCCGGTCGGGCGCGTCGCCGTCCGCCGTGACGAGCGCGTGGAACGTGCGGCGACGCATCACCGGTTCGGCCGAGCGCCCGCGTGCCGCCGGCCGTCGTCTCCGAGCAGCCCGGCAACCCATGCCGCGACCGATCCGGTGACCTCCTGCGCACCAGCCGCACGCAGGTCGGCCTCGTCGGCGAGCATCGAGCGCACCCCGATCGCTCGGCAGCCGACCGCTCTCGCCATCCGCATGTCGTCCGGCGCGTCGCCGAGGTAGGCCGCCTTCTCCGGCTGCCCATCCAGACCGAGCAGCTCGAGCGCGCGGAGGAGCGGCGTCGGGTCAGGCTTCGTCGCCTCGAGGTCGTCGCGGTAGACCGCCGCCGAGACGATCCCGGCGAGCCCGAACGCCTCGAGCTGGGGCTCGACGATCCGACGGTCGCCCGCGGTCACGATGCCCACCGCGATGCCCGCCGCACCGAGGCGCTCGACCGCCTCGCACGCTCCCGGAAGCGGGCGCGTCTCGATGACCCGGTCATCGAAGTGGCGGCGCCACCGCTCGGCAGCCTCCTCGAGGCGCTCCTCGGGCACGCCCAGCCGGCGGTAGGCGACCCGCCAGTCCGCCGTGTAGTGCCGGCGGTACAGCGCCTCGTCGAACGGGACGTCGAGCTCGCGCATGACGGCGACGTTGGCGCCGAAGAACAGCGCCAGCGAATCGGCGAGCGTCCCGTCCCAGTCGAACAGGACGGCCGACGGTCGCGTCGCGACGCCGGTCGCGGGGGCGGGCGCGTCGGTCGCGGGGACGGGCGTGGCGGTCGCCGGTCGACCGACGTTCGGGCCTGACACCACCGTATGCTAGCCAGCCGTGGACCTCCTCCGTTCCATTACCGGCCGCGTGCTCATCGTCGGCCACCGCGGAGCCGCTGCGTACGCGCCGGAGAACACGCTGGCGTCGTTCGAGCGCGCGCGCGAGCTCGGCGTCGACATGGTCGAGTTCGACGTCCACCTGACCGCCGACGACCGCTGCGTCGTCATCCACGACGAGACCGTCGATCGAACGACCGACGGGCACGGCCTCGTCGGCGCGAAGACCTTCGCCGAGCTGCGCGAGCTCGACGCCGGCGATGGCCAGCGGATCCCGTCGCTCGAGGAGGTCCTGGGCTGGGCAGGCGACGTCGACATGCCGCTGTCGGTCGAGCTCAAGCATCCCAACGTCTGCACGAACCGGCCGTACGAAGGGCTCGAGGAAGCGGTGCTCGGCCTGCTCGACCGATTCGGCCTCCTCGCCCGTTGCTTCGTCCACTCGTACCACCACGCGGCCGCCCGGCGCGCGAAGGAGCTTCGCCCCGACGTCACGACGGCCATCAGCTGCGACTACGCCGACTTCGTCGACCTCGCCGCCGTCGCCCGCGCGGCCCTGGCCGACGGGATCCACCTCGAGTGGCGCTCCACGTCGGCCGATGCCGTCGCGGCGGCCCACGCCGCCGGCATCCATATCCTCGGCGGCGGCATCCCGGCCGGGCGCGACGACATCATCCGGGCGCTCATCCGGAACGGCGTCGACATGATCGACAGCGACGACCCGGATCACCTTCGAGCGGTCGTCGAGGACGAGCTCGCGCGCCGGGACGCCTGACGCAGGCGGGTCTCTCGACGTCGATCCGATCCGGAGCCCCGACGCCGCTGCCCGATCGACCGCGGGCCGCACCGCCGTCGGCGACCGGCGCGGCCTCCCGTTCCTCCGCGTCCTCCGCGCCGGAGGGCTCGGCCGACCTGATCCTTCTCACGGCGATTTCGATCTGGGCGTTGAACTTCAGCGTGATGAAGGTCGGGATCGGGCAGATCAGCCCGCTCGCCTTCCCGATCTTCCGGTTCGGCCTCGGCGCGATCGTCATGGCCGTCGTCCTCCGGAGACGGGAGGGCAGCCTGCGGTTCCAACGGCGCGACGTCGGCCTCTTCCTCGTCGTCGCACTGCTCGGGATCAGCCTGAACCAGGCGTGCATCGTGTTCGCGCTGACGCTGACGACCGCAACGAACGTCGCGCTGCTGACGGCCACGCAGCCGATCTTCACCGCGGTCATCGCGACGCTCGTCGGCGACGAGATCCTCGGTCGCCGGCACTGGCTGTCGGTCGGGCTCGGCATGCTCGGCGTCGTCCTCGTCGTCGAGGGCGGGAGCGCCGCCGACGCCGCGTCCGGGGCTACGGCCGGCGCGCCCGGAGGGCTGCCGCTCGGCGAGATCCTGGCGCTCGCCGTGTCGCTGACCGCCGCCGCCTCGTCGGTCGCGATCCGCCGGCTGCTGCGGCGCTACTCGCCGTATCGGATCCTGACGATCCAGATGATCATCGGGACCGCGATGCTGCTGCCGATCGCGGCGCCTTCGCTGGCCGTCCAGGACTACGCGGCCGTCGGGCCTGTCGGCTGGGGCGCACTCGCCTACTCGGCGATCCTCGCCGGCGTCGTCACGAACCTCCTCTATTTCACGGGCATCCGGCGAGTCGGGCCGTCGCGGGCGGCCATCTACCAGTACGTCCAGTCGTTCCTCGGCGTCATCCTGGCCGTCATCCTGCTCCGGGAGCCGCTGGGCGTCCTCCAGGTCGTCGGCGGCGTCATCGTCATCGCGAGCGTCGCCGTGAGCCGGGCGGGCACGCCCGGCAGCGCAGCCGGGCGCATCCGGCGACGGTTCGGCCTGCCCGGCCTGCCCGGGTGACGCCTTCCTCGTCGGCTGTTGGGCGGCTGCCGAGTTGCCGCTTCCGAACTTGACTTTGCCTCTCGGGCCCGCCCATGATCCGTCCCGCCCGGGACCGGAGGGTGCCCGGGGTCCATCACAGACCGCGGTGGCGTCGGCCGACAGGCCCGTGCGTCCGGCCGAGCCGGTCGCGTCCTGTTCCTCGACGCCCCCACCTGAGGGAGTCGCGACATGGGGAAGGGACCGAGAAATCTCGCCGTCCTCGTGACGGTGGTCGCCGCGGTCGCGGCGGCCTGTAACAGCGGTGGCGGCAACCTGCCCGGCCAGAGCGCCGGCGCGTCCGGGGGCGGCGCGCCGAACAGCATCACGCTGGTCGACACGAACTCGGGGGCGAACTTCCAGCAGTACTTCAACCAGACGTTCATCCCCGAGGCACAGACGGACCTCGGGATCAAGATCAGCTACGTCGTCTCGTCCGGCCCGGAGACGCTCCAGCGGATGAAGGCGATGACGCAGGGCCAGGGCGACTTCGACGTCATCTTCATGAAGGACAACGACCTGGTGAACTGGGTCAAGTCGAGCATCCCGCTCGAGAACCTCAAGTCGCACCTGGAGGCGATCCCGAACCTCAACAAGACGCCGCTCGAGGACGAGAAGACGGTCCTCGGCACCGACGTCAACTACGAGGGCGCGCTGTTCTGGCGGTCACAGGGCGCGACGATCGTCAACACGGCGAAGATCGCGAACCCGCCGAAGTCGTGGAAGGAGCTCTACGACCGGCGCGCCGAGTTCAAGGGCCACATCGCGTGGGTCCGGCCGGACGCGAAGTCGGGCGGCGGGCGCACGGCGATGTACGCCTTCTTCCATGCCTTCGGCGTCCCGTTCGACACCGTCAAGGACCTGACGGCGCTGCAGGCGACCCCGCAGTGGAAGGACGCGGCGGCCAAGCTCGCGGACTTCTCGACCTACTTCGTGAACCCGCTGCCGGCCGAGCCACCGGACATGTTCCAGCTGTTCAACGAGGGCACGGCCTGGATCTCCGACTACGCCCAGGACTACACGATCTGGGCGACGACGCAGAACCTCGTGCCGTCGACGATGAAGGCGTACCCGATGCAGGAAGGCGAGAGCAAGTCGGCCGACGGCCATCTCGTCATCCCGTCGAACATCCCGGATTCGCACAAGCCGCTGGCAGAGAAGCTCATCAACTACATGCTGGACGACAAGATCCAGCTGCAGCTGCTGACGCAGATGTACCAGTACCCGGGAACTGACGTGTACACGCGTGCACCGGCCGACGCGTTCACCAAGATCCCGCCGTTCGAGGAAGGGCGCAAGCCGCTGTTCACGATCACGAACAACGACGCGTACACGTACTTCCAGCAGCACGGAACCGAGCTGATCAAGCACTGACGCATCGCAGCGCGATCGCGCCGGATCCGGGGGAGGCGTCCGGAACGTGAAGCTTGCAGAGGGATCGTCCACTGCGATCCTCGGCACCGATGCACTGCGCATCCGACCGAGGTTCGGGGTGGGCCGCAGCCCGCTCATCACGTTCCTGCTGCTGCTGCCCGGGTTCGGCGCGATCGCGTTCCTGTTCCTGCTGCCGCTCTGGCTCGTCATCCAGCTGAGCTTCGCGCCAGAGGGAACCGACGCCGGCTTCACCCTCGACAACTACGCCGCGTTCCTCGGCTCCCCGACGCTCCGCGGGGCGCTGTTCCTGACGATCGAGCTCGCCGTCTTCGCGACCCTCTTCTCGATCGTCCTGAGCGTCCCCCTTGCGCTCGTCCTGCGTCGACCGTTCCGCGGCAACCGCCTCTTCCGGCTCCTCATCCTGCTGCCGCTCATGATCCCGGCCCTCGTCAGCGCCGTCGGGCTGCGGCTCTTCTGGGGCGACGTCGGCTGGGCGAACCTGACGATCCAGCTGCTGCCGTTCGTCGACGGGCCGATCCGGGTGGTCTTCACCGTCCCCGGGCTCGTCCTGTTCTACGTCTGGCTGTTCTTCCCGTTCACCGCGCTCCTCACCCTGGCCGCGCTCGAGGGCGTCGACCCGGCGATCGAGGAGGCGGCCGAAGTCTCGGGTGCCAGCCGCTGGCGGGTCCTCCGGCACGTCCTCCTGCCGCTCGCGATGCCGGGCATCCTCGCCGGCTCGGTGCTGACGTTCATCGAGGCGTTCGGGGCGTTCAGCATCCCGCTCATCGCCGGTGGCGACAACCGCCCGCTGTCCGTCCA
Source organism: Candidatus Limnocylindrales bacterium (assembly GCA_035693145.1). Taxonomy (GTDB): domain Bacteria; phylum Chloroflexota; class Limnocylindria; order Limnocylindrales; family CSP1-4; genus DASSHA01. The sequence continues at coordinate 23,222 of DASSHA010000005.1, forward strand.
GATCTACACCGTCTCGGCGATCTTCCTGCACTGGAACCAGGGAGCCGCGATGTCGGTCGTCATGGGCGCCGCCCAGATCATCTTCCTCGTCACCTACTTCCGGCTCCTGCGCCGACAGCAGCCTGCGTGAGCGGCCTTCGATGACCCAGCTTCCCGCCGTCTACGGCCGCTCCATCTGGAACGGTCGTCGCCTCCTCAGCTACACACTCCTCCTCGCCTTCCTGCTGTATATGCTCGCGCCGCTCGTGATCATCGCCGTCAGCTCGTTCGGGAAGTCGTGGTTCGGGCCGACCTTCCTGCCCCAGGACTGGGGACTGGACTGGTACGCCTGGGCCGCGAGCATCGGGAACATCCCCGAGGTCCTCAAGAACAGCCTCGTCATCGCGGCGCTCGCGGTGGTCATGAGCCTCGCGCTCGCCGCGCCGACCGCGTGGGCGCTCGGGCGCCGGCGCGTGCCGTTCCGGTCCGGGCTCAACACGCTCGTCCTGCTGCCGAAGATGCTGCCGCCGATCGCATTCGCGCTCGGCGTCGCAAAGCTGTTCTACGCGATCGGCGTCGTCGACACGCTTTTCGGCGTCGCGCTCGCCCACGTGACGATCACGCTGCCGTTCGCGATCCTCGTCATGAGCAGCACGTTCGCCGGGATCGACGACCGGCTCATCGAGGCCGCCGAGGTCTGCGGCTCGCGTCCGTGGCGGACGTTCCTGTGGGTCATCCTCCCGCTGGCGATGCCCGGCATCCTGTCGGCGGCGATCTTCGTCTTCACGACCTCGTACAACGAGTTCACGCTGACGCTGCTGACGTACGGGCCGCACACCGTCACGCTGCCGGTGAAGACCTACCTCGTGATCGGCGACGGGTTTGTCCCGGTCGGCAGTGCGATCTCGATGATCCTGCTCGTGCCCTCGCTCCTCGTGCTCCTGCTCATCCAGGGCCAGCTCAAGCCGGACAAGCTGATCGGCGGCCTCAAGGGCGTCTGAGCGTCAGCGCCATGTGAATGCTGCGGCCGGCAGGCGGATATCGTCGGCGAGGCGCGCGGCGAGGCGTGCTCAGGGATCGCCGGAGCGGTGCGGGCGGCAGTGTTCGTCCCGGATACCAGGGGATCTGGTATTCCGCGCGATCAGATGCGGCTTGACGACCGGTGTTGAACGAAAACGGCTAACTCGCGTCCGACCCGGTTCAATTTGCGTCCGCAATACCAGCCTGACTGGTATCCGGGAGAAGCGGCGCGAGCGCGCGCGGAGGCGCCGCGCCGCCCGCCCGGCGACGGCCGACGACCGCTGGGCGAGCCCTCAGGCCCTCGCGGCTCCCGTCCCTGCCCTCTCGAGGACCGGCCGGATGAATTCGGCCGAGCGTTCGACCCCCGCCACCTCGGACAGCGTCAGGTCCTCGTTCTCGATGCTGACGACGTCGTCGTAGCCGACCTCCTGCAAGGTCGCCACGAAGGACGACCACCAGGCCGCATCGTGGACGGCGCCGACCGTCCGGAACTGCCAGGCGCGCTCGCCGCCCGCCTCGAACGGTCGATCGTCGAGGACGCCCGCGAGGGCGACCTGCTCGGCGTCGATCTCGGTGTCCTTGAGATGCGCATGGCCGACAGCACCGCCGAGGGCGCGGATCGAGGCGATCGGGTCGATGCCCTGCCAGAAGAAGTGCGACGGGTCGAGGTTGACCGCGAGCGGGTCGCCGACGGCGTCGTGGATCCGCCGGAACGTGGGCACGTTGTAGACGAGGTTCTGGGGATGGAGCTCGAAGCAGACTCGCCGCACGCCGTGGTCGCGAGCGAAGGCGGCGAGCTCGCGCCAGGCCGAGATCGCCTCGTCCCACTGCCGCTCCTGGAGCGCGACGTGGTCCTCGGGGCCCGGGTACCAGACCCAGTCGATGGTTGTCGCGCCGGGCCCGTCGCCGGTCGTGCCGGACATCGTCACGATCTTGTCGACGCCGAGGAGTCCTGCGAGCCGGATCGTCTTGCGGATGATCTCGCGGTGGTCGGCGCCGATGACGGGATGGAGCGGCCACGCCGAGCAGTTGAGCGCGGCGATCCGGAGGTTCCGCCGGGCGAACGCGTCGCTGAACTCCGACCGCCGCCGCTCGTCCTCGAGCAGCTCGTCGAGGCGCAGGTGCGGCGCCGACGACTGGCCGCCGCCGGCGATCTCGATCGTCGTCGCGCCGATTCGGACGGCGAGGTCGAGCGCCTCCTCGAACGACAGCTTCGGGGCCGAGTCGGTGAACAGGCAGAGCTCCACGGGTGGCCTCCAGTCGAAAGGGTGGTGTGTCGGTCGGCGGGGCGAGTCAGGCGGCGATCGCGCGTCGGTTCGTCGTGACGATCCGGTCGATGATGTCGAGCACGCCGGCGCCGAAGGGGCGCGGGGCGATCCAGCCCACACGTGCCCGGACGCGCGCGGTCGCGTTCGCCGGGCAGGTCGCGAGACCGACGCGCTCGAGGAACACGAGGTCCGAATCGGCGTCGCCGACGCCGGCGATCTCGTCGAGGCCGAGCCCCATATCGGCCGCGAGCCATTCGAGGCCGCTGCCCTTGTCGATCCCGGCCGGCATGAGGTTGATGCACTCGACGCCCTCGTCGACGTAGAACCGCTCGTCGAGCCGATCGCGCACCGCCAGCCAGAGGGCGTGAACGTCGCCATCGGCGGGGTAGAGGGTCGCCGTCCACGTCTTGCCGGGCTGCCAGGTCGCCCGCCCGGTCCGGACCAGCGCCTCGTCGAGGTCGTCCATGGTCGACCGAAACCTCCGCACGACGGCGTCGTCGAGTCGTGGATGCGCCCGGAACCCGTACGGCTGCATCGTGAGCATCCCGGCGCCGTTCTCGAACAGCGAGGGTCGGTACCCGGCGATCTCCTGGACGAGGACCTCGACATACGGCGCCGGCCGACCGGTGCACAGGCTGACCGCGGGGACGCTCTCGTCGACGAGCGAGGAGCGGTTGACCTCGGCGACCGCGGCGAGCACGTCGAGGTCGATCGGGCGTCCCTCGCCGGCGGTGAGGCAGCCGTCGACGTCCGCGAGGACGAGGCGGATCACGCCGGTTCCCGTCACCGGCGCGGCGGCATCACGCGAGCGTGATCGGGCCGAAAGCGGGCGCGGATGCCGGCGCCCTCGCCGAAGCGCGCCTCCGACTGGACCCGGACGACGTCGCCACTTTCGAGCCGGACGCGATAGTCCATCCGGTCACCGAGGTAGGTCACCTGCTCGACGGTCCCGTCGAACTCGTTCTCCGGGGCGGAACCGACGGGCGCGTCCGATCGTGCCGCGGCGGAGGCGTCTCCGGCCGCCGAGAGGTGAATGTCGTTCGGGCGAACGAAGACGAGGACGTCGCCCGTCGACACCGCGTCGTTCGGCCGCGCGAGGACCGTCCGCTCGCCGACCTCCACCCGCGACAGCTCGCCGTCTCTGCCGACGAGCCGGCCCGACAGGAAGTTCGAGAGGCCGATGAAGTCGGCCACGAACGCGGATCGCGGCGCTTCGTAGATCTCCTCGGGCGTTCCGAGCTGCTCGACGACCCCGGCGTTCATGACCGCGACGCGGTCCGACAGCGCGAGCGCCTCGGACTGGTCGTGCGTGACGTAGACGGCGGTGATCCCGAAGCGCGCCTGGAGCTCCTTGATCTCGAAGCGCATCTCCTCGCGGAGCTTCGCGTCGAGGTTCGACAGCGGCTCGTCGAGGAGGAGGACCGACGGCTCGTAGGCGAGCGCGCGCGCGAGGCCGACCCGCTGCTGCTGCCCGCCCGACATCTGGCGGGGGAAGCGCGTGGCGAGCTGGTCGAGACGGACCATCCGGAGCGCGGCCTCGGCCCGCTCCTTGCGCTCGGCGGTCGGGACGGAGCGGACCTTGAGCGGGAACTCGACGTTGCCGAAGGCGGTCATGTGCGGGAAGAGTGCGAAGTTCTGGAACACCATGCCGAGGTTGCGCTTGTACGTCGGAAGGTCGGTGACATCGCGACCGTCGATGAAGATCCGGCCCTCGTCCGGCCGGCTGTAGCCCGTCAGGCAGCGCAGCGCCGTGGTCTTGCCGCAGCCGCTCGGGCCCAGCAGCGTGAGCATCTCGCCGCGCTCGACGGTGAACGAGACGTGGTCGTTCGCGACGAGCGTGCCGTAGCGCTTCGTGACGTCGCGGAACTCGATCATCGGGTTCGTCGAGCCGCGGTCGGATGCGTCGGCGGACGGTGAGGTGACGGTCACGCTCGGTATCGTAACAACGGCCGCATCGGGAATTCCGGATGGCGGGAGGCGCGCGCGGCCGATGCTATCCTCCCGGCCGTGCCCGACGGGAGCGACCATCCGGCGATCCGGCGCGTCGTCGAGGCGGCCGCGCGGAGCGGAATCACCCTCGACGTGCGGGTCTTCGGCGAATCGACGCACACGGCCGCCGATGCCGCCACCGCGATCGGCTGCGATCTCGGCCAGATCGTGAAATCCCTCGTGTTCGTCGCCCCGGACGGCGCCCGACTCGAGCCGATCCTCTGCCTGGTCTCGGGCTCGAACCGCGTCGACATCGCTCGGCTGGCCCAGGCGACCGGGCGATCCGGCATCCGGCGCGCGACCGCGCGCGAGGCGAACGAGCTCACCGGGTTCACCATCGGCGGCATCCCGCCGTTGGGTCACGCGACCCCCGTCCGCGTCGTCATGGACCCCGAACTCGAGCGCTACCCGATCGTCTGGGCGGCGGCCGGAACCCCCACCGCGGTGTTCGGGCTCGCGCCGGAGATCCTTCGAACGCTCGCCAGCGCCGAGGTCCTGCCGATCGCGGCCGCCTCGCCGGCCCCCGCCTGATCCGATCGGTGGCCGGAGCGCCGCGAGACGCGATCGTCCAGTATCCGGGTGGCCTGCGCGTCCGCTATCGGTGGGGCGGCAGCGGCTCGGCGGATGCCGTGTTTGCCCTGTCGGAGTCGGGTGGCTCGCTCGTCGACCTGGGCGACGTCGTCTCCGACGAGCCGGATCGCCTCTGCCGCGCCGAGCTCCGGGCGGACACGCCGGCGGGGGCTTGGACCGTCCGACTCGCCTCGCAGATCTTCGACGACCCGTCGGCGGTCCTCTGGGACGACGCCGGACTGCTCGTCGTCGAGTACGGCTTCGTCACCTACGCCCTCGGGGCCCGTGACGGTGCGATGCGCTGGTCGCACCGATCGCGGACGCCGATCGTCGCGATCCTCGGCAGCCCACGACTCCCGCACGTCATCGTCCAGGCGGAGATCGAGACGTTCGCGATCGACGCGCAGGGAGAGGTCGCCTGGCGGCTGGGGCATTCGGACGTCGTATCCGCGGCCGAGCTCGTCGGTGGTCGGCTCGTCCTGACGAGCTACGACGGCCAGGTCACGGCGCTCGATCCGACGACCGGACGGTCGGCCGCGGGGCTGGGGACGCACGGTGGATAAGCTCGCCATCGGTCCGCAAACTCGTGGACAAGAGGCATTGACCGGGCCAGCCCTCGACCCGTAGCGTTCGTGTCGAGCCCGGAGGGGCCGAAAGACGCTAACGGCGGCGATTGCATCAACGCCCACGCGTCGGGACGGTTCCTTCGGGCTCGTTGGATTCTGCGCTCAGCCGCCCGCGATCCGGTACCGGGCGCCGGCGACCTATCATCGGCCGCCGTGATCTCCCTCCTCCTCGCCGCCCTCGGTGCCGCCGCGCTCGTTGCCGCCGTCGCACTGCTCGTGTCGTTCGGAAGCCGCTTCCGGGTCGGCCGTCTGCTCGCGTCGACGCCGGCCGTGGCGATCGATGCCCTGCCGGACGTCGCCGCACAACCCGACGCGCCGTACGTTCGGATCGACGGGCGGATCGACAGCGAGGACGAGTTCGAGGACGCCGCGCACCGCCCGCTCGTGTACCGCCGGACGCGCGTCCAGGTCCGCCGGAGCCGCCGCTGGACGACGGCCCACGAGACGCGGGAGGCGGTTCCATTCCGCATTGCGGATGCGCTCGGTGAAGCGACGATCGACCCCGCCGACCTCGGCGTCGGGCTGGTCGTCGTGCCGCGCGAGTCGACTGGTCGCGTCGCCGACGTGGCCGACCGCGTCCCGCCCGGAACTCCGGCGGACCTGCCGGTTCGCGTGCGGATCGAGCAGATCTCGTCGGTCGAGCACGCGATCGTCCTCGGTGTGCCGAGGCTGGCCGGAAGGGGCGTGCAGATCGTCGCCGGCCGCGGCCGCCCGCTCGTCCTGACGACGCTCGAGCCGACGGAGGCGATGCGCGTCCTCGCCGACGGCCGCCAGCCGGTGATCCGCGCCGCGGCGGCGCTGTTCGTCGTCGGCGTCGGGGCGCTCGCCCTTGGCCTCCTCGCGGCCGTGATCGGGTTGCTCGCGTGAAGCCGGGCCGGGGTGCGACGCGTGGAGCCGAGCGCGTCGCGACGGTCGCGGTCCGATCGGTCCTCGCCGCGACGATCGCCGGGCTGCTCGTCGTGGCCGCGATGACGCCCGTCGGGCTTCGGGCAGCGAGCCCGACGGCGTCGGCGGTCGGATCGCCCGCCGCAGTCCCGGCGGCTGTCCCGAGCGCGAGCCCGGCGCCGAGCGCCAGCCCGCCCGGAGCCGGGGATACGCGCAGCTCGGGCGAGGGCGCGGGCTTCGTCGGCCAACCCCTCCTCGCGGTCGGGCTCGTCGTCGCGATCGGGCTCGTCGCGACGGCAGCGACGCTGGCCTATGTTCGGCTCACCGCACGGAGGCCGTGAGGCCGAGGCCGGTACGTTCGTCCTATTGGCAGGAATTGTGAGGCTGGCAGACTCCCGGCACCGAACCTCACATTTCCTCCCAGCGGACGACGTGCCGACGACACTGACGCATCGCCCAATCGACGCGACCCTCTCGGTCATGAAGGCCGCGCGGCTGCTCGGCGTCCACCCGAACACGATCCGGGCATGGAGCGACCAGGGGCGGTTGCGCTACTACCGCATCAACGCGCGCGGCGACCGCCGATATCGGCTCGGCGATCTCCAGCGCTTCCTGGCGGCTGCCGAGACGTCGCCCCTGTCCACCGGCACGGTCGGCCCGGCCGGAGCGCGAACGAGCGGCCGACCCTCTCGGATGCGCGCCCTGTCGACGCCGTCGCCACGGCCCGACGCCCCGCCGGTCCGGCCGCGAGCGGCCGACGTGTCGGTCCTGGCCGAGCTCGCCGAGCTCGCGCCGCTCGCTCGCGACCTCGACGCGACGCTTGCCCAGAGCGCGCACACGCTCCGGCATGCCCTCGGCGTCGAAGCCGTCGCGATCCTCGAGCGGCGGACCGACGCCTTCGTCGTCCGCGCGAGCGCGGGATCGCGACGCCCGATCGATCGCCCGATCACGTTCGGGGCGCTCGCCCGGGCCAACCGTCGGGGCGAGGTCGTCGTCTCGTCGGCGGCCAGCCAGCCGGGCTGGCTGCCGATCGTCGCGCGTGCCGAGAGCGAGATCGTCGCCCCGATCGCGGTCGGAGTCGGGGCCGCGACGAACGATGACGAGGCCGACGTCGGCTGGGGACTGCTCGTCTTCTCGAGCGACGAGCCCGGCCGCCTGACGCCCGACGATACCGAGCTCGCGGTTGCCGCCGCACGGCTCATCGCGGCCTCGATCCGGACCGCGCAGCTCGCCGAGGACCTCGCCCGCCAGGCGCACCGTGCAGACGCCCTTCGACGCGTGTCGAGCGATCTCGGCTCGCGCCTTCAGCTCGACGAGATGCTCGGGAGCGTCATCGACCACTCGCTCCACCTCTTCGAGGCCGACCGGGCGGCCGTCTTCCTCCAGCGGCCCGGCGGTCGGGTCGAGGCCGTCGTCAGCCGGGGGCTGTCCGACGCGTACCTCGCCGCGGTCCGGAACTTCCCGCGGCCCTCGATCGCGTCGGCAGCGGTCGAGGCCCGCCGGCCGGAATGGGCTGTCGACTACGCGAACGACGCCCGCGGGACGTCGATGCGCGAGGCCGTCGTTCGGGAGGGCTTCGACACGGCCTGCTGCGCGCCGCTGTTCGACGGTCCGGACCTGCTCGGGCTGCTGATGGTCTACCACGATCGGCGCCACCCGTGGGATGCCGACGAGCTCGTCACGCTGGAGGCCTTCGCGCAACATGCGGCGCTTGCCGTGAAGACCGCGCAGGACTACACGCAGATGGCGACCTGGGCCGCGCAGCTCCAGTCGATCCAGCAGCTCGGCGCGCGGCTGGCGCGGCTGGCCGACGTCCGCGAGATCGGCCACGCGATCGCGACCGAGCTCCGCCAGCTCATCGACTACCACAACGTCCGGGTCTACCGGCTCTACGGCGACAACCTCGTGCCGGTCGCGATGCACGGGCAGGTCGGCGAGTACGTCGACGAGACGCCCGAGCAGCTGCGGGTGAAGGTCGGCGAGGGGATCACTGGCTGGGTTGCCGCCCACAAGATCGCCCAGAACCTGCGCGATGCCGACGCCGACCCCCGGACGCAGACGATCCCCGGGACCGAGGACAGCCTCGACGAATCGATGCTCCTCGCCCCGATGCTCTACGAGGACGAGGTGCTGGGCGTCGTCGTTCTCTCGAAGCTCGGGCTGGACCAGTTCCGCGACGACGACCTGCGGCTTTTGGTGATCTACGCGAGCTTCGCGGCGCAGGCCATGGCCAACGCCGACGTGACCGAACGGCTGCGCGCGCAGTCGGCCGCGCTCGAGCGGCAGCTCAACGGCCAGCGGGCGCTCCTCCAGATCACCGAATCGATCCTCTCGACGCTCGACCCGAACGACGTCCTCGAACAGGTCACGGAACGCCTCGCGACGCTCGTCCGCTACGACACGATCGCGATCGAGGTGGTCGATCGCACGAGCGGACTCCTCCGCCCGCTCACGGCCCGCGGTGTCCACGCGGCCGAGTTCCTCATGCCGTGGGAGCCGGGCGAGACTGGCCTGGCGCCGTGGGTCCTCGCCCACAACGAGCCCGCGCTCGTCCCCGACGAGCTCGCCGACGGCCGGGTCTTCCAGGGCCCGTCGGGAGCGGTGGCCGGCAGCCTCATCTGCGTCCCGCTGCGGGGCCGGGAAGGCGCGAACGGCGTCCTCACCCTCGAGCGCCTCGGCGACGAGAACCGCTTCGGTGACGACGAGTTCGAGCTGGTCAAGCTGTTCGCCGCCCAGGTTTCGATCGCGCTCCAGAACGCAGAGCGCCACTCGGCGGTCGAGATCCGCGCCCGGACCGACGATCTGACGGGGCTGCTCAACCACGGGACGTTCCAGGAGTGGCTCGTCCGGAGCGTCGCGAGCGCCGAGCCGTTCAGCCTCGTGATGGTCGATCTCGACCAGTTCAAGTCGGTCAACGACGCGCTCGGCCACCAGGCCGGGGACCGGTTCCTCGGGGCGGTCGCGAAGGCGATCGTGAGCGCGGGACGCGAGTCCGACCACGTCTTCCGCTACGGCGGCGACGAGTTCGTGCTGCTTCTGCCGCGGACGGATTCGGACGGCGCGGTCGGCGTCGCCGAGCGCGTTCGTGGCGCGATCGACGCAGTCGGCGCGGCCGGAACCTCGTGGGCCGCGGGCGGGATCCGCGTCAGCGCCTCGATCGGGCTCGCGACGTTCCCGGCCGACGGGGGCACGCCGGCCGAGATCCTGCTCTCCGCCGACCGCGCGTGCTTCGTCGCGAAGCGGGCGGGCCGGGGTCGGATCGCGACCGCCGCCGAAGGCCTCGCGCTCGCCGCGGAGTTCTCGCTCAAGGAGCCCACGCCGGTCGATCCCCCGTCGGCGACGCACGCCCCGGCCGGCTCGACTGCCGAGCCGACCGTCGCCGCCTGAAGGCGCTATCGTCGCCGCCATGGTCCGCGCGGAACCCCCGCTCGTCGTCATCACGATCGAGGACCCGGACGGCTTCGCCGAGCCGGCGATCGACGAGGACCGCTATGAGCTCTACGCCGAGGCGGTACGAACCGCGGGCGGGGAGCCGCGCTTCGTCCACCCGGGGATGCCGACGACCGAGCGCGATGCTGCGCTCGACGCGATGGACGGCCTCCTCCTCGCCGGCGGCGCGGACGTCGAGCCGGCGCGCTACGGCTGCGAGATCGACGGCAGCCGGACGATCGACCGGGCGCGCGACGCCCTCGAGGCCGTCGCCTGGGACGTCGCGGCGGCTCGCGCCGTCCCGGTCCTCGGGATCTGTCGCGGGATCCAGGCGATCAACGTGTTCAGCGGCGGGACGCTCCTCCAACACGTGGACGACCACGCCGGCGTCTCGTTCGGGCATGGCGATCCGCGGCGGCACGAACTGCGGCTCGTCGCCGGAACGCGGCTCGGCGAGCTCCTCGGCACGACAAGCGAGCTCGCGGTGAACACGTACCACCATCAGGGGATCCGAGACTCGGATCTGGCACCGGATCTGGTCGCCGCCGGCTGGGCCGACAGCCCGGCCGGACCCCTGGTCGAGGCCCTCGAGGCCCCCGCCGGCCGCTGGCTCGTCGGCGTCCAGTGCCATCCCGAACGCACCGCTTCGACGCCGCGCTCGTTCGGTCGCCTGTTCGAGGCCTTCGTCGAGGCGTGCGTTCGGCCGCCGGTGGAGCGTGTGACGTAAGGAGGCCACGGGCGGCCGAGCCGTCCCTCACAGCCGGCCAGCCTCGGTCACGCGCTGGAGGAACTGCCGGGTTCGGGGCTCGCGCGGTGCGCGGAACATCTCGTCCGGCCGGCCCTCCTCGAGGATCCGGCCGCCGTCGAGGAAACAGACCCGGTGCGCGACGTCGCGTGCGAAGCCCATCTCGTGCGTCGCGATGAGCATCGTCATCCCACTCGCGGCGAGCTCGCGGATGACCGCCAGGACCTCGGCGACGAGCTCGGGGTCGAGCGCGCTCGTGATCTCGTCGAGCAGCAGGAGGTCCGGCGACATCGCGAGCGCCCGGACGATCGCCACCCGCTGCTGCTGGCCGCCCGACAGCCGATCGGGGTAGGCGCGCGCCTTGTCGGACAGGCCGAATCGTTCGAGCAGCGCGAGCCCGTCGGCCTCGGCCTGCGCCTTCGGCCGGCCGAGCGCCTTGCGTGGCCCGAGGGTGACGTTCGCCAGGACCGTCATGTGCGGGAAGAGGTTGAACGCCTGGAAGACGATCCCGATCCGCCGCCGGACGGCATTGACGTCGACGCCCTTCGCCGTGATGTCGTGCCCGTCGAGAGCAATGCGGCCGGCGTCGATCGGCTCGAGCAGGTTGATGCAGCGCAGGAGCGTCGACTTGCCGCTCCCCGAGGCGCCGATCAGGCAGACGACCTCGTGCTCGGCGAGGCCGAGGTCGATGCCGCGGAGCACCTCGAGGTCGCCGAACGACTTGTGGAGGTCCTCGACGCGGAGCGCCTCGACACGCTGCACCTCGGCGGTCAGCACCGCGGCCGTCATCGGAACCCGCCGACCGCCTGGCTCCGGCGGTCGCGGGCGACGAGCCAATCGGTCAGCCTGGCGAGCGGGATCGTCATCACCACGAAGACGAGCGCGACCGCGACGTACGGGGTGAAGTTGAACCGCGCCGCGTTGAGGATCTGCGATTCGCGAAAGATCTCGACGACGCCGATGTAGGAGACGAGGACCGTGTCCTTCTGGAGTCCGATGAAGTCGTTGAGCAGCGGCGGGATCACCCGCCGGACAGCCTGCGGCACGATGACGAATCGGAGCGCCTGGACCCGGCTGAGCCCGAGAGAGCGCGCGGCCGCCTCCTGGCTCGGGTGGATCGATTCGATGCCTGCCCGGTAGACCTCCGACACGTAGGCGCTGTACACGAGGCTGAGGGCGACGACCGCCCAGACGAACGGATCCGACGGCAGGCCCGGGATCGCCAGCGTCGGCATCCCGAACCCGAGCAGGTAGACGATCAGCAGCCCGGGCACGGCGCGGAAGAGATCGGCATAGACCGTCGCAACGAGCCGTGCAGGGAAGAGGACGGCGCCCGGCGCGCTTCGCAGGAGCGCGATCGCGAGGCCCAGGACGAGAATGACGACCTCGGCGACGAGGAAGAGCTGGACGTTCGTGCCGAACGCCTCGACGACCTTGGGCAGCGCCTCACGGAAGATCGTGTCGTCAAAGAACGAGCGCCGGACCTCGGCCCAACCCGACGAGTTGACGACGATCCAGCCGACGGCACCGAAGAAGACGACGGTGCTGGCGAGTGCGATGGCGGTCGAGCGGACGGCCTCGCCCGGAGGGACGCGACGCCGGCGGACGCGCGGCCGGCCCGGGAGTCCGATGAGGTCGCCGGAGTCGAGCGGACCACCCCCGGCCCGGAAGCCGCTCACGAGCGCGCGGCGCCCGAGCCGCTCAGGCTAGGGGCCGAAGACCGGGGCGCTCGCCTTGTCGGACAGCCACTCCTTGGTGATCTGGTCGAGCGAGCCATCGGACTTCATCGCCGCGATCGCCTGGTTGACGCACGGCGTGAGCGCGCTGCCCTTGGCGAGCACGACGCTGAAGTGCTCCGCGTCGGCGCCCGTCGGCGCGGCGAACTGGCCGACGACGACCGAGTTGTCGACCTGCGCACCGGTCACGAAGAATGCCGTCGGGAGGTCGACGACGAGCCCGTCGATCTGCTTCGCCTTCAGTGCCGCGATCGCGGCGTCGTTCGTGTTGTAGACCATCGCCTTGGCGGTCGGCGCGATGACGTTGTTGATCGTGTCGAGGCTCGTCGTGCCGACCTGCGCGCCGAACTTGTACGCCTTGAGGTCCGCGACGGACTTCGCGTTGGCGATCGGGTTCGCCTTGAGCGCGACGACCGACTGGTTGAGCGTGTAGTAGCCGTCGGAGAGGTCGACCGACTGCGCGCGCTCGGCCGTGTACGAGACCTGGTTGATGTCGAGGTCGAACTTCTTCGGGCCCGGCGCGTACGAGTTGTCGAATGGCACGACGGTCCAGGCGACCTGGTCCTTGGTGAACCCGAGCCGATCCGCGAGCGCGTAGGCGAAGGCGCTCTCGAAACCCTCGCCGTTCGTCGGGTCGCCGAGCTCCCATGGCTTCGTCGCGCTGCCACTCGCCGGGATCTGGTAGTACGGCGGGTAGGCCGGGTTGTCCGTGCCGATCGTGAGCTTGCCGCTGGTCACGGTCGTGAGGTTCGCCGCCGCGCACGCGTCCGGCGTCGCGCTCGGTGCGGCCGAGGTCGCCGCCGCGGAGGCCGTCGCGACCGACGGGTTGGCCGTCGCGGACGGCGCGCTCGACGGGGAGACGCTCGGGGCACCGCCGGTGCACGCCGCCACGACGAGGGCGGCGACGGCGACGAACGGCAGGCTCACGCGGAACGGGCGCATCGAGAGCTCCTTCGGGCGACGGGACCGAGCGGTGAGTGTAGCGAAAGGCTCGACCGGGGCCTCAGCGGCGCCGGACCACGACGGGCACGTCCTCGACGAGGCCGAGGACGTCGGCGGCGCTGCCGCGGTTGACGGCGATGCACGCTCGCCCGTAGGCATCCTCGTAGACGAGCGGCTCGCCCACTCCCCGATCGCCGAAGGTCGTCGCCCACGGAAGCTCGATCCGTCGGGCCCGTGACGCGTCCCGGATCTCGATCGCGAGCGCGTCGCCCGCGTCGAGCGGCCCGAGCGCGGCGACGAGGTCGGCGGCGAGCGCCGACAGCTTCACGTTGCCGAACGTGTCGATGTAGACGACGCCGGTCTCGACACCGCCATCGCGCGCCTCGACAGGCGGCAGCGCGAGCCGGACGAGCGAGCCCGGATCGATGGTCGGTCCGACGGATTCGAACGGGGTCCCGGCGGCGATGTGGGCCGCGACCGGGCTGAAGATGTCGCGACCGTGGAAGCTCGCGCTGACGGTCTCGCGCCACAGGTCCCGGTTGCCGAGCAGGCGCGCCTCGGCGAGGCCACCGAGCCGATCCAGGGCCGGCAGGAGCAGGCCGTTGTCCGGCCCGACGAGCACGTCGCCCCGGCCGGCGCGAACGCCGATCGGGCGCCGCTCGGTCCCGACGCCCGGGTCGACGACGGCGACGTGGACGCCGACGGGCAGGTACGGGAGCGCCGACCAGAGGACGAGCGCCCCGTCGCGGATCGCGAACTGCGCGACCTCGTGGCTGAGGTCGACGACGATCGCGTCCGGTGCGATCGAGGCGATGACGCCCCGACAGATCCCGGCGTAGGGATCGCGCAGCCCGAAGTCCGTCGTGAGCGAGATGAACGGTCGAGTCATGGAACCGATCG
>DASSHA010000006.1:0-2142 GCA_035693145.1 Candidatus Limnocylindrales bacterium
TCCCGACTTCACCCAGGCGACGGCGGTCGCGCGTGGCCAGGTCGACGCCGCGACCGGGTTCATCAACAACGAGCCGATCCAGCTCAAGCAGCAGGGGATCGAGACGACGCAGCTCCACGTCGACCAGGCCGTGCCGCTGCCCGGCAACGGGCTGATCGTCGGGCAGAAGACCCTCGAGTCGAAGGCCGCGGCGTTGAAGGCGTTCGTGGGGGCCACGTTGAAGGCGCAAGAGGAGATCGCCGCGAACCCGACGGTCGGAATCGACGCCTCGATCGCCCAGGTCCCCGAGCTCGGGACCGACCGACCGACGCAGGAGGCGATCCTCGCGGCGACGATCGACGCCTGGTCGAACGACTACACGAAGGCCCACGGCTCGGGCGCGATCGATCCGGACGCCTGGACGCGCTCGATCCAGTTCATGTCCGGGTTGCCAGGCGGCCTCGTCCCGAACCCGGTCACGGCTGACCAGATCGTGACCGGCGAGCTGCTGCCCGCGCGCTGACCACCGGTCGCGGCCGGCTCACCGGACCGACCCGTACAATCGCCGCGCATGTACGTGGTCGTTCTCGCCGGCGGCGGCGGGACGCGGCTGTGGCCGCTGTCGACGCCGGAGCGGCCGAAGCCCTTCCTGCCGCTCCTCGGCGACGAGACGCTCCTCCAGCGGACCGTGTCCCGGCTCGCGTCCCTCGTCGACCCCGAGGACGTCCGGGTCGTCGCGGCACGCCGCTACACGCCGCTCGTCCGGGCGCAGCTGCCCGACGTTCGGGTCGTCGCCGAGCCAACCGGTCGGAACACCGCCGCGGCGATCGCGCTCGCGACCGTCGCCATCGACCTGCCCGACGACGAGGTCATGGTCGTCCTGCCGGCCGACCACTGGATCGACGACGAGGATCGTTTTCGCGAGGTGCTCAGCGCTGCGGCCGACCAGCTCGCGACGGGCGCGTTCGACATCGACGATCCGCTCGTCACGCTCGGCGTCCGGCCGACCCGCCCGGCGACCGAGTTCGGCTACCTCCGCCCGAACCTCGACCGCCGGCTCCGCAACGGCGCCCTCCGCGCCTGGCCGCTCCAGGGCTTCGAGGAGAAGCCGACCGAAGCCCGGGCGCGCGAGCTCCTCGGTGTCGAGGGCGTCGCCTGGAACGCCGGGATGTTCCTGTGGCGCCGGCGGGCGATCCGGGCGGCGCTCGAGAAGTACACCTCGCTCGTCACGCTCCTCGCGCCTGCTGTCGGAAAGGATCTCTCGCTGGAGATGGCCTATGACCGAATGGTCGGCGCGTCGATCGACACGGCCGTCATGGAGGGGGCCGCCTCCGACGGCCGCGTGGTGATGGCCCGGCTCGACGCGGGCTGGAACGACCTCGGCTCGTGGACGGCGCTCCTCTCGGCGCTCGGGCTGCGGGGCGCGACCGGCCGGGTGGTCGGAACCGGCGAGCGGACGAGGCTCGAGCCCGACGACCTCGTCGTGCGACGTTCGGCCGGCCGGCTGCAGGTCGCGCCCGCCGGCGACGAGCGCGACGTCGTCCTGGATGCGACCGGCCCGAGCGCGGTGCTGAGCGGGGCCGCGCTGCCGCGGGATGCCGTCAGTGAGCTGGTCGAGCGTGTCAGCCGCCAGGAGGCGGCGTGACCGGGACCGTGGCGGGCGCGCCGGCGACCCCGGAGATCGTCTTCGGCACCGATGGCTGGCGGGCGAGGATCGCCGACGAGTTCACGTTCGATGCGGTCCGCCGCTGTGCGGACGGGGTCGCCGCCTACGTCGCCGGGCGGAGCGAGCAGGCAAAGGGCGTCGTCATCGCCTACGACCGGCGGTTCGCGTCCGAGCACTTCGCGGCGGCCGCGGCCGAGGTCCTGCTGGCGCGCGACATCCCGGTCGCGTTCGCGGCACATGCCGTGCCGACCCAGATGTCCTCCTACGAGGTCGTCGAGCGCGGCGCCGCGGCCGGGATCGTCATCACGGCCTCGCACAACCCGTGGACCGACAACGGCTTCAAGGTCAAGGCGCCGACGGGCGCCGCCGCCGGGCCTGAAATGCTCGCGGTCATCGAGGAGCGGCTCGCGATCAACGCGACCGAGGTGATCGATCGCCGGCCGTTCGCCGATGCCGAGGCGGCCGGGCTCGTCGACCGGTACGACCCGTACGAGGGC
>DASSHA010000007.1:0-20818 GCA_035693145.1 Candidatus Limnocylindrales bacterium
GCTTCGAGGTCCGGCGGACCGGCTCGACGCGATCCTCGACGGCGGTCGAGCGGATCGCAGTCCCGTCGCCCTCGTCCGATCGGCGCTGCGTTCCGACCCGGCCCTGGCGCCTGCGGCGATCGACGAGCTGATGGCCGCGTACCTCGCGGCGCGAGATCCCGCGGTCGCGGGGCGACCTCGAGTGGGCGACGATCGGTCTAGCGGCAGCTGAGCCTGGGGTCGGCCCAGTCGGCGTGATCGGCGTTCGACGTGTCGCCGCTGTTCGTGACGACGAGCTCGAGGGTCGTCATGCGGCTGACGTTGACGATGAGCGTGCGGGTCGCTGTCTTGCCCGTCATGACACCTGAATCGGCGAGCTTCGTGCCGTCAGCGAAGATCTGGAAGACAACCGAGCCGTCGGTGGGAGGAACTTCGTCGTCGACTCCGACCTTGACGCTGAACGAGCTGCACGCGCCGTTCATCGTGTAGCGCACGTCCGACGCGGCGTGGACCCCCAGTCCCTTCGCATAGACCGTCCCGTTCAGCGTCAACGCATGTCCGTCACCGGCCGCCTGCTCGCCGTTGCTCATGTCCGTCTCGACCGGCCCCCAGCCGTTCGAGATTTGCGTCCAGGGCAGATCGGACAGGAACAGGCTGGCCGGTCCCGTCGACGTCGTGAAGGTCCAGCTCACATCGTTGGCGAGGCGGTTGCCGGCGAGGTCGGCGATCCCGCTCGCGCCGCCCTTCACGCGGACGGTGTATTTCGTGCCGCCGGCGAGCACGAGAGTCGGCGTGAGCGTCGCGGTCTTCGCCACGCTCGCCCACGAGACCGTCGCCGCGACCGCGCCACCGCCTGACGGCGTGAGCGTGAACGTCGTCGGCGTGAGCGTCGCCGGGTCGATCGCCTCGGAGAAGACGACGCTCGGCCTCACGCTCCGGACGACGCCGGTCGCGCCGAGGGCCGGGCTCTTCGAGGTGATGGTCGGCGGCGTCGTGTCAGGTGGCGATCCATCGCCCCCGCACGTCAGCGCCGCGTCGGCCCAGTCGCCATGGTCGCCGTTCGTCGAGCCGTCGCCGTTGGTGATCACGAGCTGAAGCGTCGTCCGACCCGTCACGTCGACGGTGAGGCCCTTCGTTGCCGTCGCCCCGGTCATCAGCCCCGAGTCGGCCAGCTTCACGCCGTCGGCGAAGACCTGGAAGACCACGGAGCCGTTCGTCGGCGGGACTTCGTCGTCGACGCCGACCTTGACGCTGAACGAGCTGCAGCCGCCATTCATCGTGTAGCGCACGTCGGAGGCGGCGTGGCCACCGAGCCCCTTGGCGTAGACCGTCCCGTTGAGCGTCAGCGGATGCCCGTCGCCGGCCGCCTGCTCGCCATTGCTCATGTCCGTTTCGACCGGGCCCCAGCCGTTCGCGGCCTGGGTCCAGGCGAGATCCGAGAGATACGAGGTCGTCGCGCCGCTCGAACGGTACGTTGCGGTCAACGTCAACCCCGTCGACGGGACGACGGTGGCGTGGGTCGCGGCGCCGCCATCGGACCAGTGATCGAACTGGTACTCCACGCCGTTGAGGGTCTGGCTCGGTGGCGCGGTGACGGTCTGGGTCGAGCCCTGGATGACCGTCACGCTGTACGGAGCGGGCCGGCTCGTGCCCGACCCGACCGACAGCTGGACCCCGGTTGGAACCGACGCGAGCCGGAGCGCAGCGGTCTTCGGATCGAGCCGGACCGACGTGCTCGCCGTCCTGCCCGCGCCGTCGGTCGCCGTGAGCGTCAGCTCGAGGTAGGACGGGTATTCGTGATCCGGTGCCG
Organism: Candidatus Limnocylindrales bacterium; assembly: GCA_035693145.1. GTDB lineage: Bacteria > Chloroflexota > Limnocylindria > Limnocylindrales > CSP1-4 > DASSHA01. The sequence continues at coordinate 1,790 of DASSHA010000007.1, forward strand.
GGAACGAGCCCGAAGCGACGCCTGCGAAGGTCCTGATCGCGTGGGTGTGACAGTCCGACGGGCAGTGGTAGATGACGAACGCCCACGACAGGCCGCTCGCCGGAATCGCCTTGCCGGTCGAGTCGGTGGCATGTCCGGAGAAGGCGATCGAATCGCCGACCTTCCACGTGAACGAGCTCGCGGGACTGTCGATGACGGGTCTCGGGAGGGCGTTCCCGACGTTGATGAGCTGCGTGGCCGTCACGCTCGAGCCGTGGCTGTCGGTGACCGCCAGGGCCACCGTGTAGGCGCCGGTCGACTGGTAGGTGAACGAGGCCGTCGGGAGCACGGCGTCGCCGAAGCTGCCGTCGCCGTCGAGGTCCCAGCTGTAGGTGAGCGTGTCACCGGCGTCCGGGTCGGACGATGCGCGGCCGTCGAACTGCACGGTGAGCGGCGCCGCCCCGCTCGTCGGCGTCGCCGTGATCGCCGCGGTCGGTGCGTTGTTCGTCGCGTCGTAGACGATCCGATGGACCTTGCCTCCCTCGAGGTCGACGTACCACAGGTCGCCGCCGGGACCGATCTGGAGGTCAACGGGGTTGGCCGCACCGGTCATGAAGTTGACGATCCTGGCGGTGTCGGGCAGGCCGCCGGAGCCGGCCTCCATGGCCCAGATGCAGTTGCGCGAGTGATCCGCGAAGAACAACGCGTTGCGGTAAGCGGACGGATAGGTGCCGGCCCCGTAGAAGGCGAGCCCCGAGATCGACGAGCTGCCGATGGGGCACGACTCCCCGGTCACGACCCTCGAGCCGTGGCTGTACGCGTAGTACGGCGTGAGCAGCCCCGTCGGCGTCGAGTACAGCGACTCGCAGACATTCACGTCGGCGGCGTCCCAGCTGGGCTCGCGGGCGTCGCCTTCGTAGCACGGCCAGCCGCCGTTCGCGACCGTCGCCGACTTCGGGTTCGTGATCCGGTCGATCTCCTCGGACACGTTCTGGCCGACGTCGCCGACCCACAGCTCGCTCGTGCCCGGCCTGAACGTGAACCGGAACGGGTTCCGGAGGCCGTAGCCGACGATCCGCTTCGCGTTCGCATCGGGGTTCGCTGCCAGCGGGTTATCGGCCTTCGCTGCGCCCGTCGCGGGGTCGACGCGAATGATCGAACCGCTCAGCACGACCGGCTCGCCCGCGGGCCGGCGCACGCTCTGCGCGCGGAGCGAGCCGCCTTCCGCGGTCGGCGATGTCATCGTCCCGCCGACGCCGCCGGGCGGGTCGCCGCACGGGTTCTGCGGCGTCACCGGTGGGCTGCCGCTCGTGCCACCGAACTGGCCGTAGTCGAGGGCGTTGAAGTTCGCGCCCTCTCCGGCGCTCATGTAGAGCGCGCCGTCGGGACCGAACTCGATGTCGTCGACGGAGTGGCTCGGGTACTGCTGGCACCAGTCCTCGACGAGGACCTTCTCGGCGCTCATGACGTTGCCGCTCGCCGTCAGTCGCGACAGCCGCCCGCCGATGACGCAGCCGTCCGTCGTCGCGCCCGGAGGCGTCGGGCAGCCGTCGTTCCAGGTGGGAGCCTGACCACCGATCGGTGCGTCGAAGGGATACGTGACGTAGATGTAGGGCTTGCTCGGGAAGCTCGGGTCGAGCGCCAGCCCCACCATGCCGCGATCCCAGAAGTCGTCGACCTCGGTATGCAGGTCGGCGAAGACCGTCGGCGTCGTATCCGCCACGCTCGAGAAGACCTTGATGACTCCGCTCTTCTCGGCGACGAAGACGCGGCCGTCCGGTGAGAACCGGATCGCCGTCGGGTTCGTCAGCCCGCTGAAGACCGTGACGTCCTGGAAGTTCGAGGGCAGGGATCCGGCGATGCGCGTGCCGACCTCGGCCTTGCCGGCCTTCGCCTCGCGCAGGAACGTCCGTGGCTTCGGTCCCGCGGCGACGGCTGTCGGGGTCGGGATCATCGCCAGCAGCGTGACAGCGCTCATCACGAACGAGATCGCGAGCGCGGCCCCTCGTCGACGGCCAGATCGGACCATGGTCGATGCGTCCCCGGACCCCGTGGAATGCGCGTGCCCCGATGCACGAGCGCGAGGCGCCATCGTACTCAACGGACGGCAACCGAAGTACCGTGCCGGACCCCTGAATACCGCTCGGCTCCGCACCGCCCGGTGCGCCGAGGCCACGCCAACCGACCCGAACCGGCTCGGGGTGAACAGCGAGCGTGGCGTCCGATGCTAGAGTCAGGCGGGGGCCGGTCCTCGGACCGGAAGCAGTACGGCGAGCTCAGAGCGGGTCCAGCGATTTCGATCCGGTCGACCGTCGAGCAGCAGGATCGATGATTTGTGTGGAATCGCCGGAATCGCCACCCGGGACGACCTTCGTCCGGATGATCCGGCGCTCGTGTCGGCGATGCTCGGGACGATCGCCCACCGCGGCCCGGACGACCAGCAGATGCACTGCGCCGAACAGGCGATCATCGGCGCACGCCGGTTGTCGATCATCGACCTCGAGACGGGACGTCAGCCCCTGACGAACGAGCGCGGCGACGTCGTCGTATCGCTCAACGGCGAGATCTACAACTACGTGGAGCTTCGGGTCGAGCTCGAGCGACGCGGTCACACGCTTCGGACGCACGGCGACACCGAGACGATCGCCCACCTCTACGAGGACGAGGGCGACGCGTTCGTCGATCGCCTGCGCGGGATGTTCGCGATCGCGCTTTGGGACGCCGCGCGGCACCGCCTCGTCCTTGTCCGGGACCGTCTCGGGAAGAAGCCGGTCTATTGGCGGCTCACGAACGGCCGGCTGACGTGGGGCTCGGAGATCAAGGCGATCCTGGCCGACCCCGACGTGCCGCGATCGGTTGATCGGCTTGCCCTCGCGCGGTACCTGCAGTACGGCTACGTCCCGGATCCGCTGTCGATCCTGTCCGGGATCAGCAAGCTGCCACCGGCGTCGATGCTCACCTGGGAGCCCGGCGCCGAGCCGCAGATCGTCCGCTATTGGACGCCGGAGGTGGCACCGCGCATCGTTGCGCCCGAGCAGGCGCGCGAGGAGTGCCTCGCGCTGCTCCGGGAGGCCGTCGGTATCCGTCTTCGGAGCGACGTTCCGCTCGGCGCATTCCTGAGCGGGGGAATCGACTCGAGCCTCGTCGTCGCGCTCATGGCCGAGGCGTCGAGCCGCCCGGTGCGCACGTATTCGATCGGCTTCGAGGAGGAGGCGTTCAACGAGCTGCCGCATGCCCGGCGGATCGCCACGGCATTCGGTACGGATCACACCGAAGCCGTCGTCCGCCTCGATGCGGTCGACGCGCTGCCGCGGCTCGCGCGCGTGTACGACGAGCCCCTCGCCGACACCTCGACGCTCCCGACGTTTCGCGTCGCACAGCTCGCGAGCGAGGGCGTGACGGTGGTCCTCACCGGAGATGGCGGCGACGAGACCTTCGGCGGCTACCGAACGTATCGACGCCAGGCCGCGATGGAGACCATCTCCCGCCTCACCGGCCGCCTGCATGGACCGCTGGCCGGCCTCGCGGGTGCGGTGGTGCCGTCGATCGCGGGCGGATCGGCCCTTCGCGCACGCCTCCAGCGATGGCAGTCGGACGCGGGTCTCGATCCCGACGAGCGGTTCATCGGCATGATGTCGATGACGACCGCGCCGATGCGAGCGGCGCTCCTCGGATCGGCCGACCTCGTCGACCAGGATGGCTATCTCCGCTCGATCCTCGCGACCGCACCGGAGTGGTCCGTCGTCGCGCGTGCCGAGTACGCCGACCTCATGAGCTACCTGCCCGGCGATCTGCTCGTGAAGGTCGACCGGGCGACGATGGCGAACTCCCTCGAGGCGCGTGCGCCGTTCCTCGACCAGGAGCTCGTGAGCTTCGCGATGCGGCTGCCGGCTTCGCTCAAGGTGCATCGCACGCGGACGAAGTCGCTGCTTCGGGACGTGGCCGCGAGGCTCATCCCGGCCGACCTGGCCGCTCGTCCGAAGGCCGGCTTCAGCGTCCCCATCGACGCCTGGTTCCGGGATGGTCTCGGCCGCCTGTTCGAATCGTGCGTCCTCGCGCCGGACAGCCTGACGCGTGACCATGTCGATCGGGCCACGACCGCACGGCTCCTGGGCGAGCATCGCGCCGGGACGGCCGATCACGGCAACATCCTGTGGGCGCTGCTCATGTTCGAGCACTGGGCCCGGGAGTGGCTGCCCGGCCGACCGAGTTGACCCGGCCGCGCGCCCCTCAGACCGTCAGCTTTCGACCGACGAATCCCTCCGCGAAGCCGCTCGACGCGGCCGCCTCGACCCCCCGTACGCGCGCGAGGCCACGGAACGTGTCAGCGCTGAACCAGGTCCGGCCGCGCTGGGACGGGTAGGCGGCATCCAGCAGCTCCCACTTGTGTTCGACGATCGCGGCGGGGAGCTCGACGAGGACGTTCGGCGAGACGAGGTCGGCGTCGTATTTCGGGATCTCGTACTCGAGGATCGTGTGGTGCCGGTAGGTGTTCCACGTCAGCTCCCCGACGAGCCGGTGATCCTGGTGGAGGTCGTCACGGCGGTGGGTGAGGATGAGGTTCGGCTCGAACTCGAGCTTGAGGGCCTCGAAGCCATCCTTCAGCTCGGTGAACGAAGCGGGGAAGTAGCCGTCCCGGGCGTTGCCGATGGTGGTCCGGAGATCCGCGCCCGACGGGTCGACGAACGCGCTCGCCGCCTCCCGCGCCTCGTCGGCGCGGACGCCCGCGGCGCTCAGGACGACCCAGCGCACGGATCGCAGCCGGCCCTCGCCGGCGAGCCGAAGGATCGTCCCCCCCGCGCCGATCTCGATGTCGTCAGCGTGCGCGCCGATGCACAGGAGGTCGAGCTCGGGGGGCAGCGACAGGCGCCCGATCATCTCGGTGGGTCGTTCTGCCAGACGGCCCACGGCGGCTTGCCGGACTCGTACAGCGCCTCGAGCTCCTGCTTGTCCTTGAGCGTGTCCATCGGCGCCCAGAACCCGTCGTAGCGATAGCCGATGAGCGCGTTCTCTGCGATCAACCGGTTGAACGGTTCGTTCACGAGGTCCTCACCGGGCCGGATGTAATCGAAGATCTCGCGTCGCAGGATGAAGTATCCGCCGTTGATCCAGATATTCGAATCCTGGACATGCTCGATGCCCTGGACGACGCCGTCGGCCGCGACGTTCACGAGGTGGAAGGAGTACGTCGGGCGGATGCAGAGGAACGCTGCGACCTTGTCGCGAGCCCGAAAATCCGCGATGAGGTCGTCGAGCGGAGCGTCCGTCAACGTATCGCCGTAGTTGGCGAGGAAGACGTCGTCCGTTTCGACGTGGCGTCGAACCGCCAGCAGACGCTGGCCGATGACGGCGTTCTGCCCGGTGTCGGCGAAGGTGATCCGCCAGTCGTCGATGTCGCGGCTGAGGAGCTCGAGCGACCGCCCGCCCTCGGTGAGAACGAAGTCATTCGAGATCGCCTCGTTGTAGCGCAGGAAGTACTCCTTGATGACCTCCGAGCGATAGCCGAGGCAGAGGACGAACTCGCGATGCCCGTAGTGCGCGAAGTAGCGCATGACGTGCCAGAGGACCGGTCGGACGCCGATGGGCACCATCGGCTTCGGCACGGTGTCGCTGACCTCCCGGAGTCGGAGGCCGAGGCCACCGCAGAACAGGACGACCTTCACGCTTGACTCCCATGGGTGACGCCGGCTGTGACGGTGGATGAGGGGCTGGCCGCGGGGCTCAGGAGCTCGGCGGATTCGAGAGCGTCGGCAGCCGCCGAGATGACGGCGAAGGGGAGGCCCGCCCGCTCGGCGATGTCGAAGAGCGAGTGCTCACCGTCGCTCAGATTGAGCACCCACAGCGAGGCGAGCTCCGCGGTCGCGATGTCGCCGGTCCCGCCGAGGAGCGCGTACAGGCCGCGGCGACCGAGCTGCGGCTCGCCCATCGGCGAACGGTTGACGTACGTACGGTCTCCGTCGAGCGTGTCGATGATCGTCCGGCAGAGCGCCAGCGTGTCCTCGAGGCTCGAGGGCTGGACGAAGTCGGGATCGTCCGCCGACGTGTGGTATTCGGGATAGGTGCCGTGCGGGGTGCGCGACAGGAGGCCGACCGGGAGCCCGATCCCCGGCGAGTTGTATTGGCGCTCGTCGTAGCCCCACGGGACGAAGTCGACGACGGCGTGCGACCGACCCGACGTCTGGAGGGCGTGGATCACGGTGCGATCCATCCGCCCGCCGTCGCGCGATCGCTTGTACGTGTGTCCGCCCGCGTCTCCCACGCCGGCGATCACGAGCCCCGAGCTGAACCCCCGGAGCGCGTCGACGTTCCGGCTCAGCCAGGTCAGCGCCCCGATGGTGCTCGGGACGAACACGAACCGGTAGGACAGTCGGCGTCGCCGACGGCGCAGCTCCTCTGCGAGCGCGGCCACGACGACGATGCCACTGAGGTTGTCGTTTGCCAGCGACGGATGGCAGACGTGCGTCGAGATGAGGATCTCCTCGCTCGTGTCACCCGGGAGGCGCAGCTCGCCGTACGTCAGCGACCCGTCGAACAGCGAGCTGTCGATCCGGACGTCGTACTCGCCGGGCTCGAGGGATTCGACCAGCCGGTGCGACGCGCAGAGGCCCCAGGTCCGGCGATAGAAGGACGTTCGGTAGGGGATGAGGTCGGGCTGGGACTCGATCGAGTGGAGATGCGCACGGAGCACGTCGAGCGGGACGCGAGCGTCGATCGGCTCGCTGTAGCCCATCACGTGGAGCGTCGAATCGGCGAAGTCGAGGATGACCTTTCCGGCCGGACCGACGACGGTCGCGCCCCGGATCGACCATTCGGGCGGGACCGTCCAATCGAACACCGGCGTCCCGGACGGAACCTCGTGGATCCGAAGCGGGATGCGCTCGGCGAGAATCCGTAACGTGTCGCGCACCCCGTCGCCGGTGATGCTTCGGCAGATGGGGTACAGCCGTCGCAGGAGCGAATGCATCTCGTCGCCGCGAATGCGTGAGTCGGCAACGGCTTCCGCATTCGGCTGATCGATCACGGTCGAGATCATATCGGCGACAACTTCCCAATCGCCCTCCGGGCGAGCGTGCCTCGTCTCGTCACCCAGAGACTGGTGCCGGCCGGCACCATGACGCGCTCCGCCACGCTCGCCAGACGCTATCGTTGGTTGATCCCTTTCGACCCTTGACAATCATCCCGGAGTTATCCATGCGCGTTCTCGTGACCGGCAGCGAGGGCTACATCGGCTCGGTGCTCATGCCACTCCTGGCCAGTGCCGGGCACGATCCCGTCGGCCTCGACACCGGCCTGTATCGAGGCTGCGACCTCGGCGAGCCACAGGTCGAGTGGCCGACCATCCGGCGCGACATCCGCGACGTCACGCCCGCGGACATCGCCGGGTTCGAGGCCGTCGTCCACCTCGCGGCGCTGTCGAACGACCCGCTCGGCCAGCTCGACGCCGAGCGCACGTACGACGTCAACTACCGGGCCTCCGTCCGACTGGCCAACGCCGCGAAGGCGGCCGGTGCGACCCGGTTCCTGTTCTCCTCCTCGTGCAGCCTGTACGGCGCCGCCGGCGAGGCGCCTGTCGACGAAACCGCGGCGTTCAACCCGGTCACCGCGTACGGCGAATCGAAGATCCTCACCGAGCGGGAGGTCGGCAAGCTCGCCGACGACACGTTCTCGCCGGTCTACCTGCGGAACGCCACGGCGTACGGCGTCTCTCCCCGGCTGCGAGGCGACATCGTCGTCAACAACCTCGTGGGCTGGGCGTTCTGCACCGGGGAGGTTCGGCTCCAGAGCGACGGGTCCCCGTGGCGACCGCTCGTCCACGTGCGCGACATCTGCCAGGCGTTCATCGAGATCCTGGCCGCCCCGCGGGAGGCGATCCACGGCGAGGCGTTCAACGTGGGGCGCGACGAGGACAACCTCCAGATCCGGACGATCGCGGAGCTCATCGAACGGGCACTGCCGGGCAGCAGGATCACGTTCGCCGCGGGAGCGAGCGCGGACAAGCGCGACTATCGCGTCGCCTTCGGCAAGATCCGCGAGCGGATTCCCTCGTTTCGGCCGCAATGGACCGTCGCGGACGGCGTCGTCGAGCTCGCCGAGGCGTACCGGGCCACCGGGCTGCGGCTCGAGGATCTAACGGGGCCGCGGTTCACCCGTCTGGCACGGATCGAGGAGCTGCTCGCGTCGGGCACGATCGACGGCGACCTTCGGCCCATCGACACGGACGGTTCGTCGGCCGATCCGGACCGTCGCGCCGTCGCCGCCGAGACGGTCGGTGGCTGACGCGATCCGCATCGAGCGCTGTCGCTCGTGCGGGGCTCCGAACCCGCGGCCGTTCCTTGATCTCGGCGTCACGCCGGTCGCGAACGCCCTGCTCGATGAGGCCGATCTCGGCGCCCCCGAGCCCCGCTTCCCGCTCGAGGTCGCGATGTGCGAGTCGTGCACGCTCGTGCAGCTGACGCACGTGCTCCCGGCCGACAGGATCTTCGACGCCGCCTACCCGTACTTCTCGTCCTACTCGGACGTCGTCGTGGCGCACGCAAAGGAGCACGTCGAGGGACTCATCTCCTCGGGCCGGCTCGGCTCGGACAGCCTCATCGTGGAGGTGGCGAGCAATGACGGATACCTGCTCAAGCACGCGGCGGAGGCAGGCATCGGCGTCCTCGGCATCGAACCGACGCCCGGACCGGCCGCCGCCTCCCGGGCGCTCGGGATCCCGACCGTCGAGGCCTTCTTCGGCGAGGACCTCGCGCGGACGCTGTGCGAGGAGGGAAAGCGCGCCGACGTGATCGTCGCCAACAACGTCATGGCCCACGTCCCGGATCTCAACTCGTTCGTCGCCGGCTTTCGGACGCTCGTCGCGGACGACGGCGTCATCACGGTCGAGAACCCGTGGGTCCGCGACCTCGTCCAGCGATCCGAGTTCGACACGATCTACCACGAGCACGTCTGCTACCTGTCGTGCACGGCCGTCGACAACCTCATGCGTCGCCACTCGCTGTCGCTCAACGATGTCGAGTACTTCCCGGACCTCCACGGTGGAACGCTCCGTTGGTGGATCTCGCCGATCGCGGCGCGAACGGCCCGCCTCGAGCGCTACCTGGCCGAGGAGCGGGCGATCGGAATGACCTCGTTCGCGTTCTACGCAGAGCTCGGGGCCAAGGTTCGCCGCGCCGTCGACGCGCTCAAGGGCCTCCTCGCATCGCTCAAGGCCGAGGGTGCCTCGATCGCCGCGTACGCGGCGGCCGCGAAGGGCGCGACCCTCCTCAACTACGCCGGGATCGACCGATCGACGATCGACTTCGTGGTCGACCGCAACGTCCACAAGCAGGGCAAGTACATGCCGGGGGCGCGGCTGCCGATCCTCGACCCGGTCGCGCTCGTGGAACGGCGGCCCGACTACGTGCTGATCCTGGCCTGGAACTTCGAGGCGGAGATCGTCGCCCAGCAGCAGGCGTACCGCGACCTCGGCGGCAGATTCATCATCCCGATCCCCGAGCCGCGCATCGTCTGACCGGACGGTCCCGCGTTTCTCAGGTCGCGCGTTTCTCAGGCGCCTTCGACGCGCGACCTGAGGACCCGATCGGCGCTCCTCGGCCGGCGCTCGGCCCACCTGACCGACGCCATGTACGCCACCCAGGCAATGGCCACCGCCAGGATGACCGCGAACCGCGCGACGACGTCGCCCGCGATGTAGCTCTCGGCAGCGACGGCGGACAACGCGCTCGCGCCGACATACAGCGCCGCCACCGATCGATGGTCGACGCCGGCATCCGCGAGCCGCTGGTAGTGATGCTCGCGGTGCGCGGTCAGGAGCGGCTTTCGCGCCACGCCACGTCGGACGAGCGTGACGCCTGCGTCGAGGACGAACGGCAGGGCGACGAACCCGAATGTCGCGGGCCCGGCGGCATCGCCGGCGCTCAATGCGCTCGCCGCGAGCACGAACCCGAGGAACGTGCTGCCGGCGTCACCCATGAAGATGCTCGCGGGGTGGTGGTTCCACACGAGGAAACCGAGCGTCGCGCCGGCCACGCCGATCAGCCCGATGGCCGGCGCGCCGGCCGCGAGCAGCCCGAGCGCCACCACGACCGTCGTCCCGCCCGCGAGGCCGTCGAGCCCGTCCATGAAGTTCCAGACGTTGACGATCCCGACGAGAACGGTCGTGGTGAGTGCGATCGCGGCGGGACCGGACACCGTCGCGGGCCCCCACGGCAGGGCGAGCGTGAGCGCTGGCTCGAGACGAACCGCGAACGCGAGGCTGATGGCGAGCTGGAGGGCGAGCCTCACCGCAGGAGCGAGCGATCGGAGATCGTCGATCGCGCCCACGACCGCGACCGCTGTACCCGCGACGAGGATCGACAACTGCGTATCCGTGAGGTTCCCGGTTGCCGCGGCAGCCCACGTCCCGAGGACGATGCCGATGCCGCCGAGCGTGGGCGTGGCAACGGTGTGCGAGCTCCGGGAGACCGGTTGGTCGAGGACGTTGCGTGCTCGCGAGACGATCTCGACGACCCGAACGCCGACGAGCGCGACGACGAATGCGAGCAGACCCGCCGAGACTGTCGTCATCGCACCCGCTCACCGGCGTACCAGCGCGCGATCCGCTCCGTCGCGTCGGCCAACCCGACTCTCGGCCGATAGCCGCTGGCCGCGACGAAGGCGCCGATCGAGTAGCTGACCGACGTCGTGAGCGTCAGCACGCGCGAGGCGTCGAGGAGCGGCGGAACGCCCCGTCGTCGCGCGATGCGCTCGAGGAGGTTCGCGCCGGCGACGAGTACCGCGCTCGGTGCAGCGACCGTGCGGGGGCGGACGCCGAGCGCCGCTGCCAACGCCGCGATCACCTCGCGGAGCTCGTACGAGTGCTCATCGCCCACGATGAAGGTTCGCCCGTAGCACGTCTCCCGTCCGATGGCCAGCGCGACCGCCTGGGCAACGTTCTGCACGTAGGTGAATGGGATGAGGCTCGCACCGCCGCCAGGCAGGACCACCACCGGAAGGGTAACGAACCGACAGAGCGTCGCCGCGAGTCCCCGCCCTTCCCCGAAGACCGACGTCGGTCGAATGACGGTCACCGCGAGCTCGTCGCGAAGCTCCGCGAGCGCCGCCTCGGCCGCGCGCTTGCTCCAGGCGTACGGGGACATCAGCGGTCCGGTGGCGGTCTCGTCGTGCGGCCCGCCCGAGAGTCGACCCATGGCGGCGACGCTGCTCACGTGGACGAGCTGTCGTGCGCCACGGGCAATCGACGCCTCCGCGAGGATCCGCACGCCCTCGACGTTGACTGTCCGGAAGCGTTGAAGGCCATCCGCTGATCGGTCGGTGGCGGCTGCGTACCCGGCGGCATTGACGACGACGTCGCCTGGCCGGATCGTCCGTTCCAGCGACGAACGATCGGACAGGTCGGCCGTTGACCGCGGGACGACGACGATCCGTCGGCCGGGATCCTGCGCCAGCTCGGCCGCGACGCGCGATCCCACGAAGCCGGTTCCCCCGAACAGGACGACGCGGCCGTCTTGATCGTTCACTGCCGGGAAGGCATCAGGCGGGGCGGACCCGGCGCGCGAGCGTGCCCCACGAGTTGCGGATGACGTGCGCCGGCTCCGCGAGGCCGAGATGGGACGCCACGACGACATAGCCGGCGGCCCCGGCCAGCGTCAGGAGCACGAGCAAGCCGATGCTCACGACCAGTGGCTGCGCCGGTGCGAGCCAGGCGACCGCGGCGACGGGCGCGGCGACGATCCCGCTCGCGAGGGTGACACGCGCCAGCACCGAGACGAGTCCGGCGCCATCGAACCCGGTCTCCTCACGATCGAGGCGCCAGCCCATCACCGCGAGAACGATCGCCAGCGTGGCCGACGACGACAGGGCGATGCCGGCGGCGCCGAGGAGCGTCCCGAAGACGACATTGAAGATGAGGTTCAGGACCGCATTGGCGAAGCCCATCGTCATGAGCAGGAGGCCGCGGCGCCGACTGTTGTGGGCGCCGACGAGGATCGCCTGGATCATCGTCAGGACGATCAGCGCCGCGAAGCCGGCGAGGACTCCGGCAGTGCCTTGTGTGTCGGCCTCGTCGAACGCCCCTCGCTCGTATGCAACGCGAGTGATCAGCGGCGCGAGCGCCGCCGTGGCGACCGAGACCGGCAGGAACAGTGCGATGACGTAGCGCATCTGGCGGTGTGCCGCCTCGCCCATCCTCGCCCCGAGCTCGGATTGGCTCGAACGGACGAGCGATGGGTAGACGACCTGCGACCATGCCGGGCCGATCGTGTTCAACGGCAGCTTGACGACGTTCTCCCCGAATCGCAGCAGGCTGACGGCGCCGACGCTGAGCAGCGAGCCGATCGCCCGGTCAGCGAGCAGGTTGAACTGGAGGACGAAGGCGCTTGCGGTCAGCGGCGTCGCATGTCTCACAAAGCCCGTCGACTCGCCGCGCGAGATCCGCAGGGTTGGCCGGGGTACGAGTCCCGTTCGAACGAGCGCGATGACGAGGACGCCAAGCGTGATCGCGGCATTCAGCAGCAGGGCGATCGCGAACGCGGTGAGTCGCAGCTGCCCCCACAGTGCGAAGGTCACGATGGTCGACACGAGCGGTCCGGCCAGCCAGGCGATCCCGACGGCCCAGAACCGCCTCTCGAGCTGCAGCACGACCGTCACCATTCCCGCGATCGCCGTCAGCACCAGGATCGGCGCAACCACTGGGACGTAGCCAAGGGCGGTCGCTCGGCCGGCGGCGTCGAGCCCGGGGCCAGCGATCGACACGACAAGCGGCGCGAGTGCCACGAGCAGGATCACGAGCCCCGCCCCGAGGACGCCGATCCACGACACGATCGCGCCCACGAACGTGAGCGCTGCATCACGACCGTCGCGAGCCTCGAGCTCGGCGTACGTCGGTGCGAGGGCCGCCGCGGCGCCACTGGCCAGCAGCCCGGCGAACATCGTCGGCGCGACGAGCGCGACGAGGAGGCCGTCGAGCTCGGGGGACGCGCCTACCTGCGAGGCGACGAACAGCTCGCGCGCGACACTGAAGACCTGACCGAACCCTGCCGCGACGGCCAGGATGGCCGCGCTCTGGCCGAGCTCGCGCAGGGATTCGACGGGCCCGGCGGCCTCCCCCTCGGCGGTCATCGTGTCCCGGGCCACCGGCCGTGGAGGCGCCTCGTCACGATCCGGCGAAGACCGGGACCGGAGCGGCGGTTGCATCGACTGGCGCACCGAGCCATCTCCGGGCCCACGATTCGAACATCAGGAGCGCCCACAGGTTCGCCCCGAGGTCCTCGGTCCCCGCGACGTGCGTGGTGTGCATCGCCCGGACGGTGTCGACGTCGAGATGGTCGCGGATGTGCGAGTCGGGTGCCAGGACGAGCTCCTCGAACACTGCGCCGAGACCGCCGCGGAACCAGTCGTCGATCGGGACGCCGAACCCCATCTTGGGCCGCTCGAGCACCTCGGGCGGCAGCAGCTCGCGCGCCGCGGCGCGAAGCAGGACCTTCGTCTGTCGGCCACGGATCCTGCGGTCGGCGGGACGCGACGCCATGAACTCGACGAGCTCCTGGTCGAGCAGCGGCGACCTCGCCTCGATCGAGTTGGCCATCGTTGCTCGATCCATCTTCACGAGCAGGTCCTCGGGCAGGTACGTGAGCATGTCGGCACGCATCAGGCGAGCTGGCAGCCGTGTCGGGCCGGCCTCGAGGGCGGAGCGAAGGTAGCCGTCTTCGTTCGCAAGCGGGTCGGAACCGAGCAGCGCGGCACGCTGGGCACGAGTCGACTGCTCCATCAACGAGATGTAGCGGTCGTCATCGGACATCTCCGCCAGCCGCAGCCAGGTGCTCGTCCTGCGGGTGACCGTTGCGCCCGGTGCGGTGGCCCGCAGGGTCCGCCGGGCGAGGTGCGCGCCGGCGGTGAGGACCATCCCGACCGGTCCGGACGGCACACGGGTCGCAGCGTGCTTGAGGTATCGGTCGTACCCACCGAAGCTCTCGTCTCCGCCATCGCCCGTCAGGACGACCTTGACGTCTGTGGCGGCGAGCTGCGCCACCCGGAACGTCGGGATCGCCGAGGCGTCGGCGAACGGCTCGTCGAAGGCGAACGAGAGCGACGGCAGCAGCTCGATCGCGTCGAGGTCGACGACCGCCTCGTGGTGCTCGGTCCCGAACCGCTCCGCGACGAGCCTGGCGTACGGAAGCTCGTCGAAGCGGGCATGGCGGAAGCCGATCGAGAACGTCTTCACGCGATCGTGGCCGAGCTCCGAGACGAGCGCGAGCACGGTGCTCGAGTCCATGCCGCCGCTCAGGAACAGACCGACCGGCACATCGCTTCGGAGCCGTAGCCGGACGGATTCGCGGAGGATGTCGAGGCAGCGTTCCAGATCCTGCTCGAACGGGCGCTCCTCGGCGAGGCTGACCGGCGGCGACCAGTACCGTTCCACGCGCGGCTCGCCGCCCTCGAAGGTGAGCATCGAGCCCGGCGGCAGCTTGTGGACGCCCTCGATGATCGTCCGCGGTGCCGGAACATACCCGTACTCGAGGTACTGGGCGAGCGCCACCCGGTCCACGGTGCGCGGCGTCTCGGGATCTTGGAGCAGCGCCTTGAGCTCGGACGCGTAGGCGAGGCGGGAGCCGTCGAGCCGCCAGTACAGCGGCTTCTTGCCGAGCCGGTCGCGGACGAGCGTCAGGCGGCGGCTCGTCCGGTCCCAGACGGCGAGGGCGTACATCCCGCGAAGGGCCTCGACGAACCGGTCGCCGCGCTCCTCGTAGAGGTGAACGGCCGTCTCCGTGTCGCCGTGTGACGCAAATCGGTGTCCGGCGGCGCGGAGCGGCGCCGCAAGCTCGAGGTAGTTGTAGATCTCGCCGTTGTTCGTGATCACGAACCGGCCGTGCTCGTCGGTCAGCGGCTGGCGGCCGCCCTCGACGTCGATGATCGACAGGCGGCGGGCACCGATCACCGAGTGCCCGTCTGCGAGGGCGTGCTGATCGTCGGGGCCACGGTGCGCGAGAGCTCGCAGCATCCCGTCGACGAGACGCTCGTCGTCCGGTCGCCGCCCCTCGACGTCGATCACACCCGCGATGCCGCACATCGGTCAGGGCGCGGGGTGTGGTCCGACTGCGCGGACGAGCCGAACCGACGAGCGGACAGGCGAAGCGGCGTGCACGAGGATCACGCGGTCTCGGTGACCGGCGACTTCGAGGCGCGCGCGGAGCGTCGCACCGGGTGGCCTCCGACCGAATGCGAAGCGCCGGGCGCATTGAGCGTCGAGATCAGCGCGAAGAGCTCGGCTCGAACGCTTTCGTCGGGCGCCGTCAAGGCGGTGCCGAGGAGGCCGGCCGCGAGATGTCGAATGTCCGTCGGTGGCATCGTCGCCGATGCACGCCGCACCTTCGGGACTTCGGTCGGTTCGACGGCCTCATCGGCGTAGAAGAGGCGCTCGTGCAGCTTCTCGCCCGGTCGCAGACCCGTGTACTCGATCGGCACGCTCTCGGGTGCTCGGCCCGACAGCCTGATGAGGTCCTCGACGAGGTCGAGGATCCGGACCGGTTCCCCCATGTCGAGCACGAACAGGTCCCCGGACCGGCCGAGCGCGGCCGCGTCGAGGATCAGCCAGCCTGCCTCGGCGATCGTCATGAAGTAGCGGGTCATCTCGGGATGCGTGACAGTCAGCGCCTCGCCGCGCTCCAGCTGGCCCATGAAGATCGGCACGACGCTGCCGGCCGAACCGAGGACGTTGCCGAACCGAACCGCGATGTATGGCCGGCCGGTGGACCGCGCCGCGTCGAAGACGAGCGCTTCGGCGACGCGCTTCGTCGCACCCATGACGCTCGTCGGCTCGACGGCCTTGTCGGTGGACACGAGCACGAACCGCTCCACGCCTGCCGCGAGCGCGGCGTCGATGACCGACAGGGTTCCGCCGATGTTGACCTGGACCGACTCCGACGGGTACTCCTCCATCATCGGCACGTGCTTGTATGCGGCCGCATGGAAGACGACGTCCGGTTTCGTCTCGGTCATCAGTCGCGTCATCAGGTGCCGGCTGACGACATTTGCGAGGGCGACCACGATCTCGCCGTCGGCCTTGTTCCGGGAGCGGCGCAGCTCGAGGTCCCGCTGGATCTCGTAGAGCGGCGATTCAGCGCGATCGACGAGGATCAGGCGACGACAGCCGGTCGCGTAGACCTGGCGCGCGAGCTCCGACCCGATCGACCCGCCGGCCCCCGTCACCATGACCGTCCGATCGCGGAGCAGGTGGGCGACTGCCGGCGAATGCTCGCTCGACATCGCGCGTCCCAGCAGGTCCTCGACCTTCACGTGCCGCGCCCTGAACGCGTCGATGCTGCCGTCGATCAGCTCGTGGAGCGGCGGCACCGTCCGGACCTCGAGTCCGAGCGCGAGGGCAGCTTCGGTCACGCGTCGGATCGTCGTCCCGGGCGCCGACGGCATGGTGATCAGCACGCGGCGCGCGCCCGTCACGGTCGCCGCCCTCTCGAGCGCCTCGATGCCTCCGAAGACCTGGAGGCCCGCCGCGGTGTCGCCCCGTCGCGAGGGATCGTCGTCGAGGAACCCGACCGGCCGGAGGCCCGCCTTGGGCTGCCGCATCGCCGAGCGGGCGACGAGCGTGCCGGCCTCGCCCGCACCGAACAGGAGGGTCGGCACGCGATGGGTCGTGGATCGGGAGGCGAGGACGCCGCGACGCCAGTCGGATAGCGCGCGGATCGTGAACCGAAGCCCGCCGACGGCGGCGAGGCTGAGGATGCCCTCGATGATCCAGAACGAGCGCGGCGGAACGGGCAGGTCCGGCCGCAGGACGATGACGGAGCCCGCGGCGACGACCGTGACGAGCGACCCGGCGATCGTTGCCTCGGCGATCTGGATGAGCTCGGGAACGCTCGCGTACAACCAGAGTCGCCGGTAGAGCCCGAATGTCATCCAGAGCAGCGGGCGGATGACGATCGGTAGCAGCGCGATCGGCAGGTAGCCGGCAAGCGTTACATCGCCCGGAAGCGCGTCCTCGCGGATGGCGATCGCCGCCAGGATCACGAGGGCACTGGCGAGCACGTCGAGAACGAGCAGGTGACGTCCACGGAGGGCCCCGTGGCTCGCGAACAGACGACCGGCGAGGCGCGCGACTGCGACGCGGGGATCGGGGACGAGCCCGGTCGCTGCGTCGGGCCCGATCTCGCTTGCCTTGCTCATGATCGCAGGCGTCCATCGCGCTGCGTGGCGGGCGGCGATGATGCCGAGTCCACCGAATCGCCCCCTGTCTTCCTAGCACGCCGAACGAAGGTCATCTGTCGGGCAGGGCCCAACAGTACGGCCAACGGCCCCCTGTCGCCAGTACGCCCGGAGGCAGCGGTCTGGATGGCGGTGCGCAAGGACACCGCACGAGGATCGCAGGCGGGCGATCGTCAGCGCATTTCGACCTGTGCGATCGGGCATGCACCCGCGCGTCCGTCGATCTCGCGACCGCCACCCGACACCTGATTGCCGGTGATCGTGACGTCGCACGAGTCCATCAGGCTGATGAGCGAGGTGGCGCCGTCATCGATCGGTGCGACGTTGCGCTCGACGTCAAGCCCGACGACGCGACCGAATGTCATGGCGGCCGTTCCCCCGATCGAGTACGCGGTATCGGAACGGTTGCCACTGATGAGCACGTCCCGACGAACGTAACCACTGTCGGGGAGTGGCTGGACGGTCACTCGGAGCGGTGTCCCCTCGAGCGTGTTGTTCTCGACGCGGAGGTCGTCGATCGGGCCCCAACCGTTTGCCGCAAGGAAGTACTGGCCGACCGGTCCCACGACGGTGTTGTGGACGATGGCGACACGCGCTGCGCCCTGGACGGGCACAGTCTCATTCGGTTCGAGATCGACCGCGTGATAGCCGATGTTCGCGATGTGGTTGCGTTCGATCGTCACGTCCCGCGCGGCGACGACGGCGACGCCGTTGCGGCCCGCGCCCTCGCAGCTGCTGTCGTGGAACCAGATGCGCGACGCCCAGTCAGATGCGCCATCGTGGTCGCCGAGATACAGGCAATCGCCCCACGGCCGATCGATCCGGACGTCGGTGATCTCGATATCGGAGCCGCCATCCACCCAGATGCCGTGCTCGAACTGCCGGTCATCCTGGAACACACCCGACCTCGGGTTCGCGCCGACCAGGGCCAGGTCCCCGATCCGGATCCCCGTGGATTCCACGAGCCACAGGTTCCGGCGGCGTCCGGCTGTGCCGTCGTCGAGCTCGAGTCGAGCGCCACGTCCGTCGAGCTCGAGATCGTGTCGGTGCTCGAGCGTGAGGCCGACACTGATCCGATAGACGGCATTGGGCGGGAAGCGGACGACCGAGCCGTCGGGGGCCGCGTCGACCGCCGCCTGGAGGGGCGCGATGACGTCGGACGTGCCCGTCGCGTCGATCGTGGACGGGATGTCGACGACCGGACGATCGACGGATGCGTCGGAGCCCGCGGCGTCCGGCGAGACGGGTGGGCGGGGCATCTCGACGGGCGGCGCCGTCGCCGGGGCGGTTCCGAGGTGAAGGGTCGCGGCGCCCCCGGCAAGCGCGACGACCCCGGCGGCCGCGACCAGCACGACGAGGATCGTCCGCCGCCGGCTCCCGAGCCGGGCCGAAGAATCGCTGGCGGGGCCGCTCACCCCGTCGTCGGTCATGCGGGGCCGCTCGAGCTCGGTCGGCGACGCGACCAGCGGGCCACGCGCTCGAAGCCGTCGAGGACCTCGACATCCCCATCGGTCGTGTAGCAATGCGTCCGCGTGACGCCCGGCTGCCCCGTCGGCTCGATCGTTCCGATGACGCGTTCCTCGTACTCCGTCTCGGTCAGCGTGGTGATCGAGGAGAGGACGATCCGCCGTCCGTACGACCGGGAGCAGTCCTGGCCCGGCCGGACCAGTCGATCACCGATCCGCAGCACGCGGCCTGCGGGCCGCGACCTCCGCGCGTCCGCGACCACCGGGTTGCGCGGGTGCGCTCGCCACTCGGCGTTCAACGACGGAGCGCTGAACAGGTGAAGCTCGTCCCATGGCGCCATCCCGACGTCGGTGACGGTCGCAAGCAGCC
>DASSHA010000008.1:0-3656 GCA_035693145.1 Candidatus Limnocylindrales bacterium
CGCGGTCGCGTACGTGTCCGAGCCCGGGTCGCGCCGGGCCGCGGCGAGCTGGCTCCGGATCGCGGGAGCGTAGAACGTGATCCCGATGACGGCGACGAGGACGTAGAGGACGATCGCCGTCGCCAGCCAGCCGGTCTGGAAGGTGTACAGCCCGCCGACCACCATCAGGACGCCGGTCACGAGCAGGACGCCGTAGGCAGGGTTGGCGATCCGCATGTCGAGCCGGTGGATGGTCTCGATCGTCCAGGTGAGGCGGTCGCGGTCCCGACCGGCGTGGCGGAGCCAGAACGCGTACGTCAGGTTGGACCCGACGGCCGTGATCGCGGCGAGGACGTGGACGAGCTTGAGCAGGATGACGAGGGTCACGCTTCCTCCGCTCGTTCAGCCGATCAGCAGCTTGAGCGCGACGATCGTGCCGACGACGATGATGAACCCACGGAGGACGAGCGGCGACAGGCGGCGGCCGATGACGGCGCCGATCTGCCCGCCGGTGATCGATCCGACGGCGAGGAGGAGTGCCGCCGGCCATGAAACGGGCGCGACGGCCACGAACAGGATCGCCGCGACACCGTTGACGAGGAACGCCAGGACGTTCTTGAGCCCGTTGAGGCGCTGGATGTCGTCGGGCACGAAGATCCCGAGCAGCGCGATGAGGATGACGCCCTGTGCGGCGCCGAAGTAGCCGCCGTAGATCCCCGTCAGGTAGACCGTGATCCCGAGGGGCAGACCGTGCTCCTCGCCGTTCGTCCGCCGCCTCGCCATCGCGGCAGACAGGCGGGGCTGGAGCGCGACGAGGACGACCGCGATGAGGATGAGGAACGGGACGACGCGCTCGAACGAGCTCGCGGGAAGCGCGAGCAGGAGCACGCCTCCGGTCAGGCCGCCGAGGACCGACGCGGTGCCGAGGCGCAGCGCGCGGCTGCGTTGCCCGACGAGCTCGCGTCGATAGCCGATGACGCCGCTGAGCGAGCCCGGGACGAGGCCGACGGTGTTCGACACGTTGGCCACGACGGGTGCGTAGCCGAGCGCCAGCAGCGTCGGAAAGGTGATGAGCGAGCCCGAACCGACGATCGTGTTGATCGTTCCGGCCGCGAGGCCCGCGGCGACGATGGCCACGATCTCGATGGGTGTCACGAGACACTAGTCTCGCCGATCGAGCACCTTGCGCGCTGGTCAGCGCCTCCTGTTGGGGTCGGACGGCCGGCTCAGTAGCCGCTGCCGCCGGAGCCACCGTTGTTGCACGCGGCGAGGATCAGCGGAACGGCGATCGCAGTCAGCCAGACGCTATGACGGCGGGCCGTCGCCCAGATCGTTCGTGGATCAAACATGTGCGTTCTCCTTCTCGTCGTCTGGGACGGGTACGTGCGCGGCCGGACGATGGATGCCGACACGCGGTCCGGAGCGAGGGACGCGCTAGACTCGCGCGCCGACACGGTGGGAATGCGAGGGAGAACGGGATGACCGTCGAGGTCTCGAACGACGTGCCGATGCGGATCGGCGGGCGAGCGGCCGAATCGTCGTCCGGCGAATGGATGGACGTCCGAAGCCCGGCCACCGGCGAGCGCGTCGCACGGGTGCCGGCCGGGACACGCGACGACGTCGATCGCGCGGTCTCCGCGGCGCGGGCGTCGTTCGTCTCGGGCACCTGGAGCCGCGCGCTCCTGTCCGAACGCTGCGCGGTCCTCATGCGCCTGGCCGACCTGCTTGCGAGCGACGCCGATGACCTCGCCCGGCTCGAGACCCTGCAGACCGGGACCGCCTACAAGCTGCGTCGCGATTCGGATCTGCCGTTCACGATCGACAACCTCCGCTTCTTCGCATCCGCCGCCCGACACCTCGAGGGCAAGGCCGCGGCTGAGTACAGCGGCACGCATACCTCGATGGTCCGCCGAGAGCCGGTCGGCGTCGTCGGGCAGGTCGCGCCCTGGAACTACCCGATCTGGATGGCCGCCTGGAAGCTGGGGCCCGCGCTTGCGGCGGGCAACTCGGTCGTCATCAAGCCCGCCTCGGCGACGCCGTTGACGACGCTTCGGCTCGCCGCGCTTGCGGCGGAGGCTGGGCTGCCGGACGGAGTCCTCAACGTCGTGACGGGGCGCGGCGAGGTCGTGGGCGGCGCAATCGCGGCACACGACGACGTCGACATCGTCTCGCTGACCGGGGACACCGCCACCGGCCGTCGGATCATGGCGGCGGCGTCCGGCTCGCTCAAGCGCGTCCACCTCGAGCTCGGCGGCAAGGCGCCGCTCGTCGTCTTCGCCGACGCGGACCTCGAGGCCGCCGCCCGGGGTGCGACGGCCGGCGCCCTCATCAACGGCGGCCAGGACTGCACCGCGGCGACGCGGCTGTACGTGGAGCGGCCGCTGTTCGAGCCGTTCGTCGGCCGGCTCGTCGAGCTGTTCGAAGGGGTGCGCGTCGGCGATCCGTTCGATGCCTCGACCGACCTCGGCACGCTGATCAGCGAGGCCCAGGTCCGGCGGGTCGAAGGGTTCGTGGAGCGCGCCGTCGCGGAGGGGGCCCGGGTGCTGACCGGCGGCGCGCGGGTTTCGGTGCCCGGCTTCGAGCGTGGCGCGTTCTTCGCGCCGACCGTCGTCGTCGACGCCGTCCAGACGTCGGAGATCGTCCGCCAGGAGGTCTTTGGGCCCGTCGTCGTCGTCCTGCCGTTCGATTCGGACGACGAGGCGATCGCGCTTGCGAACGACACGGTCTACGGGCTCGCGTCCTCGGTCTGGACGCGCGACGTCTTCCGGGCGATGCACGCCGCGCGCGACCTCAACTTCGGGCACGTGCTCGTCAACGACCACCTGATGGTCGCCTCGGAGATGCCACACGGCGGCTTCAAGCAGTCCGGCTTCGGCAAGGACATGTCGATGTACTCGTTCGAGGAGTACACGCAGGTCAAGCACGTCATGATCGAGCTCACGGGCGAACCCGAGAAGCCCTGGCACTACACGATCTTCGGCGACAAGCCCGAGTAGCCGAACGCGCCGGGCATCGACAGCGTCCGGCCGGGCCAGCAGCCAGATCGCCGCGGTCGACGTCGGGTTCGCGATCCAGGATCGTGACCTGAACCCGGCGTCGGAGTAGGCGGCGCGGAGGCTCGCGTCGTGCCGAGCAATGGCGTTGCGGTTCGCAGTGGACCGCGGCAGGACGAGGACGCGTGCCGTGCCCGCTGCCCGCCAGTCGCGCTCGGAGGCCAGCAACCGCGGGACGAGGCGCATCTTTCGATCGTGCGCTGCGAGGAGGTCCTGGACGTCGACGATCGTCGTCTTGACCTCGATGATCGCGATGGTGCGGGTCGGTGGATGCCATCCGATCACGTCGACCGCACCGCGCTCGCCGTAGACGCTGAAGGTGTACTCGACGAGAACCTGCCAGTCCGCGGCGCTCAGGGTGGCCGCGACGTATTCAACGATCCGAGCATGCGCGGCGTCGAGGAGGCGGGCCGTGTCACCCGGCGGCAAGCGCGGATCGAGCTCCACCTCCATGCCGACCACGCGGCCGATCCGTCGGAGGAGCGGGAGGCTGATCTCGGCCGCGCGGCCGACCTCGACTGCCGATACGGTCGACTGCGACGTCCCGGCCTGTTTGGCAACGTCGGCCTGTCGCAGCCGCAGACGCAGACGGCGCGCCCGGCACAACCGACCGAACCGCCCGTC
>DASSHA010000009.1:0-11379 GCA_035693145.1 Candidatus Limnocylindrales bacterium
GACGGCGGCTCGCGGTAGGCGCCCTTGCAGAGCCGGACGCGGGCACGCTCGGCGATCAGTCGATCGACGTCGTCGCGGCTCCGGCGGAGGGCCGCCTGGATCACGACGCCGCTGTCGGGGTTGACCGCGCGCAGGTCGCGCCAGAGATCGAGCGTCGGGTCGGTCTTCGTGTGGTCTTCCATGTCGATCCGGACGAATGCTCCCGCGGCGGCGGCGTGAGCGAACACGCGCGCCGCGTTCGAGCGACAGAGCTCGAGGTCGAGGTCGAGGCCCATCTGGGTGAGCTTGAGCGATACGTTTCGATCGAGCCCGGCCGCAGCGAGCGCGTCGATCGTCGCGAGGTACGCATGCACCGCGGCCGACGCCTGCGCCTCCGAGGTGACCGATTCTCCCAGCACGTCGACCGTCGAATGGAGGCCCGTGGCGGTGAGCGACGCCAGCGCGGTGAGCGCGTCCGGGAGCGATTCGCCGGCCACGAAGCGGGCGACCAACGGGCGCGTGAGGGACGTCCGCGTCGCCAGGCGGCCGAGGCTGCGTCGATGCGAGAGCGCAAGCAGCAGCGAGCGGAGGCCGCGTGCCGGCAGCTCGCGGATGATCGCCGAACCGGTCACCCCTGGATTCCGCGGTTCCCGCGACAGGCCGGACCGGCGAGCGTCATCGGGCTCGATCGTAGCGCGTAGACTCCGCGCCGATGACCCTTCCCGACCTCGGCTCGGGCCTGCCGGAGGTCGCGATCCGGACGGCGATCATCTACGTCTTCCTCGTTGCCGCCCTGCGGCTGGGAGGCAAGCGCGAGGTCGGCCAGCTCTCGATCCTCGAGCTCGTCGTGCTGCTCGTCGTTGCCGACGCCGTCCAGAACTCGATGGTCGGCGACAACACGACGCTGTGGGGCGGCCTGGTCGCCGGTGGCACGCTGTTCGTCCTCGACCGGTCGCTGCGAGCGCTCGCCGACCGCTTTCGCCCGGTGCGCCGCGCGCTGGAGGGCGAACCGAGCCTTCTCGTGCGCGACGGCCGGCGCCTGACCGAGACGATGCGCCGCGAGGGCGTCGACGAGGGCGAGCTCCAGGCCGCGCTGCGAGCGCACGGCGTGGCGCGAGCGGAGGATGTCGCGCTCGCCGTTCTCGAGGTCGACGGCACGATCAGCGTCGTGCCGCGCGAGGGGACCGGCCACACCGCAGCGAAGGAGAGCCGGCTGCCCTAGGTTCGGGGCCCGCGTCCATCCTCGTGACGTTCGTCGAGCACGTGGCGGCGAAGGAACCCGAGGACCTTGCCGAACGCGTCGCGTCGCGTCTCGCGCTTCTTCCAGCCGTGGGCCTCGTCGTCGTACCACGTCACCTCGTGGTGCTTGCCCTCGATCTCGAGCGCCTCGACGATCCGTTCGGTCATGAGCGGCACCACGCGCTTGTCCTTGCGTCCGTGGAGGATGAGCAGCGGCGCCTGGATCGCCTCGGCGCGATAGACGGGCGAACCGCGCCGGTACAGGTCGGCGGCCGCGGGATCGTCCGGTCGACCCATCTGGCGCTCGAGGTCGAGCCGCCCCAGCCGGTCACCGTGCCGGTAGCTCTCGGCAATCTCCGAGTCCCCGTACAGATCGATCCCGGCGGCCCACAGGTCGGGCTCCTCCACCAGCGCCGAAAGGACCATGTAGCCGCCGTATGAGCCGCCCCAGATCGCGAGGCGGCCGTTCGCCCACGGCTGGTCACGAAGCCAGCGAGCAGCATCGACGAGATCGCGCACGTCGCCGTGACCCCACTCGCCGTGGTTCGCCTGCCGGAAGGCTCGGCCGTATCCGGTGGAGCCGCGGAAGTCGACGTCGGCGACCGCGAACCCCTCGCGCACCAGGAGCTGCTTGAAGGGGTTCCAGCCGCGGTACGACTGCCAGGTCGGTCCGCCATGGGGCGAGATGACGACCGGCACGCGCGTCGTATCTCGAGCTTCGGGCCGGCTCCTCCGGCCACCGGTGGACCGCGGTCGCCACAGTGTGCCCTCGATCGCGAGACCGTCGCGAGCCTCGAACCTGAACCGCTCGCCCTTCACGAACGCCGGCCCCAGGAACGCCGGGCGGAGCGCCGCCGGCAGTGAATCCGTCACCTGGCGCGGCGGGCGCGTCCGCCGCGCCTCGCCGGCGACGGGGAGAATCCAGAGGTCCTGCGGCCGCTGCTCGCTCTCACCGAGCGCAACGAGGCCGCTCCCGTCGGAGAGCCAGCCGACCGCTCGCCAGATCCCGGGCCACGGGTTCACGGCCGTGCCGGCGCCAGCGTCGGGATCCAGCGGCGCGACGACGAGATCCACCAGCCCGTCGTGGATCGCGACGTGGACGAACCGGCGTCCGTCGGGCGACGGCAGCGGCCGAAATCCCCACTCCCCGCCCGGCTCGCCGTGCTCGACCTCGCCCGCCGTGAGCTGCGTGCGGCGTCGCCGATCGGCCGACAGATGCACCACCTGGAACCAGCCGTCGGCATCGGACACGAGGAGCAGGCCCCCGTCCGGCGTCCAGCGTCCGGCGGTCTCCCACGCGCCGACCCCGGCGACGATCTCGTCGACACCCGTCGCGACGTCGACGACCGAGATCTGGCTCGTCGCGAGGTCCGGCTCGCGCTGTGCCATGAAGGCGATGCGGCGGCCGTCCCGGGACCAGTCGAAGTCCTCGACGTCGACGCCGGCGGGCGTGAGGACGCGCGCCTCGGGCTGCTTGGGCTCGCCGGTCGGTGGCCGCCCCCGTCGCGGCGTCGGTGCAGCGGCGAGCCACACCTGCGACCAGCCGCGCCGGCGCGAGACGAACGCGATGGTTCGGCCGTCGGGCGACCAGCGCGGCATCGAGCTTCCGGCCGGATGGTCGGTCACGAGGGTCGAGCGGCTGCCATCGGCCTCGACGAGCCAGATCGCATCCTCGCGGACGTAGGCCAGGCGGCGGCCGTCGGGCGACCACTGGGGATCCGACACGTCCTTCTCGGACGCCGTGACCTGCAGCTCGCTGCCGGCGCCGAACGGGCGGACGAAGAGCTGCCGCGCGCCCGCAGCCTCGTCCGTGTAGGCCACGACCCGGTCGGTCGGATGGACGCGGAACTCGCGGGGCGGCTCGAGGGCGACGATCGCCTCGATCGTCGGCTTGTCGCGCGCTCCGCTCGGCTGGCCGGCCTCGGGCATCAGCGGCGCGACGACGAGCGCGACGTCGTCGCGCCGTTCGTCGTGCTGCCCGGCGCCCCCACGACCGAGGCCTCGAGCTCCTCGCCGAGCTCGACCGTCCTCCGGTACGCCGCCCAGACCGCCTCGGACAGGACCGTCCGGAGGCGGCCCGATTCGAGCTCGTGGAGCGCGGCGGCGGACGTCCCGCCGGGCGAGGTGACCATGTTGCGGAGCACGGCCGGGTGGTCGCCGGACTGCTTCGCGAAGTACGTGCTGCCCTCGAGCGTCTCGACGACGAGGTCGTGCGCGACGTGGCGCGGGAAGCCGAGGTGGACGGCCGCGTCGATGAGCGCCTCCATGACGAGGAAGACGTAGGTGGGCCCGGTCCCGGAAACGGCCGTCGCCATCGCCACGAAGCGCTCGTCGTCGACCTCGATCTCGTGGCCCAGCGCCCCGAGGAGCGCAGCCGCCTGGGCGCGCTGATCGCTCGTCGTCTCGGGCGTCGCGTACCAGACCGTCATCCCGCGGCCCAGCCTCGCCGGCGTGTTGGGCATGCTCCGGACGACCTGGTCATGGCCGAGGATCCCGGTCAGCGCGGTCGTCGTGGCGCCGGCGATGATCGAGAGCACGAGCTGACCGCGACGAAGGACCGCCGCGAGCTCGGGTCCGACCCGGCCGAGCATCTGCGGCTTGATCGCGAGCAGGACGACGTCGGCGTCCCGAACGGCGTCCGCGTTCGAGCCGACGGTGCGGATCCCGTACTCGGCCGAAAGCGCCTGGCGGCGCTCCGCGCGCGGGTGGCTCGCCACGACCTGCTCGGGCGGCACCAGCTCGCCGCGGAGGAGGCCGGCGATCATCGCCTCGGCCATGACACCTGAGCCGATCGTGGCGATCCTTCGGTCGTGCAGGGATGACATCGCGGCGGAGTGTACGTCGCGAGTGAGTGCCGACGGGTCATCGCCGGCGATCTGGCGCCCCGGCGTGCCCGCTCCTCCTTCGACCGATGCCATTCGGAGCATCGGCGGCTCGGCGCACGGCGGCTCGGCGCGGGTAGGCGTCTTCCCCAGCCTTGTGCCGTCGCCGGCATTCTGTGCCGTTCAACGGTCGGTACGACCGGCGGCCGGCGGGCCTCCGTGGCGGTTGTCCGGCCCGATTCCCGCCCCACGGTAACCAGGGAGGCAAGCAGCACCACAAGCCCCCCTGGCAACGATCCGAGGGGCCGAGCTGTCGCGGACCGAGGGCGATTCGTGCGCGGATGCGCTCGGATCGGACTCGAGCGGCCAGGACATCGGCGCTCGCGCGGCCCTTGATCGCGGCCTTGCCGGCACGGTTACCTCCCGGTGGGAATCGTCGGCGTCAAGGGCGCGCTCGGGGCTTGGCTCGGTGTCGTGCTCGACGCCGTTCGCGGATCGGTCGACAGTGGCGCTCGGGATCGGTGACGCTCCGGCCCGGTGCCAGGCGGTCGTCGAGGAGCGGTGAACGATCCCGGGAGCACCGCGAGCTCGCCGTCTGACGGGCCGCTGGCCGACATCGGCATGCCGTCCGGCGTCGCGACCGATCATTCGCCCTGGCCGCCGCTCGCGGCCGCCCCGCTAATGCCCCGTGCGGTCCTCGATCTCCCAGGCGTGGTCGAGGATGTGCCACGCCGAGCGACGAACGAAGTAGCGCACGGTCCAGCGCTTGCCGCCGCGTGGGCTCGGCGGGACGCCGTCGCGGATCGCGGCCTCGACCTCGCCTAGCGAGGCCGTGGCGACATCGGCGATCCCGAGCCCGGTGGCGTCGAACCGCCGCCCGATCCGGGCCAGGTAGCCGCCCTCCGCGCCGACGACGTGGTCGACGATCTTCTCGACCGATCGACCGCCGCCGCGCGGACCCTTCACGAGCTCGCGTCCGGCGGCCGCCTCGACCGCGGCGTCGAGCGCCGACCAGCAGGCGCCGAGGATCGCGAGCAGCCGAGTGGCGTCGCGCGTCCCGACAGGCTCCGCGTCCGCGCCTGGTGCCGCCGCCGGCGCTCCGAAGTTCGTCGTCGCGTCTCCCGGCAGCCGCTCCACGACGTCGAGGCCGGCGACGTCGATCGGCGGGACGAAACGCGGCTTCAGGCCGCCGACGACCCGGGCGTAACGAGGCCCGTACTCGACGAGCGCGGCGAGGGCCCGCTCTTCGGGTCGCCCGCTCCGACACCAGCCCGGCCAGTCGAGGGCGCCGGCGAACGCCCGCTTCGATCCGATCTCGAGGTAGGCAGCGATCCGGGCGGTCATCGCGTGGTGGCCCGACCGAGCAGGAAGAAGCGGCCCGTCGTCGTCACCTCCGCGGCTCCGAAGCCGGCGTCACCGAGCGCCGCCTCGAGCTCCACCGGCGTGTAGTAGACCTTCGTGATCTCGAACTCGCGGCCGTCGGAGAGCCGGCGGACCGACCGGTCGTCCGCCGGGGAGGGGTGGTCGGCCGCCCCGGACTCGGGATCGGGCAGCGAATCGATGAACGCGAACGTCCCGCCGGGCCTGAGCCAGCGACGGACGAGCGCGAGGAACGAGGCGAGATCCGCACGGGGCACGTGGCTCAGCCAGAAGCCGGCGAACAGCGAATCGACCTCGCGGTCCGGTTCCGCCCACGCATCGCGGACGTGGAGGTGCGCGCGCAGGCGATGCGCGAGGAGCCGGGATCGGGCGCGATCGAGCGGAGCCTCGGCGGCATCGAACGCCCACAGCTCGCCCTTCTGGGCGAGCAGCGGCGACCACCAGCCGGTGCCCGCGGCGAGCTCGACGATGACCGGTCCGAGCGGGAGTGAATCGAGCCACAGCGTCGCCCGATCGAGCTCGGACTGCCAGACGGCGTTGGCGATCGACCCCCGGTCATAGCGACCGCGACGCAGATAGAAGTCGTCGTATTCGGGCGCTCGCGCCTCGTAGTACTCGACCATTCCGCGATCCGGGTGGTTCGGCGGGCCGTCGGCGACCGCGATCGGAGCCGCGGTGGGCGCGGTGCCGCGAGCCCGCTCGGCGAGCGCGGCCTTCAGGCGGAAGCGGAGGAAGCCGTTCTCCCCGGCGCGACCGATGCAGGTCGGGCAGAGCTGCGCCCAGCCCTCGACGTCCTCGGGCGTGCGAGTCTCGTGCGGGGCGCCGCACCACAGGCAGTCGAACCGCTCCCGGAACGGCATGGGGCGCTACGCGAAGACCGGCGTCCACGCGCCGGGCGGCGCGGTGTCGACGAACGCGTCGGGATCGAAGATCTCGCACAGCATCGCGATCCCGTCGATGACCCGCGGCCCGGGCCGGCTGAAGTAGGACGAGCCGTCGACGACGAAGACCTGGCCCCGGCGGACGGCCTCGATCTCGCCCCACAACGATGGGCGCGGCGTCCGCTCCCACTCGCGGGCGGCGTCCGTCACGTGATAGCCGCACGGCATGAGGACGAGCATCTCCGGCTCGACATCGTGAACCGCCTGCCAGGTCGTCTCGACCGACGGCTCGCCCTCGCGGCCGAGGAGGTCCCAGCCGCCGGCCCGGCGGAGCTGCTCCGGGACCCAGTGCCCGGTCGCGAACGGCGGGTCGAGCCACTCGACGCCGATGGCGCGAACCGGCTGATGACCACGCTCGCGGCGGCGCTGCACCTTCCGTTCGAGCTTCCCGAGGCGGGCACGGAGGCGCTGGACGAGGCGAACCGAGCGGTTCTCGACCCCAGTCATCGCACCGACCGTCGTGATCGTGTTGAAGATGCCCTCGATGCTCACCGGCTCGAGCGAGACGACGGTCGTCGACGCGTCGATCGCCCGAACCGCATCCGTCACCCGCCGGTAGCTGACGGCGCAGACCGTGCACAGCTCCTGGGTCAGGATGAGGTCGGGCGTCAGGTCCGCGAGCAGGGCCTCATCGAGCTCGTAGAGCGAGGAGCCGCCGTGAATCGAGCCCCGGACCAGGTCGTGGACCTGCCGGCTGGAGGCCGCCGAGAGATCGTTCGCGGCCCGCGTGACGGCGGGCCTGGTCGCCGCCTCCGGCGGCCAGTCACACTCGTGGCTGACCCCGACGAGCTGGTCGTCGAGGCCGAGCGCAAAGACGATCTCGGTGGCCGAAGGCAGGAGGGAGACGATTCGCACAGCCTGGAGAGTGGCACCCTCAGCGAGGTCCTGCCGCTCGCCCTCCGAGGCCTGAGGCGGAGTTTCGCGACGCCTGCAGCCCGAGGATGCGTGTCAGGCGGGCTTTTCGGCGTCGACCGCCGCCCGCGCCGCGTCCTTGTCGGAGAACCACTGGGCGTCGATCTGCGCGTACGTCGCCCATTCGGGCGGCAACGACTCCTCGGGGAAGATCGCGTTGACCGGGCATTCGGGCTCGCACGCGCCGCAGTCGATGCATTCGTTCGGGTCGATGAAGAGCTTGCGGTCGGTGCCCTCCTCGTAGTGGATGCAGTCGACCGGACAGACCGCGACGCACGACAGGTCGAGCACGTCGATGCAGGGCTCCGCGATCACATAGGCCATGTCGAGCGATCTCCTGGGACGAACGAATGGTGGCTGCCCGGACGAGGCCATTCGGGCGCGTCCACGACCGTGCAGAGCGTATCACCGGGTCGTGCACGGAGGCCTCGATCCACTCCGCGCGACAGGTGCCGCCCGGCGCCTTGACACGCGGGCTTGGCGACCCGCAGAGTGCCGCCGATCCGGAGCCCGTCACCGATCCCGCCGGATGGCCGCCCACGACCCGAGGAGCCCGTGTCGAAGTCGACCGTAGCCGCGCCCGCCGCCGCGACCGCAGCCGCCGTCCGGCTCGAGGGCGTGACCAAGCGGTACGGCGACGTCGTGGCGGTCGATTCGATTGATCTCGAGGTCGGGGACGGCGAGTTCTTCTCGATGCTCGGGCCTTCGGGGTCGGGGAAGACGACGACGCTCCGGATGATCGCGGGCTTCGAGCAGCCGAGCGGCGGCCGGATCCTGCTTCACGGCCTCGACGCGAGCCGCGTCCCGCCATACGAGCGCGACGTCAACACCGTCTTCCAGGACTACGCGCTCTTTCCGCACATGACCGTCGGCGAGAACGTCGCCTACGGCCTGATGATCCGCCGCGTCCCGAAGGCGGAGCGGCTGGCGCGCGTCACCGATGCGCTGGCGATGGTCCGGCTCGACGGCTACGAGCGCCGGCGGCCGGCCCAGCTCTCGGGCGGGCAGCGCCAGCGCGTCGCGCTCGCCCGCGCGCTCGTGAATCGGCCGCGCGTCCTCCTGCTCGACGAGCCCCTGGGCGCGCTCGATCTCAAGCTGCGCGAGGAGATGCAGGTCGAGCTCAAGCAGATCCAGCAGCAGGTCGGCATCACGTTCGTCTACGTCACGCACGACCAGCAGGAGGCGCTGACCATGAGCGACCGGATCGCCGTCTTCAGCGCCGGTCGGATCGAGCAGGTCGGGTCGCCGGCCGACGTCTACGAGCGACCGGCATCGCGCTTCGTGGCCGGCTTCGTCGGAACGTCGAACCTGCTCGAGGGCGCGGTCGCCCGGCGGGTCGTGGGCCGTGATGGGACGTTCACGATCCGGCCCGAGAAGATCCGGCTGGCCGATCCCGCGACGCCCGTCGGCGACGACGAGACGGGCGCGACCGGGCGGATCCGCGACGTCGCCTACGTCGGACCCGACACCCGGTACGTCGTCGCTCTCGACGCGGGTGCCCAGCTCGTCGTCACGCAGCAGAACATCACCACGACCTCGACCGACGTGCAGGCGCAGGTCGGTCGGGACGTGCGACTCGTCTGGAAGCGGATGCACAACTTCCCGGTCGACAGCCCGGGGTGATGACGAGGGATCGGATGAGGAGGGAACGAATGGCGAACGGACGTCGATACGCCGCGGGACTCGCGGCGCTCGCGATCGCGGTCGGTGCGTGCACCGGCACGAGCCCATCGGCCTCGACCGCCCCGTCGAGCTCCGCGGCCGCGAGCTCGAGCGCGCCCAGCGTCGGCGAGAGCAGCCAGCCGAGTGCCTCCCCGTCGGCCGAGCCGTCGCTGACGGGCTCGGACTACGGGACGATGACGCCGCTCAAGCCGGCGGTCGACCTCGGTTCCGTCGGCGGTCAGGGCGAGGGCGCGCTCAACCTCATCATCTGGGCCGGCTACGCCGAGGACGGCTCGAACCAGAAGGCCTATGACTGGGTCCACCCGTTCGAGGACGCGACGGGCTGCAAAGTGACGACGAAGCCCGGCAACACGTCCGACGAGATGGTCACGCTCATGCGCCAGGGCGGCGGCTCAGCGTACGACGGCGTGTCCGCATCCGGCGACGCGACCCTCCGGCTCATCGCCAACGGCGACGTGGCTGCCATCGACCCGGCGCAGATCCCCGGCTTCGGCGACGTCGCTCCGTTCCTCCAGGACGCGCCCCACTACGTCGTGAACGACAAGCACTACGGCGTGCCGCACGGCTGGGGCGGCAACTCGCTGATGTACCGGACGGACAAGGTCAGCCCGAAGCCCACGAGCTGGGACGTCGTCTTCGACCCCGACAAGTCGAAGCCGTACGCCGGCAAGATCACCGACTACGACAGCCCGATCTACCTCGCCGACGCCGCGCTCTACCTCAAGGCGCACAACCCCGAGCTCGGGATCACCGATCCGTACGAGCTGAACCAGGAGCAGTTCGACGCGGCGGTGGAGCTGCTCCACAACCAGCGCCCGAACGTCGGCAAGTACTGGTCGCTGTTCTCTGACGAGATCGACAACTTCAAGAACGGCACGACGGTCGTCGGCACGACCTGGCCGTACCAGGTCAACGCCCTCAAGGGCGAGAGCGCGCCGGTCGACGCGGTCGTTCCGAGCGAGGGCATGACCGGCTGGGCGGACACCTGGATGATGTCGGCCCACGCTCAGCACCCGAACTGCATGCTCAAGTGGATGGCCTGGATGATCACGCCCGAGGTCCAGGCGCAGGTCGCTGAAAACTTCGGCGAGGCGCCGGCCAACCCGAAGGCTTGCAAGTACCTCGACCCGGGGTACGGGCCGTACGCCTTCAAGGACTTCTGCACGCTCTTCAGCGTCAACGACCCGACCTTCTACGACCAGATCGCGTTCTGGAAGACGCCGCTCGCCGACTGCGGCGACGAGCGGGGCACGACCTGCATCGATTACTCGGTCTGGACGCAGAAGTGGACGGAGATCAAGGGCTGATCCCAACGAGCGCTCCCGACCGACCGTGGCGACGCTGAGCGCCGCGACGGCCAGCACGACAGGCGCCGGCATCCGCCGGCGCCTGCTCACGTTCCTGCGCGCGCACCGCTCGCTCGAGCTGCTCCTGCTCCTCGTCCCGCCGGTCGGCTGGTTCGGCGTCGTCTACCTGGGCTCGCTCGCGCTCCTGTTCGTCGCGGCGTTCTGGTACCTCGATCCGCTCACCTCCGCGATCCGGCACGAGCTGACGCTCCGCAACTTCGAACAGCTGCTCGCGAGCTCCGTCTACCGGACGATCGTGCTCCGGACGGTCGGGATCGCGGCGCTCGTGACCGTGACCGACGTGCTGCTCGCGCTGCCGATCGGCTGGTACATGGCTCGCCACGCCGGACGCCGGCTCCGGCCGGTCCTCTTCGTCCTCGTCCTGTTGCCGCTCTGGTCCAGCTACCTCGTCCGCGTCTACGCGTGGCGGGTGATCCTGAGCCGGGGCGGCCCGCTCGACTGGACGTTCGACCAGCTCGGGATCCACGGCGTCGTCCTCTACCCCTCCGACGTCGCGATGTGGATCGTCTTCAGCTACATCTGGCTGCCGTACATGATCCTGCCGGTCTACGCCGGCTTCGTCCGGATCCCGGGCTCGCTGCTCGAGGCGTCGTCCGACCTGGGGGCGCGCGGTGCCGGGACGTTCCGGCGGATCGTGCTGCCGCTGGCGCTGCCCGCCATTGCCGCTGGCTCGATCTTCACCTTCTCGCTGACGCTCGGCGACTACATCACCCCGAAGCTCGTCTCGAACAGCCAGTTCATCGGCAACGTCGTCTACGACAGCCAGGGCGTCGCCGGGAACGTCCCGTTCGCCGCCGCGTTCGCGACGGTCCCGGTCATCGTCATGGCCGTCTACCTGCTCGTCGCCCGCCGGCTCGGCGCGTTCGACGCGCTCTGATGGGCCGGCGCGCGCTCGCCGTCGCGACGATCGGCGTGCTCCTGTTCCTGTACCTCCCGATCGCGACGATCGTGCTCTACGCGTTCAACGCCGACCGAAGCCAGACGTGGCCGATCCGCGAGCTGACGACGCACTGGTTCGCGGACGCGATCGGCAATCCCGGCGTTCGCTCGGCGCTC
>DASSHA010000010.1:0-5990 GCA_035693145.1 Candidatus Limnocylindrales bacterium
GGAGCGGATCGGCGCGCTGGCGATGGACCGGCTCAAGGAGCTCGACCAGATCGCCTACATCCGCTTCGCGTCGGTCTACCAGAGCTTCGAGGACATCGAGGCGCTCAAGCGCGAGGTCGACATGCTCTTCGACGAGCGCGGTTCGGTCGACCTGGATCTCCGCCCGAAGCCCGCCGGTCGGTCCCGCTGACGCGGTGAGTGTCCTCGCCGACCGGGACATCCGTGCCGCGATCGAGGCCGGCGGCGTCGTCATCCGGCCGTACGACGCGCGCGACCTGCAGCCGTCGTCGGTCGACCTCCACCTCGACCGCAGCTTCCGCGTCTTCCGAAACAACCGCTACCCGTACATCGACGTCCGTGCTCCGCAGCCGGACCTGACCGAGCTGCTGACGGTCGGCGACGACGAGCCGTTCGTCCTCCACCCGGGCGAGTTCGTCCTGGGCCAGACGCTCGAATGGGTCGAGCTGCCGAACGACCTCGTCGCGAGGCTCGAGGGCCGGAGCTCGCTCGGGCGGATCGGCCTCCTGATCCACTCCACGGCGGGGTACGTCGACCCCGGCTGGAAGGGCAACCTCACGCTCGAGCTCTCGAACGTCGCCAACCTCCCGATCGCGCTCTACTTCGGGATGAAGATCGGGCAGATCAGCTTCTTTCGGATGTCCTCGCCGGTCGAACGCCCGTACGGCAGCCCCGAGCTCGGGTCGAAGTACCAGGGCCAGTCCGAACCCACGGCGTCCGCCTACCATGCCGACTTCGCCTCGGGACGGGCGACCGGCGAGCGGCCGAAGGAGCGCGAGCCACGGGGCTGACCGAATCGGTCCACTGGCGAGCCGACCTCGGCGCCGGCCACACCGTCGCGCTCGTCCAGGCCGGGACGTTCCGCTCCGATGCGGGCGCCCTGTTCGGGCCCGTCCCGCGGCTGCTCTGGGATCGACTCGTGACCGACGAGATCGACGCGTCGAACCGGCTCCTCCAGGCGCTCAACTGTCTGCTGATCGAGGTGCCAGGCGGTCGCGTCCTCGTCGAGACCGGCATCGGCGAGCGGCTCGACGAGAAGAACCGGGCGATGCGCGGCTACGACGGCGATCCGGTCGTGCCGGCGCTTCGCGCGGCCGGGTTCGACCCCGGAAGCATCGATTTCGTCGCCATGAGCCATCTCCACTTCGACCATGCGGGCGGGCTCCTGCTGGCGGACGGATCGAAGGCGTTCCCGCGGGCCCGGATCGTCGCCCAGCGCGCCGAATGGGAGATCGCGCTCGATTCGAACAGTCGGGTCGTCGCCAGCTACGACCAGCCCGAGCTTCGGCTCGCCCGCGACTGGGGCGCCGAGGGCTGGGCCGACGGTGAGGCGGAGCTCCTGCCGGGCGTCTCGGTCGTGCCGACCGGCGGTCACTCGAAGGGCCACCAGGCGATCGTCGTCCGGGCGCCCGGCGGTCGAACGCTCGCGTTCTTCGGCGACCTCTGCATGCGCCCGTGGTCGGCAAACCCACGCTGGGTGACCGCGTTCGACGACTTCCCGCTCGATTCGGTCTCGGTCAAGGGTGAGCTGTTCCGCCGCGCCGCGGAGGAGCGCTGGACGATCGTGCTGTCGCACGAGGCGCGGCAGCCGGTGGGCCGGCTCGTCCCGGATCGGGACCGGTTCAGGTTCGAGCCCGACTGACGTTCATCGGCAGGGGCGGTCCGTCGGTCAGCGGACGGTCCAGCGGAACCAGCGGATCCCGATGCCTGCGAAGACGACCGTGTAGGCGGCCGCCGCGACGACTGCCAGCCACGTCTCGCCGGTCGATGCTCCGGGATCCATGGCCCCGGACATGAGCGAGGACGCCACGCCGCTCGGCGACCAGCGCGAGACCATCTCGAACGTGGTGCCGAAGAGCGAGGTGTGTCCGAACACGCCGAGGACCACGAGCGGCATGTAGATGAGCCGTCCGCCAGCGCTGAGCGTGTCGGCGGACGCGATCAGGCCGACGAGCAGCTGGCCGATGCTCAGGAACACGGCCGACGCGAGGATCAGCACCACGATCGTCAGGACGTACCCGATCGGGCTGAGCTCCACGTGCTCGAACAGGAAGGCGGCGGCGAGGACGACCACGGCCATCGCCATCATCGCGACGACCTGGACGATGAGCCGGCTGAGCATGATCGCCCACGTCGGGGCCGGCGTGACCCGAAGCCGCTGGAGGACGCCCGTCTCGCGGTCCCTCGCGACCGTGATCGAGTAGCCGAGGACGGCCATCGAGGCCATCCCCAGGCTGAGGCAGCTTGCGACGAGGAACAGCGGGTCGCCGAGCGTCGTCGCCCGTTTCGCCGCGAACAGCGCCCACAGGAGGACGAGTGGCAGGACCGTCCCGAGTGCGAGCGCGCGCCCGTTGCGGAGCTGGACGATCGCGTCCGCACGGAGAAGCGAGACGAGGATGCCACGGAGCGTTGGCGCGGCTGGCGCGGGGATGGTCGCGGCACGTCTCGTGTCGGCGGCGTCAGTCACGGAGGTCCCGCCCCGTGAGGCCGATGAAGACGTCCTCGAGCGTCACCTCACCGCGGGCGACGCTGCGCACCTGCGGATCGTCGCGATGCTTCTCGACCAGGGCGGCCGGCCGGTCGACCGTCAGGATCACCCCGTGGTCCATGATCGCGACACGGTCGCAGACCGACTGCGCCTCCTCCATCGAGTGCGTCGTCAGCAGGATGCTCCGGCCGCGGCCCCGCATCCGCTCGATCCGGTCCCACAGCTGGCGGCGCGCCTGTGGATCGAGCCCGGCGGTCGGCTCATCGAGGAGGACGAGCGGCGGATCGTGGATCGTCGCGATCATCAGCGACAGGCGTTGCTGCTGGCCGCCCGACAGCTGCCGAAACCGTTTTCGTGCCTCCTCGTCGAGGTGGATCTCGGCCAGGGCATCGAGGATTGCGGCGTTCGACAGCTCGACGCCGTACAGACCGGCGTACAGCCGGACGATCTCGCGAACCGTGAGGCTCGACTGGAAGCTCGTCGACTGGAGCTGGACGCCGACCCGGGCCCGCGCCGCCGACGGATGCGTGCGAGCGTCCACGTCCCCCACGCGGATCGAGCCCGCGTCCGGCCGCAGGAGTCCCTCGATCGCGCTCAGGGTGGTCGTCTTGCCGGCGCCGTTCGGGCCGAGCAGGCCGAAGATCTCGCGTTCGCGGATCTCGAGCGAGACGCCGTCCACCGCTCGCTTTGGGCCGTAGCTGACGCGGAGGTCCGTTACCTCGAGCGCCAGGTTCGATCGACCCTCCGACGCGCGGAGAGGGCGGGCGTTCTCGACGGCTGTTTCCACCATCAGCCCGGTCGCGAGGAGGCGGCCGCCGAGGCGGCCGGCGGGACGATCGATGCGAGCGCGGCCTCGGCCGTCTGGCGGTCGACGAGCGGTCCCTTCACGATCATCCGGATGATCCCGTCGCCGTCGATGAGGTACTGCGTCGGGATGCCGAGGTTGCGCCAGGCGTTGTAGACGGCACCCGTGCCGTCGAAGCCGATCGTGTAGTCGAGCCCGTACCGCTGCGCGTAGGCGCGAACGTCGTCGGCGCTCGACTCCTGCACCGCGATCCCGACGACCTCGAGGCCGCGGGCCCGGTAGTCGGCGGCGACGTCGCGGATCGTCGGCGTCTCGGCCTGACACGGCGGGCACCAGCTGGCGAAGAAGTTGACCCAGACCGGGTGTCCGTGAAGATCGGCCAGCCGAATCGGCTTGCCGTCGAGGTCCAGGAGGGGAGTAGCCGCACCGTTCGCGTCCGGGACGCTGAGCTCGGGCGCGCGGTCGCCGACTGACAGGCCGACCGTCGCGTTGCCGATCCGGTAGAACGTGGCGTTCGGCGACACCGGGGCGACCGAAGCGGGACGTCCGAGCGGCGTCGTCAACGCCACGAGACCGAGCGCCACCGCGGCGACGATCACCCCGACGGCGCCGACCTGCCGAAACGAGAACGGCCCGACCCGTCGTTGGCGCCGGGCGCGCGAACGCGCCGAGGTTTCGGCGTCTGCTGCCCGCGCCGAGGTTTCGGCGTCCGCTGCCCGCGCCGACACGTCGTCGTGTTCGGTCATCCGACTACGCGCATGTCGATGACGCCCATGAGCCATGCCTCATGCACGGAGTTGGATGGGCAGCCGGAGCTGTGTTCGCCGGCCGTCATCAGATCTGCGTATTGAACGGGATGTAGCGCGGCAGCAGCGCGAGCCAGTCGAACACGAGGGCGATCCCGATCGCGACCACGAGCAGGCCGCCGATGAGCGACACGGTTCGGCCGTGGCGGACGAGCGGTCGGACGAGCGACGGAGCGCGGTCGTAGGCGAGGCCCAGGACGAGGAACGGGATGCCGAGCCCCACGCTGTAGGCCGCGAGCAGGAGCCCGCCCTGGAGCACGGTCCCCGACGTGGCGGCCATCGTCAGGATCGAACCGAGGATGACCCCGATGCAGGGCGTCCAGCCGACCGCGAACACCGCGCCAAGCCCGAGCGAGGCGAGCCAGCCCCCGCGTGCCGAGACGACGCGGCTGCCGAGGGCGGTGCCGACTCCGCCCCGTCCGCCGCCCGGCGCAGCCAGCGCGAGCGTTCCCGTCGCCGACGCCACCGACGCGGACGCACCGGCGTCGAGTGGACGCCAGGCCCGCTCCAGGACGGGGATGCGGAGGATGCCCGCGAGGTTCAGGCCGAGGACGACGAGGAGGAGCCCGCCGGCGATCCGGAGCGGCCGGAGCCAGTCGAACAACGCTCCACCGGCGTACGTGGCGGTCACGCCCAGCAGCGTGAACACGATCCCGAAGCCCGCGACGTACGCGACCGCGTGTCGCATGGCAAGCCAGCGTGACGGCCGCCGACCCGGCTCGCCACCCGCCACCGCGACCGCGGTGAGCTGGCCCAGGTAGCCCGGCACGAGCGGCAGGACGCACGGCGAGAGGAAGCTCAGCAGCCCGGCACCGAGCGCGATGAGCAGCGTCAGGTCGCCGGTCACCCCGCGGACCCGCCTGACTGCGCGTCGAGCGCCTCCGCGACGAACCGTCGGAGCTTCGTCGGGGAGACGGCGAGTTCGTACCTGCGGTCACCGATCTCGACGACCGGGATCGTCGTCATGAACCGCTGCCGAAGCTCCTCGTCGAGGTCGATATCGCGCTCCTCGATCGGCGGCGTCTCGCGTCGGGCCGCGAGGATCGCATCGAGCGTCGCGCGCGCCTCGTCGCACAGGTGGCAGCCCGCGCGCCGATAGAGCACGACGGTGGGGGAGTGAGGCACGCGCGAAATTGTAGGCCGCGCCCGGTCGCGCCCCGATCGCTAGCATCGGAGGGATGTCCACGCTCCCACGTAACGAGCAGCGCCGCGCGGCGACGCCCATCCCGCCGCTGACCCGCGAGCAGCTGCTCGTGACGGCCGGGATCATGGCGGCGATCGCGGTCGCGGCACTCGATTTCACCGTCGTCGGGACGGCGATGCCGACGATCATCGGCGAGCTCGGCGGGCTCTCCCAGTACAGCTGGGTCTTCTCGGCGTACCTGCTCGCGTCGACGACGACCGTCCCGTTCTACGCGAAGCTGGCCGACATGGTCGGCCGAAAGCCGATCTTCCTGTTCGGCCTGGCCCTGTTCGTCGGGGGTTCCGCGCTCTGCGGCCTCAGCGGTTCGATGACGGAGCTCATCGCGTTCCGGACCCTCCAGGGGCTGGGTGCCGGCGCGATGCAGCCGATCGCGTTCACGATCGCGGGTGACATCTTCGAACCACGCCAGCGGGCGAAGATGCAGGGGCTGTTCAGCGGCGTCTGGGGCGTCGCCGCGATCGTCGGCCCGGCGCTCGGCGGCATCCTGACGTCGACCGTCGGCTGGCCGTGGGTGTTCGAGATCAACATCCCGGTCGGCATCGTCGCCGGGCTCATCATCTGGCGGGTCTTCCACGAGCGGTTCGAGCGGCAGCGCCACCGCCTCGACTGGGAGGGTGGCGTCTGCCTGACCCTCGGGATCGTCGCCTTGCTCGTCGCCGTCTCGGAGGT
>DASSHA010000011.1:0-16472 GCA_035693145.1 Candidatus Limnocylindrales bacterium
GTCGGGCCATCGACCGGGATCGCATCAACGCTGCCCGCCTGAAGCGCGGCGATCCGCGCCGACTGACCGCCAATCTGGATGCGGCTCGCATCGGTCTGACCGAGTCCCCCGGCCTTCATGGCCATCAGAACCTCCGCGTCCGACTGGCCTCCAATCTGGCTAATGCCGATCTTCTTGCCACGCAGGTCGCCCGGCGAAGTGATGTCACTCTTGGCGACGATAACGTCGTAGAACCGGTTGTAGAGCACCGCGACGTCCTGGACCGGGGTGGATGTGCCGACCGTGAGCATGGTGCTGTTAGGGGAGGTTCCGATCGCATCAACCTGTCCGGCAATCAATGCCTGTAAGGCGGCCGCGTTGCCGTCGATGAAGGGAACACTCACGTCGAGCCCGTACTTCTTGTAAAGCCCCTCGGCCAATGGCAGTTGATTGAGGAATTCGGTGACTTCGACAGCCGATGCGGCGAGAGTCAAGCTGGATTTCTCGGGCTGTGGCAACTGGCCTGTCGGGGCCGTCCCGCTCGCCTGCGCTGAAACGAGCGGCGACGAAGCCACGGTCGCCGAGGGACTCGGCGCAACCGACGGGGCAGCAGCCTGACATGCCGCGAGCGCGGCGACGGCTAACGACGTTAGAAGGGCCAACGTCTTGGAGTGCAGTCGCGACGCGCGGATACCCATGAGTTGCTCCTCCTCTCGACGGCGCAGTGGCGGACCGCTGCTGCGGCGCCCGTCTTGTATACAGAGTACGCGGCGGCCAAACCGATATCCACCCTCAAACCTCGGTCCGCAGCACGAACAGGCCCTGGTTCTTGTCGGTCAGGTAGATGACGCCGCGCCGGTCGACGAGGACGTCCTCGGACTGCGCCACGAGCGCGCTCGCCGGGAGCGGTCCATACCGACGGACCGGGTCCGGCGGCACGAACCGGGCGATCTCGCGTGGCGTCCTGGCGTCCGCGACGTCGTAGACGCGCAGGCCGGCATTGAACCAGGTCAGATAGACGCGATCGTCCCGATCCTCGTGGTCGGGATGTCCCTGCGGCAGGTGGCTGTTGTGCGGGCCGAAGCGGCCGCCCTTGTCACAGTAGGTCGTGTACGGCAGGCCCGTTGTCGGAACCGGCAGCGGCAGCGTCGAGCGCAGGATCGGCGCGGCCTCGTCGGCGACGTCGACGATGCCGGCGAAGTCGAGCGGCTCGTCGCAACGCTCCGCGTGCGCCTCGCCGTTGAGGACGGCGAGTCCGCGGCCGACGAGCGGCAGGGCCGTGTGCACGCCCGAGCCCCAGAGGCCACCGTGGAATGGTGGCGCCACCGGGAACCGGCTGACGAGGGACGGTTGCGAGGGATCCGCGACGTCGAGGATGACCATTCCGGCTCCGCCGTACGACAGGAACGCCCGATCGCCGACGACGTATGGCGGTCCGTGGAGCGAGAGGCCCTCGGCCTCGCTCGCGGGCTCCTCGTCGGGCGCCTGGCCGCGCAACCACCAGCGCCCGGACTCCCGAGGCGCGCTCGGATCGGCGAGGTCGACCGCGACGTAGACATAGCCGCGGAAGCCGGCCGGGTTCGCCGCCATGTGGAGCCAGCGGCCGCCGGCCCAGAAGTTGCGATGGCTGCCGGTGCCTCCGAGGCGGATCTGCGACAGCTGTCTCGGCGCCACCGGATCGCGGACGTCCCACACGAGCGCTGCCTCCTCGAACGCCGCCCCCGGACGTCCGCCCCACTGCGGCGGGATCCGCTGGAGCGCCGTCACCATCAGCCCCTCGGCGACGTTCACCTGGATCGTCCACGTGTCCGGTGGACCGGGGACGAACCGGACGAGGCGCGGGTCGCCAGGGTCGGTCACGTCGACGATCGACCAGCCGCGGTGCCAAAGGTGGCCGCAGTAGAGATACCAGCGACCGGCGACCTCCTGGATCGCGAGCTTGAAGGCGGGACGGCCGTCGAGCTCCGAATAGCCGACGAGCTGGAGACCTTCCGCCTCGATCGGTTCGATCCGTCGTCTGTCAGCCGGCGGGCTCATCGACCGCACCGCGCCGTCAGTCGCGTGCGGACGGTTCGAGCGCTGACGCAGTCGGACCGGCGTACGACGGACCGTGCATCGTGCTCGCGGCGCGCGAGATCGAGCGGACGATGTTCGCGTATCCGGTGCAGCGGCAGAGGTTGCCCGAGATCGCGGTTCGGATCTCGTCGTCGTTCGGCTCGGCGTTCGACTCCACGAACGGCAGCGCGGCCATGATCATGCCCGGCGTGCAGAAGCCGCACTGCAGGCCGTGCTCCTCGTGGAACGCCTCCTGGAGCGGGTGGAGCCGGCCGTCGGTGGCGAGGCCCTCGATCGTCCGGATCGAGCGGCCGTCGACCTGGACGGCGAACATCGTGCACGACTTCACCGCGCGACCGTCGAGCGTGATCGTGCACGTGCCGCAGCTCGTCGTGTCGCACCCGATGTGGGTGCCGGTGAGCCCGAGCACGTCGCGCAGGAAATGGACGAGCAGGAGGCGCGGCTCGACGACCGCTTCGTGATCGCGCCCATTGACCTCGACCCGAATCGTCACCTCAGCCATCGCTGCCTC
Source organism: Candidatus Limnocylindrales bacterium (assembly GCA_035693145.1). Taxonomy (GTDB): domain Bacteria; phylum Chloroflexota; class Limnocylindria; order Limnocylindrales; family CSP1-4; genus DASSHA01. The sequence continues at coordinate 2,567 of DASSHA010000011.1, forward strand.
CCCGTGCCCGCGCGACGGCCGTTCGGAGCGCCCGCTCGACGGCGACGCCGGCAAGCCGTCGCTTGAATTCGCTGCCGCCGCGCAGGTCGGCCCACGGTTCGATGTCCTGCCTGGCCGCTTCGCCGGTGGCACGCACGAGATCGTCGTCGACCGAGCGGCCGGCGAGCAGCGCCTCGGCGGCAGTGGCACGGATCGGCGTGGGACCGGCGTTCGTGAGCGCGATCCGCGCTTCGGCGACGCACGACGCCTCGTCGAGCGAGACGACGACGGCCGCGCCGGCCATCCCGAAATCGCCGACCTGGCGTTCGAACTTCACGTACGCGCCTCCGCTTCTGCGCGACGGAGCGGGGATTCGCAGCTCGACGACGACCTCGTCGGCGGCCAGGGCCGTCTCGAAGAGCCCGACGAAGAAGTCGTCCACGGCCACCGACCGGCGGCCGGTCGGGCCGGCCAGGATCAGCTCCGCCCCCAGGGCGAGCATGGCCGCCGGGTGGTCGTTCGCCGGGTCGCCGTGGGCGAGGTTGCCGACGACCGTGCCCATGTTCCTGACGATCGGGTCGGCGATGACGCGGGTCGTGTCGAGCAGGATCGGGAACCGCTCGCGGACGAGTGGCGACGCCTCGAGGTCGGCCTCGCGCAGCAGCGGCCCGAGGACCAGGCCGCCGTCGGCGTCGCGCACGTACGACGCGTCCGGGATCCGGTTGATGTCCACGAGGTGCGACGGTTCTGCCAGGCGGAGCTTCATGAGCGGGATGAGGCTCGCTCCGCCGGCGAGGACCTTTGCCCCGGCCCCGAACCGTCCGAGCGCCTCGATCGCCTCGTCGAACGACCTGACGGCGAGGTACTCGAATGCCGACGGGTACATCAGGCGCGGGCCTCGACCGGCTGCGTCCGCGCGCTCGCGGCATCGAGTGCGTCGAGGACGCGCGCCGGCGTGACCGGAACGGTGCGGAGCTCCGCGCCCACCGTTCGGAGCGCAGCCCCGACGGCGCTGATGACCGCGGCCGGGACCGGGATCGCGCCGGCCTCACCGACGCCCTTGATCCCCAGTGGGTTGCGGTCCGACGGCGTCTCCCGGTGATGGACCTCGATCGGCGGCATGTCCGTCGCGCGCGGGATCCCGTAGTCCATGAGCGAGCCGTTGAGGAGCTGGCCGTCGTCGTCGTAGACGAGCTCCTCGAACAGCGCCATCCCGAGGCCCTGGGTGACGCCGCCCATGATCTGGCCCTCGACGACCATCGGGTTGATGAGACGGCCGCAGTCGTGGACGACGACGTACTTCAGGATCTCGACGCTGCCCGTCTCCACGTCGACCTCCACGGCGCAGGCGTGGACGCCATTGGCGTAGGTGACGGTCGGCGGCTGGAAGCCGTCGTACTCGTCGAGGCCCGGGCCGATCGCCTCGTTCAGGCGCCCGATCCCCGGCGCGACGCGAGCAGCGAGCTGACCGAGCGGCATCCCGACCGAGGGCGAGCCGACGACGCTGACCCGCCCGTCCTCGATGCGGACGTCCCCCGGCGCCACCTCGAGGAGGTCGGCGGCGGCCCGGAGGACCTTCTCGCGCAGCCCGCGCGAGGCCGCCGCAATGGCGTTTCCGACGACGACGGCAGTCCGGCTCGCGATCGTCCCGCCACCCCACGGCAGTGCGAGCGTGTCGCCCTGGACGATCCGGACGTCCTCGAGCCGGACCCCGAGCTCCTCGGCGCAGATCTGGGCGAACGTCGTCTCGTGGCTCTGGCCCTGCGACGGCGGGCCGACGGTGACGATGACCCTGCCGGACGGCTGGATCCGGATGAGGGCGCTCTCGTACGGCCCGACGCCGGTGCCTTCGATGTATGAGGCGGCGCCGACGCCGAAGAGGCGTCCCGGCCGCGCGCCCTCCTCGTACGGTCGACGCAGCGCGCCGAGGTCGAGTGCGGCGATCGCGTCGTCGAGGCAGGCGGTGTAGTCGCCGCCGTCGAGGATCTCGGGAACGCCGTCGCGGTACGGGATTCCCTGGTCGTATGGCATCTCGTCGGCCCGCAGCGTGTTGCGGCGACGGAGCTCGACGCGGTCGAGCTCGAGCGCGTCGGCGGCCGCGTCGAGGATCCCCTCCATCGCGAAGACGGCCTCCGGGCGCCCGGCCCCCCGCGCGGCCGCGTTCGGAGTCTTGTTCGTCAGGACGGTCAGGCACTCGAGCCGCATCGCCGGGATCCGGTACGCGCCCGGCAGGTGAGCCGCCGTGTTGTACGGGCAGACGAGGCACTCGACGTTCGATGCCCCGGCGTCGACGAAGTAGCGGTCCCTGAGGCCGAGGATCGTGCCGTCGGCACGGAGCGCGATCTCGAGGTCGTGGATCTGGTCGCGCGCGTGCGTCGCCGCGACGAAGTTCTCGCTCCTCGTGTCCGTCCAGCGGATCGTTCGGTCCAGGCGGAGCGCGACCGTCGGGACGATGAGCTCCTCGGGATAGACCATCGACTTGATGCCGAAGCCACCGCCCACGTCGGGCGCGACCACCCGGATGAGATCGCCGGGGATGCCGAGCACCCGTTCGAGGCCGTCCCGGAGCCAGTGCGGCTGCTGGCTCGCCGACCAGACCGTCACGCCCCCGGAGCGGCGATCCGGGACGGCGACGACGCCGCGGTTCTCGATCGGCGTCGGCGTCGAGCGGGGCAGGTGGATCCGCTGCCGGACGATCCGGTCGGCCCGCTCGAAGGCGGCCTCGACGTCGCCCTTGTCGACGACGAAGTGGGCCGCGAGGTTGTCACCCCAGTCGTCGTTGAGGAGCGGCGACCCGGGTTCGGCGGCGCGCTCGGGGTCGACGACGACGGGCAGCGTCTCGTAGTCGACCTCGACGGCCCGGGCCGCGTCGTCGGCGAGGTACGGGTCGGTCGCGACGACGATCGCGACGGGCTCGCCGACGTAGCGGACCTTGTCGTCCGCGAGCAGGCGGATGACCTCGGGACGGAGCTTGGGGTGGATGATGTCCTGGAGCGCCTTCGCGGGCGGGAACCAGGTCGGGTGAGGAAACGGGCCGTTGAGCGGGCCGAGCGACCGAGCCGTCTCGACGGCGACGACGCCGGGCATCGCGGCGGCCGCCGCCGTTCGAACCTCGCCGATGCGCGCGTGCGCATAGACGCTGCGGACGACCGCGACGTGGAGGGCGCCCGCCTGGCGGACGTCGTCGACGTACTCGCCGTCACCGACGAGGAGACGTCGATCCTCGACGCGCTTCACGGGGACGCCGAACACCGGCATCGGTCGGGTCCTCCTCCCTCGAACAGGGGCCGGGCCTGATGCCCGGTTCGTATACTAAACCACCCCCGGTTCTGTTCGCGCCGGCGCAGCGGGCATGGGATTTCTGCCCGCTACTCTCCCCGTCCCGAAGGCGCCTCGGGCGACGGGCTCGAGGAGCGTTCGCCGTCGCCCGTCGGGGCAGAACCCGGCTCGAGCGCGGGAGCCATTTCGCCCGACAGCTGCCGCAGCGGCCCGCCGTCGATCAGCAGCCACGTCGGATTGGCATCTGGCTCCTGGCGCGCGGCGCCGACCCGGATCGACGGGGCGGCCGGCGTGACGTTCACCGCGAGCTGGAAGATGTCGAACCGGTTGTAGTCGCCCGCGTAGTCGTGGACGATCTTGCGTGGCACGATCCGCCCGATGTCGGCCTCGGCATAGAGGATGTCCTCGCCGCCTCCGAGCGGTCCAGCGAGCACCCGGCCGCCGGGCGCGTAGATCGCGCTTCCGCCCCGCCCTGCCGCCTCGCGGATGTGGGCGCGATCCTCGTCGCTCGCCGGCAGGCGCTCCTCCATCTCGGGCGAGACGGCGCCGATCGTGTTCACGACGAAGCACGAGTTCTGGTACGCGATCGACCGTCCTGCGACGTCGGCGATCGCCTGCATGTCGACGGAGCGGTTGAAGAAGCTCGGCCAGCTCGCGACGTGTACGCGTGCCCCGAGCGCCTGCATGGAATAGGTCAGCAGCGGGTTGGAGTTCTCGCCACACATCAGCCCGCTGACGGAGCCGAACTCCGTGGGAAAGACGCGAACACTGTCCCCCGCGCCTGGCGTGTGGACGATCCGCTCGCCGACGGTCGGCACGATCTTGCGCCGGCAGCCGAGGATCGCCCCGTCCCGGCCAATCACGAGCTGGGAGTTGTAGAGCGTGCCCATGCTCGACGCGGTCTTCTCGCAGATCCCGATCACGACCATGCAGCTCGCCGCACGCGCGGCCGCGCAGAGTGCGTCGGTCTCGGGACTCGGCACGACGACGGCGTTGTTGACGAGCTCGATCGACATCGCGGACGACGTCGGGCTGGTCGCCGGGTGGAAGTGGAACCACAGTGGATGGGCTGGCACGTAGCCCTCGGGGAAGGCGACGAGATCGGCGCCGTTCGCGCCCGCCTCACGAATGATGTCGCACGCCTTCGCGATCGTCGCCTCGCGGTCGAGGAAGACCGGCGCGACCTGAGCCGCCGCCAGCCGGACCGTCGGGTACGTGTCGCTCATGCGCGTGCTGTCCGTCGCGGCAATGGTTCGTCAACCGCAGGCAGAACGTCGGTCGCAAGGATCTTCATCGTCTCCAGCAGCTCCTCGACGGTGTCGTACAACAACTTGAACTCGACGAGGTCGACTCCGGCTTCCTGATATTCACGCAGACGCCGGATGAACGTCGGAGGCGACCCCATGATGGTTCGGGAGTCGAATTCCGCGCGCGTGGTGAATTGCGGCCCCACGGTCCGGACGCCACGATCGATCGCCGCCTCGTCCGACGTCGACAGACTTGCAAACAGGTTGACAGGATGATCAGTAGGTTCATCGAGCCCGGCCGCGGCCCTCAGTGAGATCACTTCGCGGGCCCCCGCGCCGTACTGCTCAGCCGAAATCTGGCTCGGGTACCACGCGTCGCCCAGCCTGGCTGCGCGCTCACGGGCTTTCGCCGAACGACCGCCGATCCAGACCGGCGGCCTCGGCTTCTGAAGGGGTTTGGGAAAGACATCGAGATCGTCGAACGAAACGTGTTGGCCATGGAACGTGGCGCTCTGTTGCGTCCAGATGGCGACCATCGCCTGGATATGCTCGTCGAGTAGCGACCCGCGGTTGCCTGTCACCCCGAAAGCCTTGTACTCGCGCACGCGATTGTCGCGCCGGGTTCGGCTGATCACGCTCGCGTCCGCGTCTGCCAGGCTTACCAAGCCTCCCAAACCTGCGCCCACGATCAGCCGGCCGCCGGACAGGAAGTCCAGGGTCGCGGCCTGCTTCGCCATGAGGATCGGTTCGCGGACAGGGACCAGCATGACGCCCGCGAGCAGACGCACGTCCTTCGTCCACGCGGCCGCGAACGATAGAGCCGTGACGACCTCGAGCTTGTCATGGTCCTGCCCTGGGGCGACCGAATCTGCGGACCCGCAGGAGATGTACGAGCCATCGAAGACGATGTGATCGTCGGCCGACACGGCGTAGTAACCGAGCTCGTCCGCCGCGACGCAGACTCGCCGCAGCGCGTCCAGCCCTACAACGCGATTCGTGTTGGGAAGCCGGATCGCAGCTCGCATCATGAGCCGCGGTCCGGGAGGCGTTCAGTCAACTGGCGAAACGAGCAGCCCCACCGCGAGCCGCCGACGAAGGCATCCCTCAACAGGCTGGCGTCGGTGCCGTTCATCCCGGTGGGCGTCTCGCTTCAAGTCGGGCGACCGTGCGGGCGGGATCCACGCCTGATGCAGCCTGATCACGCATCGCGTGGCAGCAATGTATACGAAGATACGCATGTTGCGCTGCTTTGCGCGACCATTTCGAGCGGTTCGCTCGTGGTTCGGGCGCGGGCGGCGGCCGACGTTTCGGGGTGATCGATGCTCGTGGAGCTCAGGAATCGGGGCATCAACTGGTCGCGGAGAGTCGCCCGCGGCGAGCGCTGGGCCCCATCGGTTCGAGCGTCGCGCGCTGCAGCCCTCGTGATCGCCGTCGCGGCCGCCGCATGGCTCGCAGGGTTGGGCGTGCCGCTCCTCGGTCCGGCGGTGTTCGCGCTCGTCCTCGGGATCGTCGTCCGGACGACCGTTCCCGCGGCTGCCGACACGAGCGCCGACGCGGGCAGGCTGGGAACGCGTGTCCTGCAGCTGACGATCGTCCTCCTCGGCCTCTCCGTCAACGTCGTGGACGTCCTGGCCGTGGCTCGTGACTCGCTGCCGGTCATGCTCGGCACGTTGGCGACGGGGCTCGTCTTCATCTGGCTCGTCGGCGGACGACTCGGCGTGGCTGCGCCGATCCGGGCACTGATCGCCGTCGGGACGTCCATCTGCGGAGCGTCGGCGATCGCGGCGGTCGCGCCGGCAGTGAGCGCGAGCGCCGCGGAGATCTCGTACGCGATCTCGGTCATCTTCCTCTACAACATCGTCGCCGTCGTGGCGTTTCCCGTGGTCGGCCACGCACTCGGCTTTTCGGTCCAGTCGTTCGGGCTCTGGGCGGGCACGGCGGTCAACGACACCTCGTCGGTGCTGGCCGCGGGCTTCGCGTTCGGCGCCGGTGCCGCGACCATCGCCGCCGTCGTGAAGCTGTCGCGGACCCTGATGATCCTGCCCGTCACGCTCCTCGTCGCGATCGCCGCCGGGCGCGGCGCGGATGCTCCCGCTCGTGGTCGGATCGGCCAGACGGTGGCGCGAGCCCTGCCATGGTTCATGGTCGCGTTCCTCGTCGCCACCACCGTCAACGCCCTCGGGTTCGTGCCCAGCGGAGCGGTCGCCGGTGTCGGTTCGCTTGCCTCGGTCTGTACGGTCATCGCGCTCTCCGCGATCGGCCTGGGCACCGACCTCCGACTCGTCCGGCGAACGGGACCGCGGCCCCTGCTTCTGGGTCTCCTCGGCTGGCTAGCGGTTGCCGGCACGTCGCTGCTGCTGCAGGCAGCAACGTGACGCCAGCGCGAGTGGCAGCGAGGCCGAGCTCGAGCCCTTCGCCCATCAACCGCGATCAGTGGACCTCCCTGGGCGCCGTCCTCATCGGCACGTTCATGGTCGCCCTCGACCAGACGATCGTGGCCATCGCGCTGCCGCAGATCGGCGTGGAGCTACGGGCGTCGGGCGGCATCGAGTGGATCATCACGGCCTACCTGCTCGCGTTGGGCATGATCCAGCCGGCGACCGGATGGCTGGCCGACCGCATCGGTCGCAAGGGCATCTTCCTGGGTGGCCTGGCCGTCTTCACCGCCGGCTCCCTGCTCTGCGCCCTCGCCCCGAGCTTGCCCCTCCTCGTCATGGCGCGGATCGTCCAGGGCCTGGGCGGAGGGACGATCTTCCCCGTCGGGCGGACGATGATCTTCGAGCACTTCCCCGCAGATCGCCGAGGCATGGCCATGGGCATGTGGAGCCTCGGTATCGCGGGCGCTCCCGCCGTCGGTCCGGTCCTGGGAGGCTTCATCGTCACGCACTGGGACTGGCGGCTGCTGTTCCTCGTGAATGGTCCGATCGGGATCGTCGGGTTGCTCGTCGGCTGGCGGTTCCTCCGTTTCGCCGGCTTCCGCGAGCCACGGCCCTTCGACCGGAGCGGCTTCGCCTTGATCGCCATCGGCCTCGGCGCCGGCCTGCTGGCACTCTCCGAGGCCAACGACTGGGGCTGGCTCGCACCGCCGACCCTGGGCCTCTTCGGCCTCGCCGCGGTGGCCCTGGTCGTCTTCGCGCGTCATGCGCTCCGGCGCGATGAGCCGCTCATCGACGTCCGGATGTTCGCCATCCCCGGCTTCTCGATCACGCTGGCGATCGTCGGCGGCCTCGTCATCGCCCAGCTGGCGGTCCTCGTCTTCGTGCCGCTCGAGCTGGAGGCCATCCGAGGCCTGAGTCCGCTCGAGGTTGGCATCATCCTGACCCCGGCGGCGCTGGCTTCGGCGATCGCCGGGCCGCTGGGCGGTCAGCTGGCGGATCGCATCGGTGCGCGCCCGCCGGTGCTGGCGGGCCTCGTGTGCATCGCGGCGGCCACCCTGCTCCTGTCGCAGACCCGAGTCGACACGCCGGTCCTGGCGGTCCTCGGCATGGTCACGCTTCAGGGGTTCGGCAACTCGATGGCGCTCCCGCCGAACACGCTGGCGGGGCTCAACGTGCTGCCACAGGCCCTGCTGGCCCGCGGCTCGGCGCTGCGCTCGACCGTTCGCCAGGTGTCCGGCTCGTTCGGTCTGGCGGCCCTGACCGCCGTCGTCGTGGCGGAGGCCGGAGCTCTGACGCCGACCGCCGACCCGGACTCAGCGGTTCGCCTCCAGGACGCCTACGGGACCGGCTTCCTCATCAGCGCCGGCATCATCGGGCTGTGCCTCATCGCGGCGTTCTTCCTGCCCGGCGCGGCCGAGATGCGGGCCGACCGCGCCGAGCGAGCCGTCGAGCACGAGCGGTTGATGGCGGACCGAAGCAGGCCTGATCCCAGGTTGCGCTCATGAACGACGCTTGCGCACCCGGGATGTCAGAAGGTCGCCGGCCGCCATCGGGTCAGGCGCCGTTCGACGGCGGACGACCCCGCAATGAGCGCGACGCCGACGATGAGCGTCGCCACGGCTGAGGCGAAGACGCGGTCCGTGGCCATGCTTTCACGCGCGCTCCGGATCACGAGCCCGAGACCCGGCAGCCCGACGAGGTATTCGGCGATGAGGACGGCCGTGAACGACCGCTTGATGGCGAGCCGCATGCCTGCGCCGAGGAAGGGGATCGATCCGGGCAGCAGGATCCTCGTGAACATCGTCCAGCCGCTGATCCCGAAGGACCGGGATACCTCCCGATACTGGCGGTCCGTCTCGCGAATCCCTGCGGCCGTCGAGAAGGCGAGGAGGACGGCCGTACCGATGACCACTGTCGCGATCGCAAACGGGCGATCGATGCCGAACCAGACAACCATGAGCGGGATCCACGGAGCAGTGGGCACCGCGTAGAACGCGGCGAGGAAGGGCTCGAACGCGATGGAGAACCGCCTGAACACACCGAGCGCAAGGCCCAACGCGACACCGACGACGACGGACAGCGTCAGCCCGATCAACATCGTCAACCCCGACTCGAGCGTCAGGTAGACGAGGTCGTCCTCGAACAGAAGCTCGCGGAGCTCGACGACGACCCGGCTCGGGCTCGAATAGAAGGCGGGCGCCGCCGATCCCACGATCTGCCACAGGACGATGAAGCTGATGAGGCCGGCGACCTTGATCGCACGGACGCTCAGCGAGAGGCGGAGGACACTCACGCGCGTCACGGCCTGTCCAGCGGCGCTCACGTCGCGCTCACCTCGGCCCACGGCGCGACGCGGCGCTCGGCCGCGTGGAGGACGAGGTTGATCGTGATCCCGACGGCCGCGACGGTCGCCAGGCCAGCGAACAGGATCTCCGGCTGGAAGCTGACGCCCGCGTTGAAGATGAGGCCGCCGACGCCGTTCGACTCGAAGAAGAAGCCGGCGATGACGGCGCCCTCGATCCCTCGGAGCAGCCCCAGGCGGAGGCCGGTGATCACGAACGGGATCGACGCCGGGAGGATGATCTTCAGCAGCATCGTTCGCTCGGGGACGACATAGGACCGGGCGACCTCGACGTACTCGGCTTCCATGGAGCGCACGCCGTTCCGGACGACGAACAGCACCTCGAAGAAGCCGAACAGGAAGATGTAGACGATCTTCGCCGTCTCCTGATACCCGAGCCACAGCGCGACGATCGGCACCAGCGCGAGCTTCGGGAGCATGAAGAGGCCTGTGAGGACCGGATCGAGGAACGTGTCCGCGAGGCGGAAGCGTCCGAGGGCCATGCCGAGGCCGATCCCGATGACGGCGATCGAGGCGAGCCCGACCGCCATGATGAACAGCGTCTCGGACCAGGCATCGGCGAGCTCGCCGGTCGTGATCAGCTCGACGAAGGAGTCGACCGTCCGCGTCGGCGACGGCATGAGGAGCTGACCCATGAGCTGGGAGGCCACCTGCCAGGCAACGAGCAGGGCGACGAACGCGAGGCCGCGAAGGACCCAGCTCGAGTCACCGGCCCAGCGCACGATGGAGATCGTCCGTCCGGTTGGCGGCCGAGCTGCGGGGAGCGAACCCGTCGTCGTTCGATTCATGCTCGACTCTCGTGGCGATGGTCGGCTGCCGGTCGCGCCGAGGGCGACCGACCGGCAGCCCTGATCGGGAGCGCCTACTTCTTGCCGAGGATGTCGAGTGCCTTGTCCTGGAAGTCGAAGCGGACGACGTCATCGCACTTCATCGGCGAATCGAGCGCACCGGAGTCGAGCGACGACTTGAGCGTGGCATCACAGAGCGAGCGGTCGAGGCTGCCGTTGATCGGCCACAGGTCGAGCTGCTCGACATAGGTCGCGTAGATCGCCTCGACCGCGGGCCGCTTGTAGTCGGGCGCCGCTTCGAGTGCGAGTGAGATCCAGCCCTCCTTGTCGGAGTGCGCCCACCGACCTGTGTCGATCGAGGCGATCGCGAAGGCGAGCGCCATGTCGGGGTGGCTGTCCACCCAGCTCTTCTTCGCCATCCAGACATTGTTCTGCTGAGGTGCGACGTCCTTGCCGACGCAGAGAACGTTGTACTTGTCGGCGCCTTCCTCCGCGATGATCGGCGCCATCCGGTGCGGTGCCGTGAGCCCGGCAACGATCTGGCCCGAACGCAGAGCCTCGGCGACGGCGCCCGTGTTCGCGAGCTGGAGGAGCTTCACGTCCTTCTGGATGTCGAGACCGACGGACTTGAGGCAGGCCGTCGCCGTCTGGCCGGTGATCTGGGAGAGGTTCTCCGTTGCCCCGAACGCCTGTCCGCGTAGCTCCTCGAGGCTCTTGATCGGCGCGCGACCGACGACGTAGTACGGGTTCGGCTGATCGTCGCCAGCAAATGCGAGGAAGTCGGCGCCACGGGCCTTGCCGGCGGCGGTCCCGGCGAGCGAGAGCTGGCCAACGTCGACGGAGCTGCTGATCACGGCCGCGACGAGCGGGTCGGAGTCCAGCTGCCGGAGCTCGACGTCGACGCCGAACGTGTCCTTCAGGTACCGAACGGTGTGGACCGCGCCGGTGATCGCGGGATTCGCGCTTGCCGAGGTGCCGACCTTGAGCTTCTGGCCCTGGAGCCTGGTCCGGAGATCGGCGATCGCATCGGACGGCGCGACGCTCGCGCCCGCGGTTGCGGCCGACGATCCGGTGCTGGCGGCGGGCGTCGCAGCCGGGGTCGATGAGCATGCCGACAGGAGCAGCACGGCGGCGACGAGAGGCGCGGAGCGGCGAGCGAGTCTTCTCATGATCCTCCTCCACGAGTCGTCCGAACCTCGGGCTCGGCCTTGGGCTGTATACAGAGTGGGTGCTTCCACTCTCGACAGTCAACCCCGATCGCAGCCAAGCCCGCGATTCGATCGGTCGGCGGGCGACGGGTCACGCGACGGATTGCGCGGCCGACGACGACTGGCGGAGAGCCGGCAGGACCTCCTCGGCGAGGATCTCCATCTGCCCGATCGACGCCTGGCCTGTGTGCGGAAGAATCTTGAGGTCGAAGACGGAGCAGCCGACGGCGAGATATTCCGCCATCCGGTCGCGAACCTCGCCGGGAGTGCCCGAGATCGAGGACGCGAACAGGGCCTCCTCACCCCGAAATCGCGAGCCGAGGCCGTCGCGGATGACATCGCGCGCCCGCTCCCCGGCGCGGTCGACGGAGACGAACAGGTTGACGCCGACGATCGGCGTTGCGCGCCCGGCGGCCGCCGCGTGCTCGAGGACCTTCGCCCGACCGGATCGGATCACGTCGACGGAGGCCTGGCTCGGGAACCATCCGTCGGCGAGGGTTCCGGCGCGCCGCATCGCCGCCTCGGCGCGACCTCCGACCCAGATGGGTGGCCGCGGCCGCTGCACCGGCTTCGGGTACAGGTCCACGTCCTCGAAGTTGATCATCGAGCCCGAAAACGACGCCGAGTCGCGCGTCCAGAGCAGGTCGAGCGCCTCGAGCGCTTCGTCCATGAGGCGCCCGCGCGGGCTCGGAAGATTGAACAGCGCCGTCTCCCGCCGTGAGATGTCGGCGTGGGAACCCATGTTCTGCACGCCGTCCGTCTGCCGGTTCGGCGGCGCTCCGACGCCGAAGCCCAGGTTGAGGCGCCCGTTCGAAAGCACGTCGATCGTCGCGCCCGTCTTGGCGACCCAGATCAGGTGTCGGAACGGCAGGACCAGCACACCGGTGAGCAGCCTCACCCGGCTCGTCCGAGCGGCGATGTAGGCGAGCGTCGCGAGCGGCTCCATGACGACACGATCGTCGCCGTCGTGGGCGTGCCCGCAGGGCGCGACCTCGTGCGAGGCCAGGACATGATCCTGGACGGACACGCCATCGAATCCGAGGCGCTCCGCCGCCTCCGCCACCCGGACGGTGGCGTCGAGGCTCGCTCCGCACCAGCTGTGCGGGAGCCGGACGAAGACCTGGACAGGTTGAGCCGTATCGGTCGTCATGCGTCGCCTCGCTGCGATGCCCGGGGTCGTGCGCTTGCCGCAGCACCGTCGACCTCGAGGATGTAGAGGCCGCCGGCGAGTCGATCGGTCACGTAGACGAGACCGTCGTCCGCGACGTAGATGTCATTCAGCTGGATCGCCGGGCGACCCGGGGGCGTCTCCGGTACGAACCAGGCGATCTCCGTCGGGGTCGAAGCGTCGGAGATGTCGAACACGCGAACGCCCGCGTTGAACCAGGTGACGTAGACGGTCGAGCCGTCGATGAGCGACCCCGGTCGCGGCTCGTGAACGTTGTGCGGACCAAACCGACCGCCCCGCTCGCAGTAGTCGCCTTCGGGCGTCGGGAGGGTGCTGACCACCCGCGGCGTCTGTTCGTCGGCGATGTCGACGAGGCGCACGTGCGGGCTGAACTCCGTGCATCCCGGGCTGATGCGCTCCTCGGTCACGACGAGGAGATCGCGCCCGGGGATGGGGCACGTCGTGTGCGTCCAGCGTGAGACGTCGTCACCGAATCGCAGGCGACCCGCGAGCGTCGGCGTCGACGGATCCGTGACGTCGAGGATCACGAGCCCCTCGTCCCACCACGAGCAATAGGCGCGACCGTTCCTGACCAGAGCGTGATGGAGCTTGACGGTTCGGTCCGCGGTCCAGGCAGCCCGCTCGTCGTCGCGCATTCCCGGGAGCCACCACCGTCCGACCTCGCGTGGCCGACTCGGTTCGGATAGGTCGAGGATGACGAGGAACTGCTCCTCGAAACGATCGTCGCCCGCGGTGACGTAGGCCAGGGGCCGCTCCCAGTACGTCATCCGGTGGACGCCCTTGCCGCCACACTGCCAGAAGGCGATCTGCCGCGGCTTGGTGACGTCGGAGACGTCGTAGACCTCCAACCCGGCCACCCACGGCGAGCCCGCACGAGGGATTCGCTCCCGGTTGACGAGCAGGACGTCGTCGACGACCTGGACCTTGTGTCCGTGGGTGTTCGCGGGTGAAGGAATCCGCGCGACCAGACGCGGATCGGACGGGTCGCGGACGTCGACGATCGAGGTGCCTCGCTCGCCCATGTGGCCGACGAACGCGTGCCCGTCCTTGAGGTTGACGTGCATGCAGTCGCCCTCGCCGCCCATGTCGAGGTGGCCGACGAGGCGCATGTTCGAGCTATCGACCATCCGTTCCTCGTCGATTCGCGGCGATGGTCTCGAAGTACGCGACTGCCTCCTCGAGCGGGACGACGTCGGCGTACTTCTGGTCGAGGTCGAAGAGGGTGATCGCGTGGGGCGCCTCGTGGCGGTCGAAGACGGCCTCCTCAGGGATGATCACCGAGAGCCGGTTCGAGCGCGCGTCGACGGCCGTCGCCCGGACGCAGCCGCTCGTCGACTCGCCGACGATCACGACCGTGTCCGCGCGGAGGTGGCCAAGGTACTGGAGGAGCGGCGTGCCGGCGAAGCCGCTCGGTGCGACCTTCGTGATCACGGGCTCGCCGTCGATCGGCGCGACCTCGTCCATGATCCGGTAGCG
>DASSHA010000012.1:0-11216 GCA_035693145.1 Candidatus Limnocylindrales bacterium
GATCTCGTGGTAGCCGTAGCGCACGCCGAGACCGCGCGCGATCACCTCGAGGCGACGCATCCGCGCGCGCTCGGCGGGCAGCAGGTCGCGCGTGCCGCGCGGGGCACGGAACGTCGTCGGCATCGTCCGGAGTCTACCGACCGGCCGGCGCCGTCACGATCGGCGGGCGGCCCGATCGACACCGGCCGCCTAGAATTCGCGGCCTCGACCCGCCCTGCCGCCGAGGTGCCCGATGAACCAGCTGGTCGTCGTCTCCTTCGACAACATCGACGCCGCCCGGGATGCGCTGCGCTCCCTGCGCGAGCTCGAGCAGAAGGGTCAGATGAGCTTCGAGGACACGGCGATCGTGTCGCGCGACCCCGACGGCACCACCCGCGTGAAGAACGAGGCGAGCGGAACGACCGAGACGGCGGCGGTCATCGGTGGCCTCGTCGGCGCCTTCGCCGCGTTCGTCTTTCCCGTCGTCGGTATCGCGATCGGCGCCGCGGCCGGGGCCGCGATCGGTGCGTCGATGGGCACCGGCGTCGAGGGCACGTTCGTCGACGAGGTCAAGGCGAATCTCACGCCCGGCCGCTCGGCGCTCTTCCTCGTGACCCGATCCGTCAACGCCGACGCGCTGACCGCCGCGCTCCGGCCGTTCGAGGGCAAGGTCGTCCAGACCACCCTCGCGCCCGACCTCGAAGCGGCCCTCGCCGAGGCGTTGCGCTGAACCCCGACCCCGCCGCGAAATTGCTCAGGCGACGAATCGGGCGGCGACGTACGCGACGACGCCGGCCGCGATGAGCGCGCCGGCCCAGACCGCGACGCGTAGCGGGGCCGGCCACGGCGCGCGAAAGATCCCGAAGGCGAGCCCGGTGACGAGCCCGCCGAGGATCGCGCCGATCGAGCCGAGCAGCAACGACAGCACGCCGATCGGGACGACCGCGAGGACGAGCTCCCAGGCCACGAGGTGTCGTTCGATCGGGTATTCGACGCCGTCGACGATCGCCCGCAGCCCGGTCATGTGGCCGGCCAGGAAGAGGCGTCGCTCGGAGCCGTCCGCGAGCGTCACCGGCCAGTAGACGCGCAACCCGTCGCGTCGCCGCTCGACCCGCCGTCCGTCGACGAGGACGCGCGGGCCACGGACGAGATCCGGCACGACCGTGACCTCGGGGCTGCCGGCGGCGTCGATGCGGAACGTGCGCGGGCCCGAGCCGACCACCACCTGCGTCGTGTTCGCGCGCCGCGAGACCGTCACCCGACGTCGCGCTGGACCGACAGCACGTCCTTCAGCTGCTCGATCCGGCCCATGACCTTCGCGAGCTGCGAGACCGACGCGACCTGGAGCGTCGCGGTCACGATCGCCGTGTTCTCCGAGTTCACGTTGACGGCCGCGGCGACGATGTTCACGCGGTGCTCGGCGACGACCTGCGTGATGTCGCTCAGCAGGCCCGTCCGGTCGTACGCCTCGACGCGGATCGCGATCGGGTACGTCTGCGTCGCCGCACCCTCCCACTCGACCTCGATGAGCCGGCTGACCTCGCGCTCGTTGATGACCGTCGGACAGGTCCGCAGGTGGATCGTCACGCCCTTGCCCCGGGTGATGAAGCCGACGATCGGATCGCCCGGGATCGGGTGGCAGCAGCGAGCGAACCGCGTCAGCAGGTCGCCGACGCCCTTGACGCGGACGGCACCGACCCGATCGGGCGGCGGTGCCGGCGCGACCGCGGGCAGCGTCAGCTCCGCGTCGTCGAGCACCCCCAGCCGCGTGACCGCCGTCTGCGCGGAGACCGCCCCGTAGCCGATCGCCGCGTAGAAGTCGTCCGCCGTTTCGAAGTTGAACGTTCGGGCGACGTCGAGGACGCGGTCGGCGCCGACCTGCGCGATCGACGTCCGGGCCAGCCGCCGCAGCTCCCGTTCGAGCGATTCGCGCCCATGGACGATGTTCTCGTCACGATCCTTGCGCTTGAACCATTGCCGGATCTTCTCGCGGGCGTGCGTCGTCCGGACGATGTTCATCCAGTCGCGCGACGGCCCGTGCTCGGCCTTCGTGGTCACGATCTCGACGATGTCGCCGTTGCGGAGCCGGTAGTCGAGCGGCACAAGCCGGTTGTTCACCTTCGCGCCGATCGTTCGGTGCCCGACGTCGGTGTGGATGCGATAGGCGAAGTCGAGCGGGGTCGCGCCGGCGGGGAGGTCCTTGATGTCACCCCTCGGGGTGAACACGAAGACCTGGTCCTGGAAGACGTCGAGCTTGATCCCCTCGACGAACTCGCTCGCGTCCGACACGTCGCGCTGCCAGTCCATGAGCTGGCGGAGCCAGGCGAGCTTGGCGTCGTACTCCCGGTCCGATTTGCTGCCTTCCTTGTAGCGCCAGTGCGCCGCGATGCCGACCTCGGACACCTGGTGCATCTGATGCGTCCGGATCTGGATCTCGAGGGGCTTGCCGTCGAGCGCGATCACCGCGGTGTGGAGCGACTGGTAGAAGTTGTTCTTCGGGACGGCGATGTAATCGTCGAACTGGCCGGGGATCGGCCGCCACAGCGAGTGGACGACGCCGAGCGCGGCGTAGCAGTCCTTGACCTCGTCGACGAGGACACGGATCGCATAGACGTCGTAGATCTCGCCGAAGTCGGCGCCCTTTCGCTCCATCTTCCGGGCGATCGAATAGAGGTGCTTGGCGCGACCCTGGAGGTCGGGCTCGATCCCGGCCGCGGCGAGGGCCGGGCCGAGGACCTCGATCGCCCGCTCGATGTAGGTGACCCGGGCCTTGCGACGCGTGTCGAGGAGCCGCGCGAGCTCGCGGTAGCGATCGGGCTCGAGGTACTTGAAGGCGAGGTCCTCGAGCTCCCACTTGATCTGCCAGATCCCGAGCCGCTCCGCGAGGGGCGCGTAGATCTCCATCGTCTGGCGCGCGATCCGCTGCTGCTTCTCGTGCGGCAGGCCATGGAGCGTCCGCATGTTGTGGAGCCGGTCGGCGAGCTTGATGAGGACGACCCGGATGTCCTCCGCCATCGCCAGGAACATCTTCCGGATGTTCTCGGCCTGCTGTTGCTCATGGGTGTGGGTGCTGAACTTCGAGAGCTTCGTCACTCCGTCGACGAGTCGTGCGACCTCCGGTCCGAAGCGCTCCTCGATGTCGTCGAGGCTGTACTCGGTGTCCTCGGGAACGTCGTGGAGGAGGGCCGCCTGGATGGCGACCGGGTCCAGCCCGAGGTCGGCGAGGATCTGCGCCGACGCGATCGGATGCGTGACGTACGGCTCGCCGGTCGCCCGCTTCTGGTCACCGTGGGCCTCGACGGCGAGGTCGAACGCACGTCGAACGGGATCGAGGTCGGCGCCGAGGTCGTGCCGGCGGAGCGATTCGAGGACGGCCTCGAGGAGGGCGCCGAGGTCGACGCCGGCCGACGTCGCGACCGCTGCGGCGTTCCGCACCGCGGGTGTCGCGGTCGTGCTGGCGGGACCGACGCCGTTCGTGGCACGCGTCGACGTCGGCGCGGTCCGACGTGCGGCCCGCGCCGGAGCCTTGTCGGTGCTCGTGCGGGGCGTGGCCATTCGTTCGAGCATACCAGTGGCCTCCCGGGGTTCCGGAAGATGGTGGCGGAGGGCGCTGTCGGGGCCCTCCGCGCGAGGGCTCAGCCGCCGACGAGCGCGCGCAGGTCGATCGTCGCGTCGACCACGAGCGTCCGGTCGGAAGCCACGGCGACCGAGCGGAACCGAATCGGCAGACCCGCCGGCGGCGCAACGAGGGCGACGTCGACGATTCCGGGCAACGTCACCGCCAGGACGCCGGCCGGGTCGACGACGAGCGTCCCGCGGACCGTCCGGCCCAACGCACTCACCGCGAGGACGTTCGGTGCCTCGAGCGCGACGTCGGAGATCGCGAGACCGATCGCTCCGAGCGCCCCGAGCGCGCGACGGCGAACCTCCGCCGGCGCGATGACGAGACGCGCGTCGGCCCCGTCCGAGGGGCCGCTCAGGTCGATTCGCTCGACCGCGAGCGTCGAGCCGCCCGAATCGGTCAGCGTGACGGTCTCGAGCGAGCCAGCGACGGCGGCCGCCCGACGGTCGAGCAGCGCGACGTCGTCGAGGGTGAGCTCGAGCGTTGCCGCGGTGAGCGGACCCGAGGTCACGCCACGTGACCGCACGACGACCCGGTCGGCGTGCCCGCCGAGCAGGTTCGTCGGCGGATCGGAGCGGACGTCGACCGTCGTCCCGTCGCCGCGGAAGCCGGACGCGGCGAGCCCGAGCTGGACGCCGCCACCGGCCAGCGCCGGCAGCCCGAACCAGGCCAGGACGCCGACGAGCAGCGCGACGAAGACGAGAAAGGCCAGACAGCTGCGCACGCGAGGTTCAGGCGCCCGGCGCGTCGGGACCGCCGTAGCCCGCCTCGCCGAGGATCTCGAGCGCGACCGCCCGCTCGTCCCACGGGATCGGACCGTCCGCCGTCAGGATCGTCCGCTCGTGGCCCTTCCCGGCGAGGAGGACCACGTCGCCCAGGCGCGCACGCGCGATCGCGGCTTCGATGGCCGCACGACGATCGCGGATGAGCAGGAGGTCGCGACCGATCCGCCGACCGCCGGCCACCGCGCCGCTCGCAATCTCGTCGACGATCGCGTCGCCGTCCTCCCCGCGAGGGTCCTCGTCGGTCAGGACGACGAGACGGCAGCGCTCGCCCGCGATCCGGCCCATGAGCGGCCGCTTTGCCCGATCGCGTTCGCCGGCCGAACCGAAGACGGCGATGAGGCCGCCGCCCCGGGCGGCCGCGATCGGCGCGAGGAGGTCGAGGACCTTCTCGAGCGCGGCGGGACTGTGCGCGTAGTCGACCACGACCCCGAACGGCTGGCCGACGTCGAGCCGGTCCATCCGCCCGGGCACACCGGTGACACCCTCGAGCCCGCGTGCCACCGCCGCGGGGTCGAGGCCGAGGCCCTCGCCCAGGGCGACGACGGCGAGCGCGTTGTGGGCGTTGAAACGGCCGGCGAGCCGGAGCGCGACCTGCCGCTCGCCCGACGGGGCCACGAGCGTCACCGCCAGCCGGCGAACATCCTCCTCGACCCGGAGCGCCCGCACGTCGGCCGTTTCGTCGGTCCCGTAGGTGAGCACCCGCGCCCCCGCCTCGCGCCCGACCGCGGCGAACAGCCCGGCGCTCGGATCGTCGGCGTTGACGATCGCGAGCCGGGGCCAATCGAGCGGCTTGGACGCCGGCCGCCTCGCCGCGAGCCGTTCGAACAGGCGAAGCTTCGCCGCCCGGTACGCCTCCCACGTCCCATGGAAGTCGAGGTGCTCGTGGGTGACGTTCGTGAGGATCGCCGCGTCGTAGGCGATCCCGGCGACACGATCGAGCGCGAGGCCGTGCGACGTCGTCTCGACGACGCCGGCGGCGTCCCCCGCCCTGAGCATCGCCCGGAGCGCGAGCTGGAGGTCGGGCGCCGCGGGGGTCGTCACGTGCTCGGGGTTCGGCTCGTCGACGCCGCCGATGCGCAGCCCCGCGGTGCCCAGCATCCCGGTCCGGACCCCGGCGGCCTCGAGGGCGGCGACGGCGAGGTACGACGTCGTCGTCTTCCCGTCGGTGCCGGTGATGCCGACGACGCCGAGCCGCTGCGACGGGTCCTCGTACCACCAGCAGGCGGCCTCGGCCAGCGCGCGTCGGCCGTCGGTCACGACGAGCTGCGCGACCGCGACGTCGGGAAGCGGCCGCTCGACGATCGCGGCCGACGCACCGGCAGCGAGCGCTGCCGCGACGTACTCGTGCCCATCGACGTGCTCGCCCCCGAGCGCCACGAACAGCGAGCCGGCGTGGACGCGGCGCGAATCCTCGGTCACGCCGAGGACAGCGGTCTCGGCGAGGGCCGCGACGCCGATCGCGCGGCCGCCGACTCGGGCGCCCGCGAGGAGGTCGAGGCGCGCGAGCCGCTCGATCAGGCCGCTGAGCGGACGTCGCTGTGCCGGCTCGGCCGCGGCGAGGCGCTCCGCGATGCTCGCGCCCGGTCCGCCCGTCATCGCGCTCGCGACCCCGGCGTCATCGCGCCTCCGGTCTCGACGTCATCGCGCCGAACGCGACGGTCCGAGACGCCCGAGCGGCAGTCGCCGCCGACCCGCCGCGACCCCGCGTCCGAGCGCGTACCGCCACGGCCGAGCGACCCGCTCGTGGGCCCCGGTGAGCTCGAGCCATTGCCCGCCGAACGAGCGCTTGTGCTCGTACAGGCCCCACATCGACTCGCCGGCCCGAGGTTCGCGCCGGGCGCCGGCGACGTCAGCGCCTCCGAGGTCCAGCTCGTCGCGGCCCTCACGGATGGCGAGCTGCAGGGCCCGCCAGCGGAGGAGGTGGAGCGCGCCCGGATGGTCCCGGCGGCCCGTCTCGCGATCGCCCGAATGCACGGTCGAGAGCCGGCGACCGTGGCGGTAGAGGATGAGGCCCGCGAGCGGTTCGTCGTCCGCGGCCGCGCCGGGCGCCCACGCCTCGAGGTAGACGAGGTGGCCCGCCGCGAGCGCGCGGCGCCACCAGGCGACGAAGTCGGACCGTGGCCCGAACGTGAAGCGGCGGCGCTCGCCGGTCGCGAGGAGGAGGTCGTAGAACCGGTCGAGCGCGGCATCGCTCGGCAACCACGGCGAGCAGAATCCCTCGCCAGGTCCTGCGGCCGTCGTTCCGGTGTCGTGCCGGGCGACGACGATGCCCGAGGCGTCCGCCTTGCGGATCCGCTGTCGGGTGCTCTTCGCGATCCCGGCCAAAGCGGCATCCTCGTCGAGCCCGGCGAGTGGACGGGTCAGGCGGTGGCGCGATGGCTGGATCTCCTCGATCGGGGCGAACCCAGCCTCCACGATCCCGGCCGCGAAGTCCCGGTCTGCCGCGGGGACCTCGGGATCGGCCGCGACCACGTCGAGCCCTTCGTCCTCGAGCCGCCGAGCGATCGCGACGAGACGGGCCGCCGTCGACGCTCCCTGGCCGAGGACCGGGCGTGGGCCGCGCGGAACGTAGCCGCTGCCGCCGCTGAGGATCGGCCAGCCGCGGGTGAGGACGAGCGCGCGCTCGCCGTCGTCCCAGGCCATGAAGCGCGGCCGCCAACCCTGCGACGCCCGGTGCTCGGCCCATCCCCGAGACTGGTAGACATGTCCGCCCGGCGCGTCGACCGCTCGCGCGTCCCAGTCCTCGAGCTCGGCCGGCGTCGCGTCGCGGGGCTCGGTCAAGCCGCTCCCCCGGAGCCGTCGAACGCGGCCGCGCTGCCCTCCGTCGCAAGCCCTCGGCGCCGCCGCGCGACCCAGACGCGGGCGCGCTGGGCGGCGTCGTAGGCGAGCCGCCCGGCAGGGTCGAGGACGAGATCCCACGCGCCGACGTAGTGGACCTCACGGCCACCGAAGCCGGCCTTGAAATGGGCGATCCCCTCGTGCGCGAGGCCCCACAGGTCGTACGTCGTCGCACCCTGCTCGCCGGAGGACCGGATCGCCTCCCACTTGAGCAGGTAGTTCGCACGTGTGTCCGCGCCGGCTTCCGTCATCCCGCCATACGGCTCCACGACACGCGGTCCGCAGCGCAGGAGGAACAGCGTCGCGACGGCCTCCCCGTCGGTCGTCTCGGCGAAGAGGAGGCGCACGGCGCCGAGCGGCGCGAAGGCACGATACGTCGCCCGATACGTCTCCTCGGTCCGGATGAGGAAGCCGGCGCGATCGGCGGTCTCGCGGTAGATCCGATAGAACTCGCCGAGCCGCGACTCGTCGGCGTCGACGACGCGGATGCCGTTCGAGCGGGCCTTGTTCACGTACTGGCGCCACTTCTTGCGGAGATCGCCCCACAGCGCGTCCTCGCCGGCAACGAGGTCGATGACCCGCGTGGATCCCGGTTGGATCGGCGGCGCCGGACGCCAGCCGTTCGAGCGCAGCGCGGATCGGAGCTCGCCGTCGCCGTCGAGCGGGCCGTCACGTTCGACCTCGGGGTCGATCCGCAGGTGAGAGACGCGCCCCGCGACCGCTGGCAGGCGGTCGCGCAGTCGCTCGGTCAGCGCCGCGACGCGGTCCGCCGACCATCGCTCGGCGACCGGTCCGCGAGGCGCGTACGCAAACGCCCACGGCATCGGCGTCGGGCGACGGACGAGCACCTGCGTGCCGATTCTGGCGTTGCCGCCCGCGTCGGCCGCCGCCGATTCCGCCGGCGTGGCGACCCGCACGGAGGACCAGCCGTTCAGCGCCTTGACCTCGGCCCACGCCGAGAGCTGCAGATACGAGCCCAGCGACGTCCCGGAGACCCACGCGTCCCAAGCGGACGGATCGTCTTCGACGGGCCGCGGGTCGATCCTCGCAGCGGCCGTCACGTCGCGCGCCGCCGCCGGAGGATGTCGGCCATCAGCCCGACGATAGACGGCAGCTCCGGGATCCGCAACGCGGCGGCCGCGCCGACGTAGACGAGGCCGCCGACGAGCGTGGCGAGGCCGGCCTGGACGACGAGCAGCGGCCAGCTCGGGTGTCGGCCGATCCAGCCGTCGAGGCCATACACGACACCGAGCGCGACGGCTCCCGCGATGAGCGAGCCGAGCCCGGCCTCGAGCACGACCCGCACGAGCGAGCCCAGGTCGAGCGCCGGCAGGCGGTTTCGGAGGATCGCGACGAGGAGGATCGCCTCGCACCAGGCGCCGATCGCGATGGCCAGGGCGAGCCCCGCGACTCCGAGCGGACCGACGAGCAGGATCGCAAGGGTGACATTGACCGCCACGGAGACGACCGCAGCCGCGACCGGGGTCCGGGTGTCCTGGCGCGCGTAGAAGGCCCGGGCGAGGACGGCGATGAGCGCGTGCGCCGCGAGGCCGACGAGGAAGAAGAGCAGCGCCGTGGAGGTCAGCTCGACGACCCGTGCGTCGAAGCCCGGAAAGAGGATCGAGACGGTCTGGCGGCGGAGCACCGCCATGAGCGCGGTGATCGGGAGCATGACGAACAGCAGGAGACGCAGCGAGCGGGTGAGGAGCGCGACGTAGCGGGCCTCGCCGCCCGTCGCCAGCTCGCGCGCCATCGACGGGAAGATCACGACGCCGAGTGGCACGCCGATGATGCCGATCGGGATCTGGAGGAGCGTGAAGGCGAACGTGAAGGCGCTGATCGAGCCGGCCTCGAGGCCGGACGCGAGCGTCGTCGTCACGAGGAAGGTCAGCTGACTGACGCCCAGGCCCAGCGCCCGCGGCGCGAGCAGGACGAGTGCCTGGCGCGACTTCGGGTCGCGCAGCGCGACGAGCGGCTCGTAGCGGAACCCCCCGCGGAGGACCTGCGGGAGCTGGACGGCGAGGTGACCGGCGGAACCGAGGACCACCGCAAGGGCGAGCCCGCGGACGCCCATGAACGGAGCGAGGACGACCGCACCGAACGAGATCGCGAGGTTGTACACGAGCGGCGCGACGGCAGACGCACCGAAGCGGCCCTGCGCGTTGAGGATGCTTGTCGCGACGGATCCGAGCGCGAGCAGCAGCGGGCTGAGCAGCATGATCCGGGTCAGCTCGACCGTCCGCGCTGTCTGGACGACGTCGAAGCCGGGCGTGATCCAGCCGACGACCACCGGCGCGGCCACGGCGAGGGCGACCGACAGCACGAGCAGCGCGCCCATCATGAGGTTGATGACCGTCGAGACGACACGCCATGCCCGCGCCTCCTCGTCGGTCGCGAGCAGGCCGGCGACGATCGGGATGAGCGCCGAGCTGAGGGCTCCCGCCGCCACGAGCTGGAAGATGAGGTCCGGGATCCGGAACGCGGCGAAGAACGTGTCGAGCTGCGCGTTCGCGCCGAAGACGGCCCCGATCAGGACGAGCCGCAGCCAGCCGAGCAGGCGCGAGACGAAGAACGTGATCGTGACGAGGAGCCCCGCCCGTGCGAGCGCGCGCGTCGTCGCCCCACCGAGCGGGACGGGGGCGCTCGACGGGAGAGCCGTTCCGCCAGCCACGTCCGAGGCGTCCTCGCCCGCGGTCATGAACGCCGTGCGCGTGGGTGTGCGGCGGAGTACGCGGACCGAAGGCGGCCGGGCGAGACGTGCGTGTAGACCTGCGTCGTGGCCAGGCTTTCGTGCCCCAGCAGCTCCTGGACCGTCCGCAGGTCCGCGCCCCCGTCGAGGAGGTGGGTCGCGAACGAGTGCCGGAGGGTGTGCGGCGTGATCCCTGCCGGCAGCCCCGCACGCACGCGGAGAGCGTCGAGGCGGAGACGCAGGCCGCGCACGCCGAGCGGACCGCCGCGGTGGTTCAGGAAAACCTCCGCCGGGGGACCGGAAGCGGCCGCCGCCCGGGCGAGGAGGACGGGCCGCGCGTCTGCGATGTACTCGCCGAGCGCCTCGCGCGCAGGCCGACCGAGCAGCCCGATCCGCTGCTTGTCGCCCTTGCCGGTGACCCGCAGCTCGCCGCGCCGGAGGTCGAGCATCGGCAGCGCCGCGCTGGCGAGCTCGCTGATCCGGAGCCCGGCCGCGTAGGCCGTCTCGACGAGCGCCCGGTCACGGATCGCAAGCGCGACACCGAGTCCCGGCCCGGCGTTCGTCCGGGAACCGCGTCCCTCCGCCTCGACGAGCTCGCCGTCGACCGCGGCGAGCAGGCGGTCCACCTGTTCGACTTCGAGAACGCGCGGCAGGCGTCGTGGCTGACGAGGCGTCGCGATCGAGCCCCACGGATTCCCGTCGGCGAGCCCGGCGCGCGCGGCCCAGCGATGGAACGATCGGATCGCCGCCAGCCGCTGCGCGACCGAGCTGCGGGCGTGGCCTTCGCCGAGCACCGCCAGGTAGGCCCGAAGCATCGGACGCGCTGGATCGCGCCAGTCGACGCCGCGGCCGGCGAGCCAGGCGAGATACGCCCCGACCGCGGTCGCGTACGCCCGGCGCGTATGCGGCGACGCGTTCCGAGCCGCAAGGGCCTCGACGAACCGCTCGAGGACGTCGCGCTGGTCAGCCAGGCTCAATCCCGTCTCGTCTCACCTGCGTGTGGCAGACGTCACGCGGCGGTCGAACGCTGGGCGCGCGACGCGGTCCCCGTCGCCTGGCGCCGGCCGGACGCACGACCCTTGCCGCCGCCCGAGCGGCCGCGACCACGCCCCCGCGACACGAGCGCCCCGGGGTTCGGCGGCCCGCCCGCAAGGCGCATCCCGACGAGCGCGGCGCGGTCGCCCGGCGGCAGGTCGATCGCCGCGCCACAGACGAGGCAGATGCCGCCCTCGCCCTCCGCTGCGACCGGGCCGTCGTCTGCATCGTGGACGGCGCCGAGCGGCTCGCGGGAGGAGGTGAAGTC
>DASSHA010000013.1:0-10624 GCA_035693145.1 Candidatus Limnocylindrales bacterium
CGTCGCGGCTCGCGGGATCGATACGCCGGACGCGCTCCGGGCATTCCTCGCCGATCCGCTCGACGGGCTCCATGACCCCGCCCTGCTGCCGGACGCGGCACTCCTGGTCGAGCGGATCCGGCTTGCGCGGGAGCGGGACGAGGTCGTCCTCGTGTTCGGCGATTTCGACGCCGACGGGCTGACCGGGCTCGCGATCCTCGCGCGGGCCCTCCGGGCGCTGCGGCTGCGAGCGGAGCCGTACGTCCCGAGCCGGCTCGACGAGGGCCACGGCCTGTCGCTCGAGGCCGTCCGGACCGCCGAGCGCCTCGGCGCGCGCTTGATCGTGACCGTCGACACCGGGTCGAGCAGCGGACGCGAGATCGGCGCGGCCGCGGAACGCGGCATCGACGTCATCGTGACGGACCATCACCGGGTGCCACCGGTCGCGCCGCCGGCCCTCGCGCTCGTCAACGCGCACCGGCCGGATGCGTCGTATCCGGACGCTCGCCTGTCCGGAGCGGGCGTCGCGTTCAAGGTCGCGCAGCTCCTGGTTCGCGAGCTTGCGGCGACGGGCCCCGGGGGGCTCGAACCGTTCGAACCGCTCGACCTCGCCGATCTCGCGGCGATCGGCACGGTCGCGGACCTGGCGCCCGTCCTCGGCGAGAACCGGGCGATCGCGCGGCTCGGGCTCGCCCGACTCCGGACGAACGCTCACGCCGGGCTCGCCGCGCTCCTCGCGCGCGCCGGAGTCGTCCCGGCGCGCGCGGACCTCGAGACGATCGCGTTCGCCATCGCGCCGCGACTCAACGCCGCGGGTCGGGTCGGTGACCCGATGGACGCGGCGCGACTCCTGCTGACCGACGACCCGTCCGAGGCCGACGCTCTCGCTGAACGGCTCGAGGCGGCTAACGGCGAGCGCCGCGAGCTGACCAGGGCCGCGATCGCCGATGCGCGAGGCCTCGTCGCGTCCGGCGACGGCCCGATCCTCATTCGCGGCGCGTGGCCCGTCGGGATCGTCGGCCTCGTCGCGTCGCGCCTCGTCGACGACACCGGTCGTGCTGCTGTCGTCGCGACGGACACCGGCGGCGTCCTGCGCGCGTCATGCCGGAGCGACGGCATCGTCGACCTCGGCGCGGCACTTGAGGGCTGCGCCGACCTGCTCGAACGCCACGGCGGCCATCCGGGCGCGGCCGGGTTCGAGCTGCTTGCCGATCGCTGGGACGTCTTTTGCGAGCGGTTCCGCCTTGTCGTCGAGGCGCTCGCACCCGCTGCCACAGCTCCGGATACGGGGGAGGAGCCGGATGCCCGCCGCCCGCTGCGCGTCGAGCTCGCGCTCGAACCCGGTGCCGTGGACTACGGACTGCTGCGGGACCTCGCCCGCCTCGAGCCGACCGGGCCCGGTCACCCGGAGGTCCTCGTCGCGATCTCCGGGCTGATCGTGGTGCGCGTCCGCGCGGCGTCGGGCGGACACACTCAGGTCACGCTCCGCCGCGAGCGCGATGTCCTCGACGCGATCGCCTTCGGGCGTGACGACCTGCCGGCGCTGCTCGCCGAGGGCGACCGGGTGGACGTTGTCGCGCGGCTCGCAAGCCGGACCTTTGGCGGCTTCGAGTCGCTCCAGCTCGACGTCCGCGACGTCGCCGGCCACGGGGCAGAGACGGCATTGGTCGCCGCCCTTGCGGAAGCCGCCATCGGGCGCGACTCGCGGGCTCCGTCCGTCGTGGGGGCGACCTCGTGACCGCGCCCGCACGCCGGCCTGTCGGCAGATCGACCGGACCGCTCGCGGGCGGCAGTCCGATCGCCCCGCTCCTCGCCCTCGCCGGACTCGCGGTCGTCGCCCTCGTCTCGGTCGGACTCATGAACGGCCGGCTGCCGATCGTCGGCGGTGCGAGCGGCGGCACCGGGAACGGCGGACCGCAGCGCACGGCCGCCCCCTCGAACGTCGTCGTCCCCGAGTCGCATGCCGGCGACGTCCCGGGCACGTTCGTCTACGCGAAGTCCGGCAACGTCTGGATCCAGTCGGGCAAGGACGTTCGGCAGCTGACGACGGGCGGGACCGACATCAACCCACGGTTCTCGCCGGATGGCGAGGACGTCTACTTCATACGGACGAAGATGACGCGCGCGAAGGCTCCGCTCGACAACGCCGTCACGACCGTGACGCTCGCAGTGCCGCTCCTCATGCGGACCCGAACGGACGGAAGCGGTGAGGCGGAGCAGCTCGCGACCGGCGAGTACACGTTCGGGACCGCCGGACAGTACGGCTGGTTCTACTGGCTGCGGCAGCCGACGCCGTCACCGGACGGGAAGACGCTCGCGCTCGTGTCGGATGCGCCGAACCCGCGCCAGAACGGACGGGACGTCGTGCTCCAGACGTTCGACCTCGCGACGGGTCGACTGACGGTCGCGAACGCGCCGGAATCGCCACCGCTCGGGCATCAGGACCCGGCCTGGCGGCCCGACGGCAGGTACCTCGCCTACACGCGCAACGCGCGCGACGCCGGAACCTCTCGCGGCGCGCCGTCGATCTGGCGATACGACCCGAAGGCGCGTCGAGCGGCGGCGATCACGGGGGCCGGCTATGAGGCTCCCAGCTGGTCGCCCGACGGGCGTTACCTGGCGGCGACGAAGACGTCGACCCAGGGCACGGACGTCGTGGTTCTCGACGCGGACACGGGCGCCGAGCTGCTGCGGATCACGAACGACGATCGATCGTTCTCACCGGCCTGGTCACCGAACGGCGACGCCGTCGCGTACCTCCACCAGGAGAACGGGATCGTCGACCTGAAGGTCGCCCGGCTCGACGGCGGCGCTCCGACCTGGACGGTCCGCGACACGATCGACATGACGACCGTCAGCGGGCTGGACGGCGCGTCGCGGCCGGACTGGTTCGTGCCGCTCGACAAGCGCACGCCCGTCGGGTCCGGCGCATCACCGACGCCGCCGACGGCTTCGGGGCAGCCCCCCTCCGAGATCCCGTGAATCCTCGGTCCGATGGCTCGCAGGGGAGTCGCCTCGGCCCTCGGAGGGTCGCGACTGCGCACTGCCGGGGAGACCGTTGACGACGTACCTCGAACGACTCGCAGCGCGGTCGGGAGCAGTCGGGACGGTCCTGTGCCTCGGGCTCGACCCGGACCCGGACGCGCTCCCCGCGGGCTTCGGGCGCGATGTCGCCGGTGTCGAGGCGTTCGCCCGCGTCGCGCTCGAGGCCTGCCTTCCGTTCGTCGCCGCGGTCAAGCCGAACCTCGCCTTCTACGAGGCGTTCGGGTCCCGCGGCATTGCGGCGCTGGAGCGGCTCCGTGCGCTCGTTCCGGCCGACGTGCCGGTCATCCTCGACGGCAAGCGCGGTGACATCGGCTCGACGTCGGCACGGCTCGCGGTCGCGCTCTTCGGCGCGCTCGGCGCCGACGCGATCACGCTGAATCCGTACCTCGGCCGGGCTGCGATCCTGCCGCTCCTGGAACGGGCCGATCGGTTCTCGTACCTGCTCTGTCGCACCTCGAACCCCGGCGCGGACGAGCTCCAGGGCCTCGCCGTGGGTGATCCGGGGCAGGCTGGCGGACCGGAGCCCGCCCGTGAAACGCTCGCTGTGCGCGTCGCGCGTGCCGTCGCTGCATGGCCGGAGGCGAGCGCGGGAACCGTCGGCCTCGTCGTCGGCGCGACCGCACCCGCCGAGCTCGCCGCGATCCGCGCTGCGGTCCCGGGACTCGCATTCCTCGTTCCCGGGCTCGGCGCCCAGGGCGGCGACCTGGAGGCCGTCCGGCGCGCCGGACCGGCCGCCGTTCCACCCGGCGGTGGCCGTGCCGGCGGCGGGCTGGTCGTGAACGTGGGACGCGCGATTCTCGGCGCGGCCGGGACCGCTCCGGGCGACCCTGCCGACGCGCTTGCCGCTGCCGCGCGGAACTGGTCGGCACGGCTCGCTGTGCTAGCCTAGTCGATCGAGCCGGCGGGCCGTCTGACGCCGTCCCCGGCACATTCGAGGTCCCCGAACCGCATGCCGTTCAACATCGGACCGCTCGAGTTGATCGTCGTCCTCGTGATCGCGCTGCTCGTGCTCGGTCCGGGCAAGCTGCCCGAGGTCGGGAGCGCGCTGGGCAAGAGCATTCGCGAGTTCCGCAAGGCCGCGACCGACGTCCAGGACGCCGCCCGCATCGATGCGCCCGCGGCACCAGCGGCGCCCGCGGCCGGTGCCGCGCCGACGGCCACACCAGTCCCCACGTCGCCCACGTCAGCGGACGCGGCGCACCCGGTCGGCGAATCGCCGAGCACGGTCCCGTCGCCGGCGCCCAACACGCTTTCGAACCAGAAGGCCCCGAACGAGATCTCGACCGAGCCGAAGGGCTGAACCGGCCGCGAACCGATGGCCGACGCGTACACCTACGGCGACGACGCCCGCCCGCCCGGGCGGGGCCCGATCGACCCCCTGACTCCGCCTCCCGGGCCGCCCGCCACGCCGACGGGCGAGACGGTGATGACGCTCGTCGACCACCTCGCGGAGCTCCGCAACCGGATCGTCAAGTCGATCCTCGCGATCGTCGCCGGGACGATCGTCGGCTGGATCGCGACGCCGAAGCTCATGGACTTCCTGCGTGCGCCGATCGGTGATCGGCAGCTCATCTTCCTGAGCCCGGGCGAGGCCTTCTTCGTCTACATCAAGATCTCGGTGTCCGTCGGGCTGATCCTGGCGATGCCCGTCCTGCTGTACCAGCTCTGGGCGTTCGTTGCCCCGGGGCTCACGACCGAGGAGCGCAAGGTCGTCCGCCCGTGGCTCCCGCTGGCGCTCCTCCTGTTCGTCATCGGCGTCGTCATCGCCTACGTGATCCTGCCGTACGCCATGGGCTTCCTGCTCGGGTTCGAGATCCCGGGCGTGAACCGGGCCGAGATCACGATGAACAACTACTTCGGGTTCATCACCACGCTGTTCCTCGCGTTCGGGCTGATGATGGAGTTCCCGATCCTGCTCCTGGGCCTGTCGCGCGTCGGGATCGTGACCTCGCAGCGGCTGCGCGCCGTCCGGCGCTACGTCATCGTCGGCATCGCCCTGTTCTCGACGGTCGTGACGCCGGGCGGCGACATCGTGAGCCCGACCGTGCTGGGCCTGACGATGTACGTCCTGTTCGAGATCTCGATCTGGTTCATTCGCCGGTCCGGACGGTAGCCGTACACTCGCCGGCGATGGCCGCCACGACACGACCCCCCGTCGACGAGGCGATCGAGGGCGGCGCCGGGTCCGTCCCGGCCGCCAGCCCCCACGTGGTCATCCTGACCGGCCTGTCAGGAGCGGGGAAGACCGCGGCCGCGAAGCTGTTCGAGGATCTCGGCTACACGGTCGTCGATAACCTGCCGGGCGAGCTCCTGCCCGAGCTCGCGGAGCTCGTGTCGGATGATCCCGACCGCTTCGCAAAGGTCGCCATCGTCCTCGACGTGCGATCAGGCGACACGCCGCTCGCGTTCGCCGCGATGCGCGGCGCGCTCGAGGGGCGTGGGATCCCGCCCCAGGTCTTCTACCTCGAGGCGCGGGACGAGATTCTCCTCCGGCGCTTCTCGGAGACGCGGCATCGCCATCCGCTGTCCTCGGGGCGGGGGATCGCGAGCTCGATCGCGGCCGAGCGCGCCCTCCTCGAGCCGATTCGCGCCGAGGCGGACGTCGTCATCGACACGTCCGCGCTGTCGCTCCGCGAGCTGCGCGAGCAGCTGTTCAACCACATCGGCAACGCCGCGGAGCCGGATCGGCTGGCGGTCCAGCTCATCAGCTTCGGCTTCAAGCACGGCGTTCCGCTCGAGGCCGACCTCGTCTTCGACGTCCGCTTCATGACGAACCCGTTCTACATCGACCGGCTGCGGTCGCTCTCCGGCCTGACCGACGAGGTCCGGACGTTCGTCCTCGACCAGCCGCCCGCCGCGCGGTTTCTCGCCTTCCTCCGCGACTTCCTCGACTTCGCCGTCCCGAACTACGTCGCCGAGGGAAAGACCCGCCTGACGATCGGGATCGGCTGCACCGGCGGCTACCACCGCTCGATCGTCATCGCCGAGGAGCTCGCGACGTGGCTTCGCGAGCGCGACTTCGGGCCGGTCTCGGTCTTCCACCGCGAGCTCGAACGCACCTGAACGCGGGCCTCACCGAGCGATGAACCTGCGAGGCTGGCTGCGACCGGGGATGGGCGTCAAGCGCTGGCTGCTGCTCGTCTTCTTCGGCGAGCTCGGGCTCGCGCTCGCCGGCGCACTTTTCCTCCGCCAGATCTACCGGGATGTCGACGTCGCCGGTCCGGCCCAGGACGCCGTGTCGGTCGTGACCCTCCAGTTCCTGCCGTACGACGCCCGCGCGCTGATCCTCGCCGCGGCCGGGATCACGATGTTCGTCGTCGGCTCGGTCCGGCTGGTGCGGAACCTCATGGAGCCGTTTCGACCGGGCGGCGACGCACCGACGCCGCTCGTCGAGGTCATCTACCAGAAGCGCTTCCTCGCCCGCGGGCCGAGGATCGTGGCGATCGGCGGCGGGACGGGGCTGTCGGCGCTCCTGCGGGGGCTCAAGGAACAGACGAGCAACCTGACCGCGGTCGTCACCGTCGCCGATGACGGAGGATCGTCCGGCCTGCTGCGGACCTCGCTCGGCATCCCGCCGGTCGGTGACATCCGCAACTGCATCGTCGCCCTTGCCGACGCCGAACCGCTGATGGCCGACCTCCTCCAGTACCGCTTTCCCGTGGGGGCGCTCGTCTCCAGCACGGACCAGGCCTCGTCGCCGGACCCGCGGGGCCATGCCGTCGGGAATCTCCTGATCGCGGCGCTGACGGCGATCGAGGGCGGCGACTTCGAGGAGGGAGTTCGGCAGATGAACCGCGTCCTCGCGGTCCGCGGGCATGTGCTGCCGGTCACGGCCGCGCCGCTCACCCTCCACGCCCGCCTCGCCGACGGGACTGAGGTCCACGGACAGTCGCACATCGCGCGCCGGGCGGGCATCGAACGCGTCTGGGTGACCCCGAACGACGTCCGTGCGAGCGACGACGCGCTCAGGGCGATCGCGGAGGCGGACGCGATCGTCATGGGGCCCGGCAGCCTCTTCACGAGCATCCTGCCGGCCCTGCTCCTGCCCCAGATCCGCGACGCCGTCCTCGCATCGTCGGCCCTCCGGATCCTCGTGTGCAACGTCGCGACCCAGCTCGGCGAGACGACGGACCTCGACCTCGCCGACCACCTCGAGGCCCTCGCCGGTCACACCGCCCCGGGGCTCGTCGATGTCGTCCTCGGCAACAACCAGTTCGGGGCTCGAACACCGATCGACTGGCAGGCCGAATCCGTCCGCCTGCGCTGGCCGCCGCGCACGAGCCCGGTCCCGAAGCTCGTCCTCGACGACGTCGTGGACGCCGACAACGCGCACCATCACGACGCGCACAAGCTCGCGGCCGCGATCGCCCGGATCATCGAGCGCGACGGGTCGCGGCGTCGGCCCCGGATCGCCCGGACCGCCTGACCGTGACGCGCCCCGAGCGCGATCTCGTGGCCGCCATCCGGCTCGAGCTCGCCGGGATCGAGCCGGCGCGGCGATGCGATCGGCTGGCTGAGGCGACCGCGCTCGCAGGCGCGCCCGCCCGCCGCCGCCGGGAGCTGGCGCGGACCTCGTTCCGGCTCGCCCGCGAGGCGGGCGACGGCGGCCCGTTCGACTGGCGGCAGGCCGCCGAGCATTGCCGGCTGGCGTGGCTGCGCGGCATCTTCCTGGCCCACGGTTCGCTCAGCCTCGCCGCGGGTCGTGCGCATCTCGAGTTCGTCGTCGCCCCGGGCGACGCCGCGGTCCTCGCGGAGCGGCTCAACGACCTGGAGCTGCCCGCGGCCGTCCGGTTTCGGCGCGGCGCCGGCGTCGTGACCTGGAAGAGCGGCGAACGGATCGCGACATTCCTGCGCAGGATCGGCGCGGGAGCCGCGCTGCTCGAGCTCGAGGCTCGTCAGGTCTCACGCTCGGTGCGCGGCGATCTCAATCGCGTCGTCAACGCCGAGTCAGCGAACCTGCAGCGGGCCGTCCTCGCCGCCGGCCGTCAGCTGGCGGCGATCGACGCGCTCGAGGCCGACGGACGGCTCGCCGGGCAGCCGTACACCGTCCGGCTCGTCGCGGACGCCCGGCGTGCGACACCGGAGGCGACGCTGACCGAGCTCGCCGAGCGCCTCGCGCTCCACCGGTCGGCCGTCCAACGGGCCTTCGATCGTGTCGAGCAGCTTGCCCTGCATGACGATCGCGACGACCCGGGGCTCGCCCGCGCCGGGCGGCGTGCCGGCTGAGCAGGTGGTCCGCGGACGGCGTGCAGGCTCGCGGGCAGCGGTCGCGGCACCTCTGGCATGATCGCCCGGTGGCT
This sequence comes from Candidatus Limnocylindrales bacterium, assembly GCA_035693145.1. GTDB lineage: Bacteria > Chloroflexota > Limnocylindria > Limnocylindrales > CSP1-4 > DASSHA01. The sequence goes on from DASSHA010000013.1 coordinate 8,325, forward strand.
CCCGCAGCACGCCCGGTCATCGTCGTCGCGAACTGGAAGATGCACACGACGCCGGCCGATGCCGGAGAGCTCGCGACGCTCATCGCCCGCCGGACGAACGAGCCGGACGTCGTCCGTGTGCTCTGCCCGCCGTTCGTCTGTCTCGCGGCCGTTCGCGATGCGCTCGCTGCAGAACCGGCCGGACGCGACGTCGGCGTGGGGGCGCAGAACGTCCACAACGAGGTCGCCGGCGCGTACACCGGCGAGGTCAGCGCGGCGATGCTCGACGGTCTCGCGAGCTGGGTCATCGTCGGCCACAGCGAGCGCCGCCGCGACGCGTGTGAGACGGACGAGCTGATCAACGAGAAGATCCGGCGCGCGGCGGAGGCCGGTCTTCGGACGATCCTGTGCGTCGGGGAGCAGCTCGACGACCACGATGCCGAACGCGCCGGGGACGTCGTCACCGGCCAGGTCATCGGCTGCCTCGAGGGCATCGAACCTCCGCCCGGGCTGACGATCGCGTACGAGCCGTGCTGGGCGATCGGGACGGGCCGGACGGCGCGCGGGTCCGACGCGGCGGCGATGGCCGAAACGATCCGCGGCACGCTCGCCGCCCTCGGGCACGAAGCCGCCGCCGCCCGCGTCCCGATCCTCTACGGCGGCTCGGTGACCAGCGCGACCATCGGCGAGTTCCTGGCGGAACCTGCCATCGACGGCGCGCTCGTCGGGGGCGCATCGCTCAAGCCCGACGAGATGGCCGGCATCGTCGCTCGGGCGGCGCTGACGGCGCGCGCCCGTCGCGGCGCGGTCGCCTGAGCCGCGACGCGACCACCCGGAGGACCCATGCCCGATCTCGTCCTGCTCCGCCACGGCGAAAGCACCTGGAACCGTGAGAACCGGTTCACCGGCTGGACTGACGTCGACCTCTCGGAGCAGGGGAGAGTCGAGGCCGCTGACGCCGCGACGCTCCTGCGGGACGAAGGATTCACGTTCGACGTGGCGTACACCTCGGTCCTGCGCCGCGCGATCCGGACGCTCTGGATCGTCCTCGACGAGATGGACCGGATGTGGATCCCGGTCCACAACAGCTGGCGGCTCAACGAGCGCCACTACGGCGCGCTCCAGGGGCTGAACAAGGCCGAGACTGCGGCCGAGTTCGGCGAGGAGCAGGTGATGATCTGGCGACGCAGCTACGACATCCCGCCGCCGCCACTCGATCCCGGCGACGAACGGTCCGCCGCGCGCGACCCGCGCTACGCACAAGTTCCGCCCGACGAGCTGCCACGCTCGGAGTCGCTCGCCGACACCGTCGCGCGGTTCCTGCCGTACTGGGAGTCGACGATCGCGCCCGCGCTCCGCGAGGGCCGGCGTCCGATCGTCGCCGCCCACGGCAACAGCCTGCGGGCCCTCGTGAAGTACCTCGACGGGGTTTCGGACGCGGAGATCGTCGGGCTGAACATCCCGACGGGCATCCCGCTCGTCTACACGCTCGACGATGCCCTGCGGCCGACCGGGCACCGTTATCTCGGCGACGCGGACGCCGCCGCCGCGAAGGCCGCTGCGGTCGCCGCGCAAGGGCGCGCCGGCCGCTGACGCGGGGTTACGCCGGTCGGGTCGCGGGGAGACGCTGTGCTAGCATCCGGCGGTCCCAGTCACTCGAGGGTTGTTCGACCATGAACCCGTTCCTGGCCATCGGCCAGATCCTCGTCAGCATCGCGTTGATGGCCGCGGTTCTGCTCCAGTCGCGCGGGACGGGGCTGTCCGGGACGTTCGGCGGCGATTCCGCGGTGTACCGGAGCCGCCGCGGCATCGAACGGCGCCTCTGGCAGTTCACGATCGCCCTGGCGGTCCTGTTCGTCCTCTTCTCGCTCGTCTCGTTCCTGTTTGCGCCGACGACCGCCTAGGTCCGACTGGAATGGCGGGCCAGGGCGTTCGGCTGCTAAACTCCGCGCTCGTCGTCGATCCTTTCGGGATCGGCGAGCGCTTGGCCGGGCCGAGGTGGCGGAATTGGTAGACGCGCTAGCCTCAGGAGCTAGTGCCTCGTAAGGGGCGTATGGGTTCAAATCCCTTCCTCGGTACCACTCCCTCGGTGGCCGAACGCTCGACATCCGGGCCCAGGTGGCGGAATTGGTATACGCGTACGTTTGAGGGGCGTATGAGGCAACTCATCCGGGTTCAAGTCCCGGCCTGGGCACCACTCCTTTCCTGATTCCAATTCGCGCGGCTCCGCTGGCCGCTCGGCCGCTCGGGTTTCGCGCCGCGTCCCTCGCGCCCCGCCCCGCCCCGCCTTGCCCTCGCCCCGCGGCCCCTCGCGCCGCGTG
>DASSHA010000014.1:0-4610 GCA_035693145.1 Candidatus Limnocylindrales bacterium
ACGCCCTCACGCTCACCGCTCCGTTCACTCGTCCGAGTGCCGCTCCGTTCGCTCGTCAGAGCCACGTGTTTCGCGGCCGGGCCGGCTGTTGCCTCGGCGCGCTGCCGCGATCGCGCCGTGTCGGTCAAGACGCTGTCCCGGATCGGACGCCGCCGCTCCTGCCAGATTCCCACGACTCGGGCGCGACGCTGCCTGATGCCGGGCAGGCGCTTCGAGCCGCTGGACGCCCACGCTCGCGCCCGGCAGGCGTCGAGCCGGCGCGCTGACAGCGGCCCATCGGACGAGCCTTCGGCAAGACCCGCTGTCAGCGGCCCACTGGGCGGGCCGCTGGCGGAGAGGCGGGGCGGGCGGCCGTACGGCCGACTCGACGGGCCGCTGGCGGAGAGGCGGGGCGGGCGCGCCGGTACGGTCCACTCGACGGGCCGCTGGCGGAGAGGCGAGGCCGGCGCCCGTACGGCGCACTCGACGGGCCGCTGGCGGAGACGGCGACGCGCGGCGCGGCGGACGTGACGATGCGCCGGACGACAGGCATGACGGCGCGCCGGACGCCGCCGCTGGATTCGCTGCGACGCACGACCGTCACGTCGACGGGCGACAATGCTCCGACCAGGAGGGAGCAGCGCATGTTCGATCGGTTGTTCGGTGCGAAGACGATGGATCCGGCGGTCGCAGAACGCGTCCCTCCGGGCCAGTACGTCACCGAGAAGTTCCCTGTCCTCCACTACGGGTCCGTCCCGACCGTCGACCTCGCGACCTGGGACTTCCGCGTCTTCGGCGAGGTCGACAATCCGTTCACGCTCACGTGGCAGCAGTTCCGCGAGCTGCCCCGCAGGACGCTCCACACGGACATTCACTGCGTCACCCGCTGGTCGAAGCTCGACACCGACTGGGAGGGCGTGGCGATCCAGGAGATCCTCCGCCTGGCGCAGGTTCGCCCGACGGCGAACTTCGTCGTCGAGCACGCTGAGCAGGGCTACACGACGAACGTTCCGCTCGAGGTGCTCGACGACGACGACGTCATCCTCGCCGACACGTTCGGCGGCGAGCCACTGGCGGCCGAGCACGGCTACCCCCTCCGACTCGTCCTCCCGAAGCGCTACTTCTGGAAGAGCGCCAAGTGGATCCGCGGCCTGGAGTTCGTGGCCCAGGACCGGCTCGGGTTCTGGGAGCGCTACGGCTACAACAATCACGCCGATCCCTGGAAGGAAGAGCGCTTCTCGGACGACTGAGGCGGATGCAGTACGGGTTCATCGTCACGGCGGGCGACCCGCGGACCGCCGCAGCGCTCGCCGCGGAGGCCGAGGCGGCCGGCTGGGACGGCGTCTTCACCTGGGACGGGATCGCCGTCGGCGACGTCGACACGTACGACCCGTGGATCGTCATGGCGGCGATGGCGATGGCGACCGAGCGAGTTCGCCTGGGCGCGATCCTCACTCCACCGGCGCGCCGGAGGCCGTGGAAGCTCGCACGCGAGACGATGACGCTCGACCGCCTGTCGAACGGCCGGCTGGTCGTCCCGGTGGGGCTCGGGGCGCTCGACGACAAGGGCTTCGGCAACGTCGGAGAGAGCGTCGATGCCAGGGTGCGCGCCGAGCGGCTCGACGAGTCGCTGGCCATCCTCGAAGGGCTCTGGAGCGGCGAGGCGTTCGGCTTCGAGGGCCGCCACTACCGGTTCGGCCCGATGGCCTTCGCCCCGAGTCCCGTTCAGCGGCCGCGGATCCCGATCTGGGTCGCGGCCACCTTGTCGAGCGAGCGGTCGGTTGCGCGCGCGCTCCGATTCGACGGGATCATGCCGCAGACCGACGACGTGGAGCAGGTTCGAACGCTCGCGGCGCGGGTTTCGCGCGAACGTCCGCAGGAGCCCGGCGCGCCGGCCGCTCCGTTCGCCATCACGGTCGAGGGTCGGACGACCCCTGGAGGCACGAGCGTCGAGCGTGTCGCGGCCCTCGCCGCCGCAGGCGCGACGTGGTGGATCGAGGCGGACTGGAGCACCCCGACGGTGCCCCGGCTGCGGGAGCGAATCCGGACCGGGCCGCCGCGACCCTAGATCCGTTCGCCGCCCTCCGCTCGCCTTGCGCGGCGGGGATAGATCACGAGCATCCGACCGGCGTCAAGCACAGAAGGGCTCGTGGGCAAGGCGATGTACCCCGACGCGAACATGCCCGTCCTCAGATGTCGATGCCCGACCTCGATCGGGAGCATCTCTTCGAGGTCTGCCGACGCCTCGCGCCGGTGCGCGACGAAGGCGTGTTCATCGTCGGCAGCGGGTTCCTGACCCACGGGCTGCCGTTCGTCCACGACTCCTTCCTGGGCAAGCCGGTGCCCCCCGAATGGTCGAAGGAGTTCGACCGCTGGGCGCGCGAGGCGCTCGATCGCGGCGACCTCGACGAGCTGTTCGCCTTCCGCCACCAGGCTCCCGGGATGCCGCACGCACATCCGACCGTCGAGCACTTCGCGCCACTGTTCGTGACGCTCGGCTCCCTGGCGAACCCCGACGCGCCGCCGGAGCACCGGATCGAGGGCTTCGCCTACGGCCTTTCGAAGCGGTCGTTCGAGACCCGCTGAGGTTCGATCGGCGCGACCGTCACGAGCCGGCGAGCTCCGCTCGCGTCGAGGACGAACGTGTCCTCGGCCTTGGCGCCCGTGATCGAGGGGTTCCAGGCGAACGCCATGCCCGGCTCGATCCGTGTCGGGTCGCCCGGCACGGCGATCCGTTCGCGACCCTGGTAGCCGATCGTGCCGCCCTGATGGTGGAGCTTCCACTCGTCGGGCACGCCCTCGGCGGCATACGCGGCGCGAGCGGCATCGAATGCCTCCCCGAGCGTGGCCCCGGGGCGCGTCGCGCCGTGGATCGCGGCCTCGACCCGTCGCGTCGCCTCGATCGTCGCCGCAAGCGGCGCGGCCGGCGGGACGAGCTCGCGAAACCGCGTCGCGGCGACGTGCAGGCCCCAGCGTTCGGCGACCACGACGAGCATGACGCGTCGGCGGATCGGCGCGCCCGTAGGGAGTGGGTGTCGGAAGCGCTCGATTCGCTCGTCGGCCGCGGACAGGAGGACGGGCGTCCGAAAGCCCGCCAGGCGCGCCTCGAGCAGCGCGACGAGCTCGGATTCGGTGGTCCCGTCGGCGACCGCCCGAAGGGCTCCGTCGAGCGCCGTCGCCACGGCCGCGCCGATCGCGACCATTCGATCCTGCTCGATATCGCCGAGCCGGCTGCGGACCGGCACGAGCCCGTCCTCGAGGTCGGCGTCCGTGAGGAGCGGCCCACCCGCACGCCGAACGGCTTCGGACGAGATGGCCTCGGGCTCCCACCACGGGACGGCGACGGCCTCGATCGGCAGGCCGGCGAGCTCCTCGGTCGCGAGACGGCCGGCTTCGATGTTCGGGCTGATCGCGACGACGTCGCGACCGGTCACGAGCAACGGCGCGGCGCCGGTCTCGGTGCCGATCGCCACATGGTTCAGGCCGCCCAACGTCAGCCAGGCGAAGGTCCGGCGCGACCAGAGGAGCGCCGCCGTGCCGCCGCGTGCCTCGGTCAGTGCCCGGACCATCTCGACCCTGCGCAGGACCTCCGATCGCCGGGCCGGCTCGCTGGACACGGCGGCCGTCAGTTCCGACGGACCGCGGGGACGCGCGGCTCGGGCGAGAAGATCCGCAACCGCCGACCGAGGAGATCGATCTCGCGGTCGAGGACGGCCGCCAGCGCGCCCAGCCGCAGCTCGGTCGTCGCCGCTTCGAGCAGCGCCTGGCGACGCGGCAGGTCGAGCTCGACGATCGCCGTGAGGAGATAGCTGAGGGCGGTGGGCTCGTCGGGGATCGTCAGGTCGGCCGACGAGATCTCGACCGTCTCCGCGGCCGCGTCCGGACCGAAGGTCTCCGCCGCCGGCGCCGACGACGGCTCGGCAGTGATGTGGAGGTCGATCTCGGCGCGGATCGGCGGTTCCGCAGCCGACTCGCCATCGCCCGGCTGGAGGAGCTCGAGGTAGCGGATGAAGCGATGCGTCGCTGCGACCGACAAGGCCCGCGCCGTCGCCGGATCGCCGAGCTCGTCATCGAGCGGCTCGACGACACCGACGAGGAACGGGTCGCGACCGACGATCACCCGGATCAGCCGGAACCGCCCCGTGCCGTTGGCCGTGACGTCGAACCGGCCGTCCTCGTAGCGGGTCGCCTGGCGGATCTCGGCGAACGTGCCGATCTCCGCCACCGCAAGCGACCCCGGACCCACCTCGCGGCCCTCGCGGATGAGGATGACGCCGAACGGCGTGTTGTCGGCCAGACACTGCCGGACGAGCGCCCGGTAGCGTGGCTCGAACACGTGGAGCGGCATCGGCACGCCCGGACAGAGGACGGCGTGAAGCGGGAAGAGCGGGACTTCGATCACCGGGCGAGCGCCGCAACAGCCATCGTGGACTGATCGCCGACCGCGGGGAACGCCGCGCGGCCGCGGTGCTCTCACCGCGAGCCGCCGCCCGAAGGACTGGGCGGCGGCGTCTCGGTCTGCAAGGCGGTCGGCGTCGGGGTCACCGAGCGGGTCGGCGTCGCGAACGGCGTTGGCGAGGCGAGAGCGCCCGGACTGGCCGGCGGCCCGGACGCCGCCAGGGAGCTGTCCG
>DASSHA010000015.1:0-7867 GCA_035693145.1 Candidatus Limnocylindrales bacterium
CCGCTTCCACGGACTGGACCTCACCCTCGCGAAGCCCCTCACGTACATGAACGACAGCGGGATCGCGGTTCGCAAGCTGCTTGCCCGCGAGCACGCCCCGCTCCACGACATGCTCGTCGTCGCCGACGATCTCGCGCTGCCGTTCGGGAAGCTCCGACTCCGCGAGGGTGGCAGCGCGGGCACGCACAATGGGCTGCGCTCCATCATCGAGGAGCTCGGCAACGAGAAGTTCGCGCGGCTGCGCGTCGGGATCGGTGAGCCGGCCGGCGCCGCCGGCGCGTGGCGCGGGCACGTCCTCAGCCAGTTCGGCCCCGACGAGAAACAGCGGCTCGACGAGCTGCTCGACGCGGCCGCGGACGCGGTCGAGACATGGGCGCGGGAAGGGACGAGCAAGGCCGCGAACCGGTTCAACGGCTTCGAGCTCCGGCCCGCCGACGAGGATCGGGTCGCACCGCCGGGCGAGGTGGAGGGTCCGCCGGACGAGAACGGCATTCGGCGAACGAAGACCGGCTGGCGCAAGGTCCGGCCGGCGACCGAGCCCGGGCCGGCCCGCCAGTGACGGACCAGCGGAACCGCCAGGTCGCTGATCGGCTGCGAGGCCGCGGCACGCGCGAGCGACGGGTCGCCGAGAAGGTCGCGCGAGACTGGGCGGAGCGACGCGCGGCGGCGGCCACGACCGAGGCGGACGTCGACCTCGATCGCGAGAGCGCGGATGCCGAGGTCGAGCTTGGCCGCGACGGTGCGGAGCGCCTGAAGGCGGCCGAACGCGCACGGCCGGGACGGGCGCGCAGCGGTCCTGCCGAGCGGGCCCGCGGCGGTCGCCGGACGCCCGACATCTCGACGCTTCCGCCGCTCGTCGCGGCGACGGGGGCCTTCGCCGCGCTGCGGGAGCGGCTCGGATCGGCCGGCGACGAGCCAGGGACGCGCGGCAGGCACGCCGGCCTGACGTCGGTGCCACACGGGGCAAAGAGCTTCCTCGCGGCCGCGCTCTCGCTCGCCGCGGCTGAGCGGATCTGCTGGATCGCCCGCGACGCCGAGATCGGCGACCGGGTCGCGGAGGAGCTGGCCGCATGGCTCGGCGGGACCGACCGGATCGCCGTGCTCGAACCCCGGACGGCGCTCGCCTACGAGCGCAGTGAGCTGGTGCCCGACGAGACCGCTGCCCGGGTCGCGGCGCTGTCCGCCTGGCGAAGCGGGCGGGCCCGCGTGCTCGTCGCGAGCGTTCAGTCGCTCGTCCAGCACACGCTCCGGCCGGAGGACCTGCACGCAGAGCCGCGATCCCTGCGCGTCGGCGCGCGCGTTGCGCAGGAGTCCCTCCTGCACGAGCTCCTCGATCTCGGCTACGCGGCCGTCCTCGAGGTCGCCGGGCGCGGCGAGTACGCTCGTCGTGGTGGGATCGTCGACGTGTTCCCGCCGTCGGCCGATCTGCCGGTCAGGATCGAGCTGTTCGGCGACGAGGTCGATTCGCTTCGGGCGTTCGACCCGACCGACCAGCGGACGGTGCGGGCGGTCGAATCGCTCACGCTCCTGCCCGCCACCGAGTTTCTCGCCCCGGCCGCCGGGGCGCGTCCGCTTCGGGATCGGATCGGTGGTCGGCGGGCCGCACGGCTCCCCGAGCGGCTGGCCGCCGATCTCGCCCGGTTCGAGGCAGGTGAAGGCTCACGCGCGATCGCTGTCGGCGACGCGGCCGAGGTATGGGCGCCGCTCCTCGCCCCGGCGACCGGCCTCGACCATCTCCCGGCGGGCACGCTCCTCGTCATCGACGAGCCGGGTGACGTCGCAGACGCCGCCGAGTTCCTGTGGCGCCAGGCCGACGAGCGGCACGGCGAGCTGACCGCCGCGGGCGACCTGCCGGCGGACTGGCCGTCGACATATCTCGGGCGGCGCGAGTGGAAGACGGCGCTGGTCCGGGCCCGCACGCTGGAGCTGACCTGGGAGTCCGAACCGCCGGAGAGCGTGGCGATCGCCGGCGGCGGTCTCTCCTCGGGCGACCTGTTCGGGTGGCGTGAGCCCGTCCTGCCGCCCGGCCGGACGGCCACGATCGCCGACGCCGTCGACCACTGGCGTGAGGAAGGCGAGCGGATCGTCCTCGCATCCGACCAGGGCGCGCGCCTCTCCGAGCTCCTCGCGGACGCCGGCCATGCGACCGCCGTCGTCCAGCGCATCGTCGAGCCGCCGCCGCCAGGGGCCATCGCGATCGTCGAGCGATCGCTGAACGGCGGGTTCGAGGGCGGCCCGGAGCGCCTCGCCTTCGTCACCGACCGCGAGCTGTTCGGGTCCGTCCGCGTCCGCCGACCGAAGGCGTTGCGTCGGGTCGTCCCGCGCGACATCCTCGAACGGCTCACGCCGGGCGATCTCGTCGTCCACGTCGACCACGGGATCGCGCGTTACGAGCAGATGCTGCGGCGCTCCGCCGGCGAGGGCGACGAGCGCGACTACCTCGAGCTCTCCTTCGCCGGGGGCGACCGAATCTTCCTGCCGGTCGAGCAGATCAACCGGATCAGCCGCTACGCGGGCGGCGAGCGCCCCCAGCTCTCGAAGCTCGGCGGCACGGAGTGGCTCCGGACGAAGCAGCGGGTCCGCAAGGCCGTCGGGGACCTCGCCAAGGACCTGCTCGAGCTGTACGCGGCGCGCAACCGGGCGCATGGCCACGCGTTCGGCGACGACACGCCATGGCAGGGCGAGCTCGAGGCCTCGTTCCCGTACGAGGAGACGCAGGACCAGCTCCGCGCGATCGTCGAGACCAAGCTCGACATGGAGGCGGGGCGCCCGATGGACCGCCTCGTGGTCGGCGACGTGGGCTACGGCAAGACCGAGGTCGCACTGCGAGCCGCGTTCAAGGCGATCCAGGACGGCACGCAGGTCGGCGTGCTCGTTCCAACGACGGTCCTCGCGGCGCAGCACTTCCGGACGTTCTCGGAGCGATTCGGCGCGTTCCCGATACAGGTCCGGCTGCTGTCGCGTTTCGTCTCGGCACACGAGCAGAAGCGGACGGTGGCCGGGCTCGCCGACGGGTCGGTCGACATCGTCATCGGGACCCATCGGCTGCTCTCGAAGGACATCCGGTTCCGCGACCTCGGGCTCGTCGTCGTCGACGAGGAGCAGCGCTTCGGGGTCGCCGCGAAGGAGCGGCTCAAGCAGCTCCGTCGCGAGGTGGACGTGCTGACGCTCTCGGCGACGCCGATCCCGCGGACGCTCAACCTCGCCCTCGCCGGGATCCGCGACCTCTCGGTCATCGAAACGCCGCCCGAGGACCGGCTGCCGATCCAGACGCGCGTGGCCGAGGCGTCCGCGGGGCTCGTCCGCGACGCGATCCTCCGTGAGCTGGACCGAGGTGGCCAGGTCTTCTACGTCCACAACCGGGTCGAGACGATCGAGGCGCAGGCCGAGCAGCTGCGGCGGATGCTGCCGAACGCCCGCATCGTGGTCGGGCACGGCCAGATGCCCGAGGGCACGCTCGAGAACGTGATGCTCGCGTTCGCCGAAGGCGAGGCCGACGTCCTCGTCTGCACGACGATCATCGAGTCCGGTCTCGACATCCCGAATGCCAACACGATCATCATCGACCGGGCGGACACGCTCGGGCTCGCCCAGCTCTACCAGCTGCGTGGGCGCGTGGGACGCTCCTCGCGGCGCGCCTATGCGTACCTGCTGTATCGGCGTCGGGAGCGGATGAGCGAGGAGGCGCGCAAGCGGCTCCAGGCGATCTTCAACGCTTCCGAGCTCGGCGCCGGGTTCCAGATCGCCCTCGCCGACCTCGAGATCCGCGGCGCCGGGAACATCCTCGGGGGCGAGCAGTCCGGCCACATGGCGGCCGTGGGGTTCGACCTCTACTCGCGCCTGCTCGCCGAGGCGGTCGAGGAGGAGAAGGCCGGGTTCGATGGCCGGGCGCCCGTCCACGAGCCGGCACAGGCCGTCGTCGACCTGCCGCTCGAGGCGCATCTGCCGGACGAGTACGTCGCGGATGAGGCGCAGAAGCTCGAGCTGTACCGCCGGCTCGCGCGCGCCCGCACGCCGGGTGATGTCGCCGCATTCCGGCAGGAGGTCACCGATCGCTTCGGCCCGATGCCGGCCCCCGTCCTCCGGCTCGCCGAGGTCGCCGAGCTCCGTCTCCGGGCGGAGTCGGCCGGCGTCTCGTCGATCGCGCGCGAGGCCGGGCTGCTCGTCGTCCGCTTCGGGGCGGCGCTGTCGCGTGCAACCGCGATGCGACTGCTTGGCGGCGTGCCGCTACCCGGCGTTCGCGGCGGTGACGTCACGTTTGCTTCGAATCAGGTCCGGATCCGCCTCCCAAAGGACCCGCTCAAGGGCTGGCAGCTCACGCAGGCGGTCGTGGAGCGGCTCGTGGCGGGTGCGGCCGAGACGCCGGCGGAGGTCGTCCATGCCTGAACCGAGCAGCGCCGAGACCCTGACGCTCGAGCTCCGCGTCTCGCCGGACGAACGCGCGGCGCTTCGCTCCGTCCTCCTCGCCGCCCGATCCTCGGAGCTCGCCGAGCTCCAACGGCGGGGCCTACGCCTGTCCCTCGGCTACGGCACGGAATCGGCGCGCGAGGGAATGTCGGACGAGGTCGCCTGGGTCCGGCTGCGGATCGCGATGCTCGACCGGCTGCTCGCAGCGCTTGCGGCAGTCGCGGCAGCCGCTACGGACCCGGCCTTCGAGTCGTCCGAGGGGCGCGACAGGAGGTCGGCATGAGGACGTTGCTCAAGCTGTTCGGGATCGCCTGGCTCCTCGCCTTCGTCGGGGCGGCCGTCGGCGCGCTCATTGCGCGCGGGCGGGTGCGGGTCGAGGATGACGCTGAGGCGAACGAGATCTCGCTGCTCGCGAGCTTCGGCCCGCTCGAGTTCGCGAGCACCGCGACGGCCTTCCGTGGCGGCGCGGTCGAATGCTGGTACGGGGGTGGCGTTGTCGACTTCCGGTCGGCGACGCTGGATCCCGGTGGCGCTCGGCTGCAGGTCCGGGTCGTCTTCGGCGGCGGCCAGATCATCGTCCCGCCGTCGTGGCCGGTCACGATGCACGTCGTTGGGCTCGGCGGGATCGGCGATGGACGCCGGAAGGACGCGGTGGACCTGACGGCACCGGCCCTGACGATCGAAGGCGTCTGCGTGTTCGGCGGCTTCGGCATCACGTCGGAAGGCCCGAACGAAGCGCTGCCCGTTCTCGCGTAGGGTCGGCTGGCCCCGGCCGGCGCGGCCGGGTCCACCGTTCGCCAAACACAAGAGCCGGACGAACGTTCGTGAGTCGCCAGCAGGTTCGCGTGCTCGTCGGTCGACTCGTCCTCGTTCGTTCGGGAAGGGTGTTCGGCATGCGGACCTGCCGCGTGCGCGTGGCTCGCGGCGCCGGCCGTGCCGGGCCCCTCGTGTGCGCCACTCAGTCATCGCGTGACTGTTGGCGATGGTGGGGGCCGCATGGACCGGCCGCGGGGCGCCTTCCGTGCGTGGACTCGTCGCGTCAACATCCAGAACCGGCCCGTAACGTCGTTTACCAGTCGCCCCGAGCCTGAGTGGCTCACATCGGCTCGGCTTTCGCCGATGCCAGTCATCCCGCGACTCCGCGGCGCGACCGTCCGCGCACAGACGTCGTAGCTGCGGATCCGGGCGTCCGCGGCGTGTTCGGGAGTGAGGCGCTACGGTGCGGGCCGGGACTCAATAGCGGGAGGAACGATGCCCGTCTGGTTCGGCTACCACATTCCCGATTTCACGTTCCCCGGCGTTGCGCCCGAGGACCTGTTCGACCACGTCGCGGGGCTCGCGAAGGCCGCCGAGGACGCCGGCTTCACGCTCGTGACCGTGATGGATCACCTCTACCAGATCCCGGGAATCGGGCCGGAGACGGAACCGATGCTCGAGGCGTACTCGACGCTCGCCGCGCTCAGCCAACGCACGGGACGCGTCCGCCTCGGGGCGCTCGTGACCGGGGTGACGTACCGGAACCCGGCGTTCCTCGCGAAGATCGTCACGACGCTCGACACGGTCTCGCGGGGCCGCGCGCTGCTCGGCATCGGCGCAGCGTGGAACGAGGACGAGCACCGTGGCTACGGCTACGAGTTCCCGCCGATCGGCGAGCGGATGGACCGCCTCGACGACGCCCTCGCGATCATCAGCCGGATGTTCCGGGAGGACCGCCCCAGCTACGACGGCACCCACCACCGCATCGATCGCGCGCTGAACGCCCCGCGCCCGATCCAGCGCGGCGGGCCGCCGATCCTCGTTGGCGGCGCTGGCGAGCGGCGGACGCTCCGAATCGCCGCGAAGTACGCGGACATGACCCACTGGTTCGGCTCGCTCGGGCTCGACGGGCTCCACCACAAGACAGACGTCCTGCGCGGGTACTGCGAGGAGATCGGGCGCGACCCCGACACGGTCGAGCGGACGCTGGCCTCGCCTGTCATCCCGGCGCGTGACGAGCGCCACGCCCAGGCGATCGTGGACCGCCAGCCGCCGGGCCGGCGAATGGCCCGGCCGGTGAGCGTCGAGGAGGCGGCCGAACGCCTCGGCCCCTACGTCGAGGCCGGCTTCACCGGCTTCACGTTCGGCAACAACTTCGTCGCCGACGCCGACGAGATCGGCCTCGTCGGGGAGCTGCTGCACGTAATCTCGTGAGCCTCGCCCGCCGCGCTAGCCTTGGGCGCGATGGCCGAATGGATCTACTTCATCCATCCGCCCCGGCCGAACTTCGCGGCGACGATGACCGACGAGGAGAAGCAGGTCTGGGGAGAGCATTTCGAGCGCCTGCAGCGTCTCCACGCGGACGGCGTCGTCGTGCTCGTCGGCCCCACCCTCGGCGACACGAACACGGGGATCTGCGTGTTCGAGGCACCCGACGAGGCGGCCGCACGCCGCATCATGGAAGAGGACCCGACGATCGCCGGCGGGTACGCGACGGGGGAGCTGCGACCGTTCCGGGTCTCGCTCCTTCGTGGCCGCGACTGACCCGTTGCGCGTCCGCCGCGTCCACTCGGCCGAGCTGACGCCATCGGAGGTCGAGGTCCTTCGGGCGATGTTTGCCGCGGCGTGGCCGCCGGGCGAGTTCGACGAGACCGACTGGGAGCACGCCAGCGGCGGCATCCACGTGCTCGTCGAGGACGACGGCGAGATCCGGGCCCACGCGGCTGTCGTGGAGCGTGACATCGAGGCCGCGGGCCATCTCCTCGACACGGGCTACGTCGAGGCCGTGGCGACGTGGCCCGAGCACGAGGGCCGCGGCTACGGGTCCGCCGCGATGGAGGAGGCCGGACGGCTCATCGCCGAGCGCTACGAGCTGGGTGCGCTCGCCACGGGCCGGCCGTCGTTCTATGAGCGACTCGGCTGGCAGCCCTGGCGGGGCCCGACGTTCGTCCGCGAGATCGACGGCCTGGCGCGAACGACCGACGACGACGGCGCGATCTTCGTCCTCGTCACCGACCGAACGCCGCCGCTTGACCTGGATGCGGAGATCATCTCCGACTGGCGTGTCGGCGACCCGTGGTGAAGCCCTTCCGCTTTCTTGCGGGCGCGATCGAGGTCGTCGATGGGCCGACGCTGGCGGCGCGTGCGCGGCGTGCCGAGTCGATCGGGATCGACGTCCTCGTCCTGACCGACCACCTCATCGACCAGCTCGCGCCGATCCCGGCGATGGCCGCGATTGCGGCGGCGACGGAGCGCCTGCGAATCGGGACGTTCGTGCTCAACAACGATCTGCGGCATCCTGCGGTCCTCGCCCAGGACCTGGCCACGCTCGACGTGCTGTCCGGCGGACGGCTCGACGTTGCCATCGGCGCCGGCTGGAACGCGCCCGAATACCAGGCAATCGGCATCGCGTTCGACCCGACGAGGACCCGCCAGGCGAGGCTGGCCGAAGGAATCGAGGTCCTCAAGGGCTGCTTCGGCGACG
>DASSHA010000016.1:0-8666 GCA_035693145.1 Candidatus Limnocylindrales bacterium
TCGGCAGCTGCGCCTTCAGCCAGCTCGACGGCGACAACGGCTCGGCGCTCTTTCACATCACGATCGGCGAGAAGGACGCGTGGGGCAACGGCTACGGTGGCGAGGCGACCGAGCTCATGCTCGGCCATGCGTTCGGTGCCCTCGGCCTGCACCGCGTCGCGCTCGCGGTCTTCGAGTTCAACGAACGGGCGATCCGGACGTATCTCCGGTGCGGCTTTCGGATCGAAGGGCGCGCGCGCGGCTCGATCTGGCGCGACGGTCGCTGGTGGGACGAGATCCAGATGAGCATCCTCGACGACGAATGGCGGGCCCAGCAGGCGGTGAAGGAGCACGATCGTCGGCCTCCGAAGGCCGGGCGAGCGCCACACGGCGAGACCGGCGACGCCCGCCTGCCAGATCGACCCACCGTCACCGCTGACGCCGCGGGTCACTGACGCCGGTGCCGTCCACGGGCGCGGCGGCGGACGCGGCACGAGCCGACGTCCGCGGGCTGATGGAGGCGAAGGGGCATTCGGTCGAGAACGCCCGCGCCGCCGTCGCCCGACTCGATGACGCCTTCGCCTCCGGCGCGCTGGTTCGGACCCCGCTGCTCGACCAGATGCTCGCCGACCTCATGGTCGCGCTCGAGCAGGACGAGGGGCAGCGGCTGGGCGGCAAGAGCGCCGAAGCGGCGCGGTTCATCCTGCGCGCGATCTCACGCGAGCTCGACAACGCCTGACACGGAGGACGAAGTGCCCAACCTCGAGCTCGGCATCCTGCTCTGGAGCCAGGCGTCGGGCTGGTCGGACCTGCTCGCGGCGGCGAAGCGTGTCGACGCGCTCGGCTACGACCACCTCTGGACATGGGATCACGTCTACGCCATCTTCGGCGACCCGTACCAGCCGATCTTCGAGGGCTACACGACCCTCGCCGCGTGGGCGATGGCGACCGAACGAACCCGCCTCGGGCTGCTCGTCGGCGCGAACACGCTTCGGAATCCCGCACTCGTCGCAAAGATGATCGCGACGATCGACCATGCCTCGAACGGCCGCGCCATCTGCGGCCTCGGCGGCGCCTGGTTCGAGCACGAGCACCAGGCTGACGGATACGACTTCGGAACTGGCTTCGGCCAGCGGCTTGACTGGCTCGACGAGGCCGTCGGCGACGTCCGCCGGCTCCTCGACGGCGAGGAGGTGACATCGAAGCCGGGTGCGACGTACGCGTTCGAACGGGCGATCCACCACCCGGCGCCCGTCCAGCCTCACCTCCCGATCATGATCGGCGGCTCCGGCGAGAAGAAGACGCTGCGAACCGTCGCCAGGTACGCCGACATGTGGAACGGCATGGGTCCGCTCGAGCTCATGCGGCACAAGGTCGAGGTCCTGCGCGGGCACTGCGAGGCGGTCGGCCGCGACGTCGCGGACATCGAGTTCACCTTGGGAGTCAAGGTCTGCATCCGGGATTCGGAGGCGGACGCGGAACGCGTCTGGCGCGAGCACATGGAGCACAACCGGACCCCGCTGTCCGACGTCGAGGGCGACGACACGTTCTGGAACGGGACGCCCGAGCAGCTCGCCGAACGGCTCGCGCCGTACGTCGAGCTCGGCTTCCGGACCGTGATCTCCGAGATGCCGGCACCGTACGACGTCGAATCGCTCGAGCGGTTCATCGGCCAGGTCAAGCCACTCGTCGAGCGCGGCTGACGCGACATGCTCCCGGTCCCCGCGCCCGTCAATCACAACGGCCGAACGAACGAGCATGGGTCGACCCTGGCTGCGACGAGCAGGCGCACGAGCCGTGCGTGTTCGTGCGCGAGTTGTGATTCGAACCGTCGTCCGCACCATCGATACCGCGGGTCGCGTACCTTCCGCGCATGTCCGCCGCCGCGCGAGCCGCCACCGTCGAATTCCGTCACGTCACGAAGAGCTACGACCCCGTGGCGCTCCGGAAGGGCGCGCCCGGCGCCGTCAACGACCTTTCCCTGACGGTTCCGGCGGGCAGGATCTGCGTCCTCGTCGGGCCGTCGGGCTGCGGGAAGACGACCTCGCTCAAGATGGTCAACCGGCTCATCGAGCCGACCGGCGGCGAGATCCTCATCGACGGCGTCGACGCGGCGACGCGAGAGCTGAGCGAGCTCCGACGGGAGATCGGCTACGTCATCCAGCAGGTGGGGCTGTTCCCCCATCAATCGATCGCCGAGAACGTGGCCACGGTCCCCCGCCTGCTCGGCTGGCCAGCGGCGCGACGACGCGAGCGGGCTGACGAGCTGCTCGCCCTCGTCGGCCTCGACCCCGTCCGCTACCGTCGCCGGTATCCGGCCCAGCTCTCCGGCGGGGAGCGCCAGCGCGTCGGTGTCGCACGCGCGCTGGCCGCGGATCCGCCGATCCTGCTCATGGACGAGCCGTTCGGGGCCGTCGACCCGATCGTCCGCGAGCGGCTCCAGAACGAGCTGCTCCGGCTCCAGGAGGAGCTGGCGAAGACCATCCTGTTCGTGACTCACGACATCGACGAGGCGATCAAGATGGGCGACCTCGTCGCCGTCCTGCAGACCGGCGGCATCCTCGCCCAGTTCGGCCCCCCGGCAGAGATCCTCGCGGCCCCGGCGTCCGACTTCGTCGCGCAGTTCGTCGGGACCGATCGCGGCCTCAAGCGGCTATCGCTGGCACGCGTGGCCGATCTGCCGCCGCGCTCGGCGATCACGGCTCGGGACGGCGATCCGGCAGGGCCGGCGCGCGAGCGCATTCGAGCCGACCCCTTCCCGTACCTGCTGCTCGTCGACGCCGACGGTCGCCCCATCGGTTGGCTCGACCAGGACGAGATCCCGCTCGACGGCTCGCTCCATGCCGAGCAGGCGATCCCGATGTCACCGCTGCTCAACCGCCGGACGACGCTGAAGGACGCGCTCTCGATGCTCCTCGAGGCCGACGTGCAGACGGGGATCCTGGTCGACCGAACCGGTCGCGCGATGGGCCTCGTGACGGCGGGGATGATCGCCGACTGGCTACGCGACGACGGCCGTCCGCTCGCGACGAGCGACGTCACGCCGAGAGTCGAGACGGCGGCCGCGGCGGTCCGGGCCTGAGCGATGCTCGACTGGGGCTGGATGGCCGATCACCTGCCGGTGCTCGCCGACAAGACGGGCCAGCATCTCGAGCTCACGGTCATCGCCCTCGTGATCGGGTTCCTCATCTCGTTCGTCGTCGGCGTCATCGCCTACCGCTGGCCCGGCGCGTACCCGCCGGCGGCGATCTTCGCCGGCGTCATCTTCACGATCCCGAGCCTGGCGATGTTCTCGGCGCTCGTCCCGATCACCGGCCTGTCGATCCTGACCGCCGAGATCCCGCTCGTGCTGTACACGCTCGTGATCCTGCTCCGCAACATCGTGGCCGGCCTTCGGTCCGTGCCACGCGACGTCGTCGAGGCGGCCGACGGGATGGGCTTCGGGCGCAGCCGCCGGCTCGTCCGCGTCGAGCTGCCGCTGGCGATCCCGCTCATCGTCGCCGGCCTGCGGGTGGCGAGCGTGTCGACGATCGGGCTGGTCGTCATCAGCGGAACCCTCGGCGTCTCGTTCGGCGGCCTCGGGTTCTTCATCTTCGAGGGTATCCAGCGCGGGTTCCCGACCGAGATCTACTTCGGCGCGGTCCCGACGATCGTCCTCGCGCTCGCGGCCGACCGGTTCTTCGTCCTCGTGGAGTCGCTCGCGACGCCGTGGTCCCGGTCGCGCGCGCGAGGAGGCGCGACGTGAATCCGTTCAGCGCCGCAGCGACCTGGCTCGGCGACGCCGGCAGCTGGCAGGGGCCGAACGGGATTCCGCTCCGGATCACCGAACACCTCGAGATCTCGCTCGCCTCGCTCGTTCTCGCCGCGATCGTCGCGCTGCCGGCGGGTCTGTACATCGGCCACTCACGCCGGGGCGTCGGGCTCGCCGTCGGCGTGGCGAACGTGGGCCGCGCCGTCCCGTCGATCGCGCTCATGGGCATCCTCCTGCCGATCACCCAGGCCGTCGACCCGATCAACGGCTTCTTCGTCTATCCGACGCTCCTCGCCATGGCGATCCTCGCCGTGCCGCCGATCCTGGTGAACGCGTATGCCGGCGTGGCGGAGGTCGACGCCGACGTCGTCGAGGCGGCCCGCGCGATGGGCCTGCGCGAGGGCCAGATCCTGCGCGCGGTCGAGGTCCCCCTCGCCCTGCCCGTGATCATCGACGGGCTCAGATCGGCCGCCGTCCAGGTCGTCGCGACGGCCACGCTCGGAGCGATTCTCGGCTTCGGCGGCCTCGGTCGGTACATCGTCGACGGGATCGCGCAGCAGGACGACGGGATGCTGTACGGCGGCGTCGCGCTCGTCGCGATCCTCGCGGTCGGATCCGAGGCGCTCCTCGTGCTCGTCCAGCGGTTCGTCGCACGGCGCCGTGGCGTCGAGGAGCCGCGTGAACCCGTCGGCGCGCCACCGGAGGCGAGTGCCGCCCCGGCGAGCTGAACACGCCGCTCGCGGCGGAATCCGCCGCGGAAATGAACCGATCGCCCACAGTCGCCGAATAGCTGACGGGGTCCGGAAGGCGCCGCTGCTATGGTTGCCGCCCGCTCCCGCACCCCCTGTGCGGAGCAGATCAGGAGGAACGACCCATGCGGATTCCCCGCATGCTTGCCCTCGGGGCGTCCGTGCTCGCGCTCGTCGGTGCGTGCTCGACGGGTGGGGGCAGCGGCTCGCCGGCGGCAAGCGCCGGTGCGTCCAGCGGAAGCAGCGCGAGCGCCGGAGCGAGCTCGTCAGGCGGCGGCAGTGCACCGACGATCAAGCTCGGCAGCGACGACTTCTACGAGGCCAAGCTCATGGCCGAGATCTACGGCCAGGCGCTCGAGGCGAACGGCTACACCGTGGACCGCAAGGCGCTCGGGATCGGCGGCCGAAAGGTCTCGGCGCCGGCGCTGGAGAGCGGGCAGTTCGACCTCAAGCCCGAGTACATCGGGTCGGGGCTCGCGTTCTATGAGCCCGGGAAGCAGACGGGCGACCCGGCGGCGAATGCCGGCGCGCTCCAAGACGCGCTCTCGACGAAGGGAGGCGGCATCACCGTCCTCGACTTCACGCCGGCCGCCGACCAGAACGCGTTCGTCGTCCGGCCCGAGACCGCCCAGCAGCTCAACCTCACGAAGATGAGCGACCTGACCGCGGTCGCCTCGCAGCTCAAGTTCGGCGTGGCGACCGACTGTCCCACGAATCCGGTCTGCGGCGCGGCGCTCAAGAGCGCGTACGGGCTCGACGTCTCCAGCGCGACGAAGCTCGCGTCGTGCTCGACCCCGATGGCCCAGGCGCTCAAGGGCAAGACCATCGACGTCGGCGAGCTGTGCTCCACGCAGCCCGACATCGCCGTCAACGGCTGGGTCGTCCTCGAGGACGACAAGCAGACCCAGCCGGCGGACAACATCGCGCCACTCGTCCGGAACGACCTGCTCGAGAAGCTGCCCGACAAGGCGGGCTTCGAGAAGATCCTGAACGACGCGTCGGCGGCGATGGACACGGCGACGTTGACGGATCTCGGCAAGCAGGTCAGCGTCGACAACAAGGACATCGCCGTCGTCGCGAAGGCCTGGCTTCAGTCGAAGGGCCTCGTGAAGTAGCGAGCCTCTCGTTCGCGTCGTGGAGCGGCCCGCCCGGAAGCCGGCGGGCCG
This sequence comes from Candidatus Limnocylindrales bacterium, assembly GCA_035693145.1. GTDB lineage: Bacteria > Chloroflexota > Limnocylindria > Limnocylindrales > CSP1-4 > DASSHA01. Next base: position 5,646 of record DASSHA010000016.1, read on the forward strand.
CTCCGCGTCTGAATCGGCCTGTTTGTCCCGGTCAACGGCCGTTGCGGCGATCGTCCGCCGGAAACGCGCCCGTCTTGGTCGTGCCGCTGGAGGGCGGGATTGGCGGATTCGCTCCTTCAGCCGTCGTAGGCCCGTTCGAGGGACACGGGCGTGCTCCAACCGCGACTGCCGGGTAGATCTGCGTGCTCGGTGTGAGCCGCCGGCGACCTGCGCCAGTCTCGGCATTGCGTCGCGCGAGCGATGGTGCGGTCGTGCCGATCCTCGTCGGGACGTCGGGCTGGCAGTACCGCCACTGGCGTGAGCGGTTCTATCCGCGTGGCGTCGCGCAAACGCGCTGGTTCGAGTGGTACGCGGAGCGATTCGACACGGTCGAGCTGAACGTGACGTTCTACCGGCAACCGTCCAACGAGACGTTCGAGGGCTGGGCGCGCCGGGCACCCGAAGGCTTCCTCTTCGCGGCCAAGACGAGCCGCTTCCTCACCCACATCCGGCGCCTCCAGGAACCCGATCAGTCCGTCCAGCGGTTCCTCGATGGAGCGTGCCGGCTCGGACGGCACCTGGGACCCGTCCTCGTCCAGCTCCCGCCCGACCTCGAGGCCGAACCCGGGCGGCTCGACGACACGCTCTCGCTGTTTCCCAGCGACGTCCGCGTGGCGTTCGAGCCGCGGCACCGGTCATGGTTCCGCGACGACGTGCGCAAGGTGCTCGAGCGCCACGGCGCCGCACTGTGCTGGGCGGACCGACGCGGCTGGCTGAACCCGCCCTGGCGGACCGCGTCATGGGGCTACGTCCGGTTCCACGGCGGCCGCGCGGCGCCGCGGCCCTGCTACGGCGACCGGGCCCTCGAGAGCGCCGTCGAGCTCGTCGCAGACACGTGGCGCGAGAACGAGGACGTCTTCGTCTACTTCAACAACGACCACCGCGCCTGCGCGCTCGCCAACGCGGCAACGTTCGCGAGGATCGCCGAGCGGCGCGGCCGCGTCGTCAGCCGGACGCCGGACCCCCGCTCGATCGCGGTGGGCTGACAGCCGCTTCGGGGCCGCGGACGCCGGCGGCCCAGCCGAGTCGCAGGACCGCGATCGCGCCGCCGGCCGACGTCACGATGAGGATTCCCGCGTGGGCCAGGAGTGCGAGCGCGAATGCCTGACCCGCCGGAATGCCGAAGGTCTGCCCGACAGAGACCGCCGCAAGCTCGAACGTCCCGAGATAGCCCGGCGCGGAGGGGATCGCCGTCGCGAGCGCGACCCCGGACGAGAGGAACGCCGCCTCCCCGATCGTCAGCTCGACGCCGACGGCCTGGCCCGCCGCAGCGAACGCGAGGACCGACATCGACCAGGCGAGGAGCGTCAGCACGACCGCGGCGCCCACCGTTCGCGGGTTCGCGGCGACGGCGAGGCCGCCGCGCAGCCGCGACCCGAGCGAGACGATCGTGGGCCAGCGCTCGACACGAGCGAGCACGCGGTCCGCGAACGGGAGTCGATGGGCGACGATCCCGACGGCCAGCCCGACGACGAGCGCGGCGCTCACGGCGAGCCCAACGAGCACCGCGTTCGCGACGACGCCTCTGACATGGAGGACGAGGATCGCGGCACTCGCGATGAGGACGACGGCCGTCGTGTCGATGACGCGCTCGACGACGACCGTGCCGAGGGCCGTGGTTCGGCTGATCCCCTCACGATCGCCGAGGTAGTGGCTCCGCACCAGCTCGCCGAGGCGCGCCGGGAGCACGTTGTTGGCGAGGTATCCGACGAGCAGGTAGCCGAGCATCCGCGGGTAGGCGATCCGGCGGATCGGCGCGAGGAGGCGCTGCCACCGAACGGCCCGCAGGGAGACGTCGAGGATGCTGAAGCCGAGCATCGCCGCGATCCAGCCCGGCGCCGCTGAACGCAGGACGTCGGCGGTCCTCCCGAGGTCGACGCCCTGGATCGCGATCCCGAGCGCGACGACGGAGATGACGACCCCGACGACCGCGCGAATCGCCGGGCTCGAGGCGAACCTCACGGTCCGGTCGTCGGTCCGTGCTGTGAGGCCGCCGCGCGGCGTCGCGCGATCAGCTTCCGGGATGGCCGGACGCGGAGGCGGTGGAGGAGGTACCGGGCGACGACGCGGAGGGTCGACAGGCCGTAGACGACGCTTCGACGGAAGCCGACCGAGCTCGCCTCTTCGAAGTAGCGCGTCGGCACGGCGATCTCGCCGATCCGGCCGCGCATCCCGGCAGCCACGACCTGGGCGATGAGCTCCTGGTCGAAGACGAAGTCGTTCGAGTTGAGGTGGTAGGGGATCGTCTCGAGCAGGTGCCGGCTGTAGGCGCGAAGGCCGGTGTGGTACTCGGACAGGCGGAGCCCGAACGCGACGTTCTCGAGCATCGTCAGGAAGCGGTTCGAGACGAACTTCCAGCGCGGCATTCCGCCGGCGAGCGGGTCGCCGAGAAACCGGCTGCCGAGCATGAGATCGCGCTCGCCGGCGAGGATCGGCGCGATCAGCGCGGGGATCCGCGTCGCGTCGTACTGATAGTCGGGGTGGAGCATGACGACGACGTCGCACGGATCCGCGAGCGCGCGGTCATAGCAGGTCTTCTGATTGCCACCGTAGCCCAGGTTCTGGCGATGGACGACGACGTCGAGCCCCAGCCGCTTGGCGATCGCGACGGTTTCGTCTCGAGAGACGTCGTCGACGAGGATGATCCGGTCGACGAGGTCGTGCGGGATGTCGGCGTACGTCCGCTCGAGCGTCTGCGCCGCGTTGTAGGCGGGCATGACGACGACCACCTTCGGCGCGAGCTGCGGCTGGGCGTCCACCACTGCGCAGGGTAGCGGGTTGGTCGCGGAGCATCAGGGGCACGAACGGGCGGCGCGGCGTGGGACGTTCGGTGAGCACGCGACGCCCTCACGCTCACCGCTCCGTTCACTCGTCCGAGTGCCGCTCCGTTCGCTCGTCAGAGCCACGTGTTTCGCGGCCGGGCCGGCTGTTGCCTCGGCGCGCTGCCGCGATCGCGCCGTGTCGGTCAAGACGCTGTCCCGG
>DASSHA010000017.1:0-5056 GCA_035693145.1 Candidatus Limnocylindrales bacterium
CTGGCGAACACGGAGTCCGGATCGCCCGTGACGTCGTGGACGTCGCCGGCGACGTTGTCCGCGACGTCGTCGTGGACGCGGCCCGGTCCATCCGTCGCGGTCGCGAGGTCGACGACCGCGTCGAGCGGTTCGTAGTCCACCTCGATGAGCGCCGCCGCGTCCTCCGCGAGATAGCGATCGTCGGCGACGACGAAGGCGATCGCCTCGCCGACGTAGCGGACCCGGTCCGTCGCGAGCGGCAGCTGCGTCCGCGGGTTCGCCATGTTCGCGTCGGGGACGAACGGCGGGAGTGGGGCGTTGAGCGCGCCGAGGTCCGACCCGGTGAGCACGAGCCGGACCCCGGGCGCCTGGCGCGCGGCCGAGGCGTCGATCGAGCGGATCCGCGCGTTCGCGTGGACGCTGCGCAGGAACGCGCCGTGGAGCTGGCCCGGCAGGTCGATGTCGTCGACGTAGCGCCCGTGACCCCGCAGGAAGCGCTCGTCCTCGACCCGCGGAACGGACCTGCCGACGTACCGGGCGATTCCGTCAGCCATCGTCGTGGCTTCCCGCCGGCACGAGCGCCGCCTCCGCGGCGCGGACGATGTTCCGATAGCCGGTGCAACGGCAGAGGTGGCCACCGAGCGTGTCGACGATCGCCTCGTGGTCGGCGGTGCCCGACGCATCGAGCCCGGCGAGCGACATCATGATTCCCGGCGTGCAGAAGCCGCACTGGAGGCCGTGCTCGTCGCGGAACGCCGCCGGGATCGCGGACAGCGAGCCGTCGGCCCGGGTGAGGCTCTCGACGGTTCGAACGTCGGCGCCGTCGGCCTGGATCGCGAACAGCAGGCACGACCGGACCGCGGCCCCGTCGAGCAGGACCGTGCAGGCACCGCAGACGCCGTGCTCGCAGCCGACGTGCGTGCCGGTCAGGCCGAGGTCGTGGCGAAGGAAGTCGGACAGCAGCAGCCGCGGGACGACGCTCGCCTCGCGTTCGACGCCGTTGACGCGGAGTCGGATGGCGAGGGACGGGACGGGCATCAGGCGACCTCCAGGTGGCCGTCCGACTGCGACGTCGCGCCGTGCGGCGAGGCAGCGTCGGCGAGCGCGCGGGTGACCATCGTCTCGGTCAGCGTGCGCCGGTAGGCAGCGTCGGGACGGGGATCGTCGGCCGCCAGCTGCTCGGCGATCGCGGCGGCGGCGTCGGCGAACGTCGCTTCGGTCATCGGCCGTCCCACGAGCCCCTGCTCGATCGCTGCCGCGCGGACGGGGCGGTCGGCCGTCCCGAAGACCGCGATCCGGGCCCGTTCGATCGGTCCGTCCGGCGGCCCGGCGAGCGTGACCGCGGCACCCGCGAGCGCGAAGTCGCCGCGCCGGTGGGCGAACTCGCGGAAGCCCCACCGCTCACCCGATGCCTGAGCAGGAATGCGGATCTCGGTCAGGACCTCGTCCTCGCCGAGCGCCGTGGTCAGGAACCCGGCGAAGAAGTCGTCCGCGGGGATGCGCCGCTCGCCGCGCGGCCCGCTGACGACGAGCTCGGCGTCGAGGAGGACGCAGATCGCCGGAACCTCCGCGGCCGGGTCGGCATGGGCGATGCTGCCGCCGACGGTTCCACGGTTGCGGATCTGGACGTGGCCCACCCAGCGCGCGGCGGCGGCGAGCAGCGGGTTCGCGTGGCGGACGAGCGGGTCGAGCTCGAGCGCGCGCATCCGGGTCATCGCCCCGATGCGCAGGACGCCGTCGGCGGCCTCGAGGAAGGCGAGCTCGGGGATGCCGTTGAGGTCGACGAGGACGCTCGGCGCGGCGAGCCGGAAGTTGAGCAACGGGACGAGGCTCTGGCCCCCGGCGAGGACCTTCCCATCGCCGTTCGCGGCGGCAAGCTGGGCGACCGCCTCGGCGACCGAGGCGGGCCGGGCATACTCGAAGTCGGGTGGCTTCATTCCACTCCCAGCGGGCCGCTCGGCGCTCCGCCGACGCGTTTGTATAGTGTATACGAAACCCGCGCCTGCGCCGCCGGCCCGAACGTCATATCCGGAGTTTCGCCCAGATGCCGACCGAGCGCGGCGCACGTCCCGCCGCGACGGGGGTTCGGCCGTCGCTCGGGGTCCCGGCGGACGCGGCGCTCATCGCCGTCCTCTTCCTCGCGGCGCTCGCGCTGCGTCCCCAGCTCGTCGGCGTCGCTCCCGTCGTTCCCGACATCCAGGCCGAGCTCGGCGTGTCGCATGCCGTCGCCGGGCTGCTCGGGACGATCCCGGTCCTGTGCATGGGACTGTTCGCGCCGATCGCGCCGCTCGTGGCGGGGCGGACGGGCACGGCGGTCGCAGTGGGCCTTGGCGTCGCGCTCATCGGGTTCTTCGGGCTGGTCCGGGCGTTCACCGGCGGGATCGCCGAGCTCGTCGTCCTGACGTTCGGGGTGGGCATCGGCATGGGGATCGCCGGTGCGCTCATGCCCGTCGTCGTGAAGGAGCGGATGGCCGCCCGGCCGGTCGCGGGAACCGTGGCCTATTCGAGCGGGCTCCAGCTCGGGTCGGCGGCGTCGGCGGCGCTCGCAGTCCCGATCGCGTTCGCCTTCGGCGGCTGGCGGGCGGCCCTCGTCGTGTTCTCCGTCGCGACGCTCGTCGTCCTTGTCCCGTGGCTCCTCGTCGCGGCACGAGGACAGCGCTCGGCGCCGCGGATCGCGATCTCGTGGGCCGACTTCGCGGATCGGCGCGGCTGGATCCTCGCCGCCGTCTTCGCCCTCTACGGCATCGCGTATTACGGCTGGATCGCCTGGCTTCCGGACACCTATGCCGAGCTCGGCTGGTCGGCGGCGGCGGCCGGCGGCGTCGTCGGCGTGCTCAACGTCGGGTCGCTGTTCGGGGCACTGACGGTCGGCTCGATCGCCGGCCGCGTGCTGCCGTACGGAACATCGCTCGCGTTCTTCGGTGGGCTGTTCGCGATCGCCGCGGCGGGCTTCGTCGTCGTGCCGGGCGGCGCCCTCGCCTGGGCGCTCGTCGCGGGCTACGCGAACGGCGCGCTCTTCCCGCTGCTCCTCGCGCTGCCGCTCCGGCTGGCCGGTTCCGCCGATCGCGTCGCCGGGCTGTCGTCGGTCATGCTGGGCATCGGCTACACCGTCGCGGCGATCAGCCCGGTCGCCCTGGGCGCCGTCCGCGACGCGACCGGCAGCTTCCGCCTGAGCCTCGGGTTCGTCGCCGCGATCGCCGTCATGTTCGCGTTCGGGCTGGCACTCGTGGGTCGCTGGCGCGAGTCGCCCGGGCAATCGCCGCCAAGGCCGCGATGAACGACGGATGGGTGTTGAGCGACTCGATCCGTTCGAACCGAAGGCCGGCCGATTCCGCCTGCTCGCGGGCGCCCACGTCGACGTCGTAGAGGATCTCGAGGTGGTCGGCGAGGAACTGCACCGGCGCGACGACGACGGACCGGTGGCCCTCGGCGGCGAGGAGCGGCATGAGGTCCGCAAAGTCGGGCTTCATCCACTCGCCGGGCTCGTGCCCGGCGCTCTGCCAGCAGAACCGCCAGCGGTCGGACGCGATGGCCGCCGCCGAGGCGATCCGCTCCGCCGTGTCCTCGAGCTGCCGCAGGTACTCGGGCTCCTCGTCCGCGACTCGGCGGGGCAGGCTGTGGGCGGTGAGGAGGACGGGCGCGGACGCGCGCTCGTCGGCTGGGAGCCGGTCGATGGCCTGCCCGATCCGATCGGCGACCGCGGCCACGAAGCCGGGCTCCGCGTGCCAGTCCCCAGCCAGGCTGACCGCTGGCGCATCGGGGCCGAGCGAGGCGCGCGCGGCGTCGACGGCGCGGCCGTAGCCGCCCATGATGAGCGGCGAGTACTGCGGCGACATGATGATCGCGACGACCTCGTCGACGCCTGCCCGCGCGAGCTCGGCGAGCGCCTGCTCGATCGTCGGCTCCGAGAAGCGCATCGCGGCGCGCACGACTGCCTCCCCGTCGAGCGCGGCCTCGACGGCCGCCGCCTGCGCCTGCGTGATCGGGACGAGCGGCGAGCCGCCGATGACCGCGTAGCGGCGACGGAACTCGGTCGCGAGGTCGTCGGACGCAGGCCGGCCGCCGCGGATCGCCGCGAGGTAGCGCGGGACGTCGTCGAGCGAGGATGGCGAGCCGTAGGTCATGAGCAGGACCCCGAACCGGTCAGGCGAGGGCATCGACGGTCTCCATGTGCGCCGGCTCGGTCGCGAGCCCGGCGGTTCGGTCGTGGACGAGCGCGACGACGTCGCGCAGGCGTTGCGGTTCCACGTCCCGTGGAGCGGCCTCGCCGAGGTTGAAGACGTGACCGACGCGGCCGCCGTTCGCCGCGAGGACGGCTTCGGTGCCCTGTGCCGCCTGGGCCCACCCCGCCGCGACGAGCGCCGGGTCGAGGTTGCCCTGGACGGGAACCGCCGGCCCGAGCCGGCGACGGGCGTCGGCGAGCGACTGGCGCGAATCGAGCCCGACGACGGTGGGACGGGTGGCGGCGAGCTCGTCGAGGATCGGTGCCGACCGCGCGACGTAGTGGACCGACGGCACGTCGATCGCGGCGAGGATTCGCCGTGCGTACGGCGCGACGAACCGCGCGTATTCCGATGCCGTGAGTGACGCCGCCCAGGTGTCGAACAGCTGGACGATCTCGGCGCCGGCCGCGACCTGCGCCCGGGCGTACCCGATGCTCGCGACGGTCAGGGCCTCGGCCAGCGCCGCCCAGTCCGCCGGGCGGGCGTGCATGAGCGTCCGCAGCCCGAGCTGGTCCCGCGACGGCGCGCCCTCGACGAGATACGCGGCGAGGGTGAACGGACCGCCGAGGATCCCGACGACCGCGGCCCGCCCGTCGAGCTCAGGCCGGACGAGGCGGATCGCCTCGAGGACGAAGCCGAGGTCCGACTCGGCGTCGACCGGTCGAAGGGCGTCGATCTCGGCCCGGGTTCGAACGGGCGTTGGCAGGACGGGCCCGGCCGACGTCAGCTCGATCTCGACGCCCATCGCCTCGACGAGCAGCATGATGTCGGCGTAGAGGACCGCCCCGTCCGCGCCCAGCGCGTCCACTGCGGCGAGCGTCACCTCCGCGCACAGCGCCGGCGTTCGGGCGATC
>DASSHA010000018.1:0-25593 GCA_035693145.1 Candidatus Limnocylindrales bacterium
GTTCGGGCTGCCCCCGGATCCGCAGGTTAAGGAGCTCGACGAGGACCGAGAAGCCCATCGCGAAGTAGAGGTAGCCCTTCGGGATGTGCAGCTCGAAGCCGTCCGCGACGAGGGCCATCCCGATCAGGAGCAGGAAGCTGAGCGCGAGCATCCTGACGGTCGGGTGCGCGCTGACGAAGGCCGCGATCGGCCCGGCTGCGACGAGCATGACCAGGACCGCGATGACGACCGCGGCGACCATGACCGCGACCTCGTTCGCCATGCCGATTGCGGTGATGACGGAATCGAGCGAGAAGACGACGTCGAGCAGCAGGATCTGGACGATGACGCCCCTGAACGACGCGCCGCGGCCGCCGGCCGCGGCCTCGGTCTGCTCGCCCTCGAGCGTGCCGTGGATCTCGGTCGTCGCCTTGGCGATGAGAAAGAGGCCGCCGCCGATGAGGATGAGGTCGCGGCCCGAGAACTCGGCGCCGGCGAGCGTGACGATCGGCGCGGTCAGCCCGGCGATGATCGACAGGGTCAGCAGGAGGAGGATCCGCGTCCCCATCGCCAGACCGAGGCCAACGGTTCGGGCCCGCGTTCGCTGGGCGAGGGGCAGCTTCTCGGTCACGACCGAGATGAAGACGACGTTGTCGACGCCGAGGACGATCTCGAGCGCCGTCAGCGTGACGAGGGCCACCCAGGTCGCGGGATCGGTGAGGAGCTCGATGCCCGCAGTGTGCCCGACGCACCGCGACGCTGTCTGGACCATCGTGGCGGCGAGGCAGCCGCGTCACGGCGAGTGGTGCGCGGTGCGGTTCGACGCTTGCCGGATCCCCTGCGAACGATCAGGCTCATGGCGTGGACGCGAACCTCGCCGCCCTGGAGCTGATCGGCGGGATCGCGCTGGGCCTCAGCGTGGTGGCCCATCGGACCCGCCTCGGGCATCGGCTTCGGGGCTCGTTCGGCCAGGCGTTCCTCGGGTTCCGCGGCGACGGCTGGCCATCGGGCGTCCAGGAGGACGACGACGCGCGATGGGCCTGGGCCGGCTGGCCGCCGGGGCCGGAGCCGGCGCGACACGGGCTGCCGCGGGACCGGGCCGCTCGGGCACGGGTCGCGGTGACGTTCGGTGCGGGGCCCGGCGACCGCCCGACGCCGCCGACGCGGCCACAGCGCTGAGGTCGCGTGGAGGTTGTCGAACGGGCATTGACGCGCGGCGCTCCGTGGCTCAACGTGCGCGTCCTGGGGGGTGACGAAATGACTGCTTCGATCGCGCTGCCGCCGGAACGACCGGTGGCGACCAGGGCCGATCACGACCCGGACGACGCGGTGGCGTCGCTCATCGATGCCCTGTCGCGCGATCTCGAGCGCGGCCACGTGGGGTACTGGGCCTCCTACGTCGATGACCGTTCGGTGGACCGCTACTCCTTCGTGGCGGATGGGTCCTTCGCCTTGCTGTCGGATGAGAACGCCGCGAGCCGGCGGTCGGCGATCGGCGCGCTCGAGATCGCGATCGAGCGCTACCGGCGAACGCTCGCCGCCCGGCGACCCTGAGGTGCGATCCAGCGACGTGGCCACACGCAGACGGCCGCCCGAACCGTTCGTCGCTCCTCGTCCGTCGCGCCGGCGCGCGCGGCTCCGATCCGAGCGCGCGTTCTTCGTGGGGGTCGGCGTCCTGATCCTCGTGCTCGCGATCGTGAACGCGGGCGTGGGCGGCTCGGTTCGCTTTCCGCTCGTCGTCGTCGCGGTCGCCGGCACGGCCGGGCTGTGGTGGCTGACGAGGCGATCCCCGGACGACCGCCGGCAGGAGTGACCGGCCGACGGCCTACGGCGCGGTGATCTCCCGGACGCTGCCCATCCGGTAGAGGAGCCCGTTCGTCCCGACGCCGTCGCTGCGGAAGTAGACGGTGATGTTCGGCTTTCCGGTCTCGGATCCGATCCGGCTCGTGGACGCCGTCAGCGCCATTGCGGGGTTCACCCCGGACGCGCACGCCGTGCCGCCGACGCCGAAGTTCGAGCCGGTATCGATGAGCGCGTTGACGAGCGTCCAGCTCCCGCCGTTGGCACCGCCGGTCGTGTCGATGTAGTTCTCGAGCTTGACCGTCCCGTCGGGCAGGTCGTAGACGACGAGCTTGTAGCCGACCCAGGTGTTGTACGTGCTCGCATTCCAGCCGGGCACGACCTTGTTGGCGACAGCCGTCGAGTTCGGGTGGCTCGTCTCCTTCTCGAAGTCGATGTGGCCGTCGTAGCGAAAGCGGGCGTCGATTCCCCGCGTGTCGCACAGGTTCGACGTTTCGCTGCCGATCGTCCCGTGGTTCGTCCGGGCCACGGCCTCCATCCCGCCCCACGGCGTGCCGGAGTCGCTCACCCGATTGAAGTACATCGTGATCTCGACGTTGCGCCACTGGCTCGACAGCGCCGGGTCGTGGACGTACATCCGCGGCACAGACCCCGAGATCGCCAGGACGCCGTTGCCGTCGACGCGATACGAGGCGCTGCCGTGGTCGGCGTCGAACCACGGGTCGCGGGGGTCGACCCCGGAGAACGACCGCGCCACGCCGTCGTTCCACGACGAGACCCAGCTCTTGCCGCCGGCGAGCGACGGGTAGAGCTCACGGATCCCGAAGGCGTCCGCGTTCGACGCCGCGGACGTCGGGGCCGGGACGGCCGTGGCCGTGGGCCGCGGGGTGGGCGTCGCCGTGGGCGTCGGCCGCGGCGTCGGCGTGGCGCTCGGCGTCGGCGTAGCGCTCGGCGTCGGCGTGGCGCTCGGCGAGGGCGTCGGAGATGGCGTACCGGTCGGCGCAGGGCTCCGGGTCGGGGTCGGTGCCGCCGTCGGCGTCGGGGTCGGTGCCGCCGTTTGCGTCGGCGACGGGGTTGCGGTCGGATCGGGCGTCGAGGTCGCGGTCGCGGAGACGACCGACAGGGTCGCCTGCGCGTACTTTGTCGATTTCTTCATGGCCGCGACGACGTGCATTCCGACCGCCGCGTTCGTCGGCACGCGGAGCGCGAGCCTGAACGCACCCGACGCATCCGCGCGGAAGGGTGGCATCCGCTTCGTGGTCCCGTCGAACGCAAGCGTTCCCCGCGTGTTCGGCGCGAACCCGCTGCCGGACACGTCGACCGAGGCGCCCGAGCGGACGGACGTCGGTGACAGCACGAGCACGGGTCCGGACGACGACGTCAGGGCGACCGCGGGTACGGCCAGGATGACGGCCAGCAGGAGGCCGGCCGACAGGAGCAGGAATCGGAGCATGGTCACGTCCTCGTATCGGCCGAGGCGACTGGCGCGGCCAGCCGCGTGACGGCACGGTCGGCGAACGGCGCGAACTCGAAGGTCGACGCCTTGGGGGTCGGAGGCGGCGACACCCGTTGAAGCCGTGGGGGCGACCGTACGGGCCGGCTCACCCAGGTCCAATGGGCGGATCGTCCGGCGAGTGTGCGGCGGACGTTGGGCCCGGACCGCACCGCTCGCGCAACGACGCGTCCCGAGACTACCTCATTGTGTTGCCGGAAGGCACCGGCATCCCCCGGCGACGAACGCCGGGTGTGCCGGGGTCAGCCGGTCGGTGCCGCCAGCTCGAGCCCGCCCGCGTCGCCGTGGAGCCCGTCCACGCGGAAGCGGCGGAACTCGAAGTCGCAGTTGTCGCCGCGGATGCCGACCGCTCCCGGCTCGAGGATCGGTGGGCCGCCGACCGATCCGTCGTCGATCGCCTGGAGGACGAGCTGCGCGCCGTGCCAGACGGCAATCCTGACGGCGCCGCTCGGCTCCGTCTCGACCGTCGCCGCGACGTCCTGCCAGCCGTCCACCGTCGCTCGCGGTCCCGGCGCCGGGACGGCCGGCGCGCGGCTCGCGAGGGTGAAGTACGTGCCGCCGTTGGAGGCACCGCCCGCGACCTTCTTCTTGATCTGGAGCGAGCCGTCGCGGCGGTCGATGCTCGCGTAATAGAGCTCGAACGGGCTCTGATACCGGAGGAGCACGTGGACGCCGTCCCAGGCCTCGGCGGGCGTTCGAGCCGTCGTGACGAAGGCAGCGACCCGGAGCCCGAACGAGACGCGGACCGAGTCGAAGTCCGAGCGCCTGGTCGTCATCCGGAAGACGGCGGAGTCGGTTCCTCGCGCCGACGCCGGACCGGGGCTGACGTCGTCCGGCACGCCCGTCCACCATGCGCCGTTGCGAGCGAAGAGCGAACCGGACGTGACCTCGAAGACCGCGTCTCGGACGGCGCCCGCCGCATTCGGGTTGCGGTGCGCGTACTCGTTCGTCACCAGCCGAGGTCCGGTCAGCGTGGCGGCGGCTGCGCCGAGCGCAACGGCGGCCAGGAGCGCGAGCGCACGCCAGTGCCACGCGACGGACGGTCGACGGACGAGCCAATTGGCCGCGGGACGACGAAGGCGACGCGTCGCAACCTGTGGGATGGACGACCCGGCCCGCTCCGCGGACGAAGCGAACCGGGTCGACGCGGCGCCCGCCTCAGGGCGCGAGGCTGATCGAGAAGTCATCGACGGTGACGACCGCGTTGGACTCGACCGACACGCCGAACGAGAGAAGCGTGGCGCCCGCTGGGAGCGCCGGGGTCGTGTACTGCGTCTGCGTCCAGCCGGTCGTCGCCGCGGTCGTGCCGCCGGATGTCCAGGTGACCCACGAGCCCGAGCTGTCGCGGTACGTGGCCGTCAGCCGGATCGTGCCGTTGCCCTTCGCCCACAGCCCGATCTGATAGGCACGACCCGGGATCCCGGCGATCCCGCAGGTCGAGTCGGCGCGGGAGACGAACGTCGCCCGCCCGTTCTTGTAGCTCGAGACCGTGATCCGCTCCGAGAACGACCCGCTGTGGGCGTCCGAGACGCGCGCGAACGATGTTGAGTTGTTCCCGCTCGAGCCCGTCTGCCAGCAGTCGGGGGTGGTGCCGCTGCCGCTTTCGAGGCCGGCGTTCTGGAGCACCGGCGACTGGTTCGCGACCGTCACGGAGCGAGCAGCCGACGTCGCCGAGTTTGCGGCGGCGTCGATGGCGCGCGCGGTGATCGAGACCGAACCGTTGGCGACGCTCGTCGAGTTCCAGCTGACCGAGTACGGCGAGCTCGTGTCCGTCCCGACGACGGTCGCGTCGACGAGGAACTCCAAGCGGACCACCCCGACGTTGTCCGAGGCCGTGGCCGAGATCGTCACCGCCGTCCCGGCGACGGTCGCCCCCGCGGCCGGCGCGCTGAGCGAGACGGCCGGCGGCGTCACATCAGGCCCCGGACCGTTCTGCACGGTCACCGTGCGCGCGGCCGAGAGGGTCACGTTGCCGACTCCGTCGGTCGCCCGCGCGGTCAGCGTCTTCGCGCCGTCGGCCACGGTCTTCGAGTTCCAGCTGACGGAGTACGGGGAGCTCGTGTCTGTCGCGACGACGGTGCCGTTGACGACGAAGGCGACGCTCGTCACGCCACCGCCGTCGGTCGCGGTCGCGGACAGGGTGACTTTGTTGCCGGACACCGTCGCGCCGCTCGCCGGCGCCGTCAGCTCGACTGCCGGGCCGGTGTTGTCGATCGTCACGGTCCGCGCCGCCGACGTCGTCGCGTTCGCGCTCGTATCGACCGCCCGCGCCGTGATCGATGCGGTCCCGTCCGCGGTGCCGCTGGAATTCCAGCTGACCGAGTAGGGGGACGTGCTGTCGGTTCCCACGACCGTCGAGCCGACGAGGAACTCGACGCGGTCCACGGCACGGTCATCGGCGGCGCTTGCCGAGATCGTCACCGCCGTGCCCCCGACGCGCGCTCCAGCCGCCGGCGCCGTGAGGCTGACCGTCGGCGCGGTCGTATCCGGGACGTTGACCGTCCACGCCCGGGTCGCCGCCGTCGGATCGGCGTTGCCGGCCGCGTCCGTGGCAGTGACCGAGAACGTGTGGCCGGCGTTCGTCAGCCCGCTATAGGCCTTTGGCGAGGTGCAGACCGTTGGCGCCGCACCATCGAGGCTGCAGCGGAACGTGGAGCCGGTCTCGCTCGAGCTGAACGAGAACGTGGCCGTGTCCACCACCGACGTGCCCGACGGGCCGGCGTCGATCGTCGTCTCCGGCGGGTTGTTGTCGACGGTCGCCGAGCGTGCGGCCGAAGTGGTCGCGTTCGCCGAGGAGTCGACGGCACGCGCGGTGATGGCGACGACGCCGTCCGGAACCGTCGTGGAGTCCCAGCTGATCGAGTACGGCGTCGTGGCATCGGTCCCGACGACCGTCGTTCCGACGAGGAAGTCCACATGGTCGACGGCCGTGTCGTCGCTGGCCGTCGCGCTGATCGTGATCGAGCCGGAGACGGCCGAACCGTCCGCCGGGCTGCTGAGCCCGACGGTCGGCGGACTCGTGTCCACCGGCGTGTTGCGGACCTGGATGGTTCGGGACGCGGAGGTTGCGACGTTGCCGGCTCCGTCCGTCGCGCGAGCGGCGATCGTGACGGGTCCGTCCGGGACGCTCGTCGAGTCCCAGGTCGTGTCGTAGGACGGCGGCGTGGAGTCGGTGTTGACGACGGCGCCGTTGACGAGGAACTCGACCGTGACCGGCGACGCGTCGGTCACGCCGGCGAAGATGTTCACCGGCCCGGACACGATTGCGCCGTCGGCCGGCGAGGTGATCCCGACGACCGGTGCGCTGTTGTCGACGCTGACCGATCGAGCGGCCGACGTCCCGGTCGTGCCGGTCGTGTCGGTCGCGCGTGCCGTGATCGACACGTTCCCGTCGGGTGTCGTCGTCGAATCCCAGCTCGTGGAGTATGGGGCCGTCGTATCCGTGCCGACGACGGCGCCGTCCACGAGGAACTCGACCTTCGCGATGCCCGACGCGTCGCTTGCCGTCGCCGACAGCGTCGTCGAGGCCGAGACGGACGCGCCCGCCGCCGGGGTCACGAGCGCGACCGTCGGGGCCTTGTTGTCCACGACGACCGTCCGCGCGGCGGACGTCGTCGCCTGGCCGGCTGTGTCGGTCGCACGAGCGGTGATCGCGGCGCTTCCGTCGGCCATGGCGGTCGTGTCCCAGGCAACCGAGTACGGCGCCGAGGTGTCCGTCCCGATCGACGTCGTCCCGACGAGGAACTCGACTGACGCGATCGCCACGTCGTCGGTCGCGTCGGCGCTGATCGTGACGGTGCCGGAGACGTTCGTGCCGTCCGCGGGCGCCGTGAGGGCGACCGTCGGCGGTGCGTCGGTCACACCGTTGTCGATGGTCACGCTTCGCGCCGCCGACGTCGCGCCGTTGCCGGCCGCGTCGGTCGCCCGCGCGGTGATCGAGACCGTCGCACCGCTCGGCTGCGTCGTCGAATCCCAGGTGATCGAGTACGGGGCGGTCGTGTCGGTGCCGACGGACACGCCGTCGACGAGGAACTCGACGGCCGCGACCGCGTGGTCGTCCGCTGCATCGGCCGAGATCGTGACGTCGCCGGACACGGACGCACCATCCACGGGCGCCGTGAGTGCGACGGTCGGCGGGTTGACGTCCGAGCTCGCGACCGTGACTCCGACCGCGGCCGACGTCGTGACGTTGCCGACTGTGTCCCGAGCGCGTGCCGTGATCGCGTGGCTGCCGTCCGTCGCAGCGCTCGAGTCCCAGCTCGTGGAGTAGGGGGCGGCCGTGTCGGTCCCGACGACGGCGCCGTCGACGAGGAAGTCGACCGAGGCGATGCCGGACGTGTCGGTCGCGTTCGCCGAGATCGTGACCGAGCCCGAGATGCTCGCGCCATCGGTCGGCTCGGTGATCGCGACGGTCGGTCCGCTGTTGTCGACGCCGATCGAGCGCGACGCGGACGTCGTCGCGTTCGACGAGGTGTCGGTGGCGCGCGCTGTGAGTGACACCGTCCCGTCGGTGGCGGCCGTCGAATCCCAGGTCGTCGAGTACGGAGCGGTCGTGTCGGTTCCGACGACGGTTCCGTCGACGAGGAAGTCGACCGAGGCGATGCCGCGATCGTCGCTCGCCGTCGCCGACAGAGTCACCGCTCCGTGCACCGTCGCGCCGGCCGCGGGAGCGGTCAGGCTGACGGTCGGCGGCGTGGTGTCGGACGGCGCCGACCCGTTGATGGCGAGATCGTCGACGCTGATCGAACCGACGGATTGGAGCGTGACGCCGAACGAGAGATGGGTGGTTCCGGCCGGGACCGCCCCGGTCGTCCAGGTCAGCTGCGACCAGCTGGCCGAAGCCGCGCCCGTCGGCCCGTTCGACGTCGTTGGGGACCATGTCCCGTTCGTGCCGAAGAAGGCCGTCATCCGGATCGTGCCCGAGCCCTTGACCCATGCGGACAGCGTGTAGGCGTTGCCCGGGACGACCGCGACCGCGCACGCGCCGGCGTCCTGCTTCACGACCGTCCGCCGTGCGCCGCTCGTGTAGGCGGTGATGTCTGCGCGCTCGGCGAAGGACCCGCTGTGGGCGTCCGTCGTTCGGGTGAACGAGCCCGTCTGGGTGCCCGAGGACGAGTTCTGCCAGCAGTCCGGGACCGAATCGGCGTTGGCGTCGACCTCGAGCGACGCGTTCTGGACACCCCAGCCCGTCGCCCCGTTGGCCACGGTCACCGGCACGGCGGCGCTCGTCGTCGCGTTGTCGCCCGTGTCCGTCGCGCGAGCGGCAAGGCTGACCGGACCGTCGGCCACAGTCGTCGAATCCCAGGCGAAGGTGTATGGCGCGGTCGTGTCGCTTCCGACGACCGCGCCGTCGGCGAGGAAGTCGACGCGCGCGACGGCGACGTCGTCAGTGGCTGTCGCCGCCATTGCGACGCTCGTCCCGCTGACGATCGCGTTCGCGGCCGGGGTCGTGAGCGTCGCGGTGGGCGCGTTCGCGTCCGATGCGATCGCGTGGTCGTCAACGGTGATCGAGCCGGCGGCCGAAAGCGACACGCCGAACGAGAGATGTGTGGCTCCGGCGGGCACCGCAGGCGTCGTCCAGGTCATCTGGGCATACGTCGCCGATGCGGCGACGATCGGGCCGTTCGACCAGGTGATCCACGTTCCCGTCGCATCTCGATAGAAGGCCGTCAGGCGCGACGGGGCCGTGCCCTTGACCCAGGCCGACAGCGTGTACTGGTGGCCGGCGACGATGGCGATCGCGCACGGCCCGGCGTCCTGGCGGACGACGAGGCGGCGGGAGCCATCGGTGTAGCTGCTGATGTCGATCCGCTCGGCGGAGCCGCCGGAGTGGGCATCGGTCGTCCGGGTGAACGCGAAGGTGTTCGTCCCGGTGCCGGCGAGCTGCCAGCAGTCGGGCACGGCGTCGCCGTTCGCGTCGTCCTCGAGACCGCCGTTCGTGACCCCGAAGGTGGACGCGCCATTGCTGACGGTCACCTCGCGGGCGTCGGAGGTCGTGCTGTTGCCGCTCGTGTCCGTCGCGACGGCCGTGATCGTGGCCGATCCGTTCGGCGCGGTCGTCGAATCCCAGGAGACGCCATACGGCGCGCTCGTGTCGCTCCCGACGACGGTGCCGTTGATGAGGAAGTCGACCCGCGAGACCGCGGTCTCGTCGCTCGCGGCGGCGGTCAGCGCGACAGCATGGCCGGAGACGGTCGATCCCTCCGCCGGTCCGCTGAGCGCGACGATCGGCGCGATCGTGTCCTCGATGGTGACGTCGAGGCCGTAGTCGTCGGTGACGAGCGTGCCGACGGCCTGGAGGGTCAGCCCGAAGGAGATCCCGATCGCGTCCGACGGCAGCGCCGGCGTGAGGTACGTCGCCTGCCGGTAGCTGGCTGACGCCGGGAAGGCCGGCGACGTGTTCCATGGGTGCCAGACGTCCGATCCGTCGCGGTAGAAGACGCTCATCCGGACCGGCTGGTCGCTCTTGTACCAGGCCGACAACGTCGCCCGGTCTCCGCCGACGATCGCCGGCGAGCAGGCACCGTCGTCCTGGCGGACCACGAGGCGGCGGCCGCCGTCCGTGAACGACGTCATGGCCAGCCGTTCAGCGAACGAGCCGGAGTGCGCGTCCGTCGACCGAGAGAACGTCGCGCTGTTCGTGCCGAAGCCGGCGGTCTGCCAGCAGTCGGGGACGCTGTCGCTGTTGGCGTCGATCTCGAGGTCTGGGTTCTGGAGCTCGCTCGTTCCGGGGCCGGGCGGGATCGTCGCGGGCGCCGGGTTGAGCTGGCCGCCGATGACCTGGTCGACCGTCTGGACGCTCGTCGTTCCCGGACGGGCGGCCAGCCAGCTGATGAACGATGCGAAGTCCGAGGGCTTGATCGAGTTCGGATCGCACGCATCGCACACGTGATGGAACACGAGCGGAACCCAGCCGCCGCCACCATTCTCGGCCTGCGTGACGTACTTCTCGAGTGCCGCGAGGCTCGTGTCGGTCTTGATCGAATCCGGAGCGCGGATCTGGTACGGATCCGCGGGCGGGATCGAATCGGCGAGCGGGCAGCCGTTGCAGTTCGAGCCGGAGACGAGGCCGCCGACCAGCCGGGCGCTGTTGTAGCCGCACTCCGCGACGATCGCGAGCGTGTCGCTGTTGAACGAGCTGAACGGGTAGGCGAAGTTCTTGGCCCCGAAACCCCAGCTCATGAGCGTCGCGCGGTCGTTGCAGATCTGTCGACGCTGGCCGTCCGGCGTGAGGGCGGCGAGGTTGAGGTGCGAGACGGTGTGCCCGGCGATCTCGTTGCCGGCGGCGGCGAGCGAATCGAGGTTCGCCCGGGTCATGTAGCCGCTCGTCCCGATTCGACCGGAGTTGATGAAGTATGTCGCGTGCATGCCCGCGCCGTTGAGCGTCGCCGCGGCCGGGATCTGGTCGGGTAGCCCGTCGTCGAACGTCAGCGAGACGACAGTCGGCGAAGCTGCCGCGGCGGCCGGGGCAACCGCCGCGAGCAGCCCGCCTGCGACCAATGCGCTGATGACGACGAAGCGGACGAGGCGACTCATGGGTGCTCTCCTGACGGTTGGCCGGACGGGCCACGGCTGTTCGCGACCGGCGTGGCCGCAGGCGGCGTCGAGCCGCCGGTGACGATCTGGGCGACGCCGCCCCGCGTGACGACGAGGGCGTACGAGAGGGCGATCGCGAGGACGAGGACGAGCTGGACGAGGAGCAGCCTGCCGCTCCTCAAGCGCCGCCCCGCCGGGCGCGCCACGAGGGAGCGCGCCTCGTTGCGCGTCACAGGGTTCGGCTCCAGGTGCCGCGGCGGAGGGTCATGATCGAGTACGGCAGCAGCCACGACAGGCACATCGCGGAGACGACGCTCATCAGGGGCCGATAGACCCAACGGTCCGAACCCGGGTTCTGGGCTCGGAACGCGACGCCCCAGATCGCGCCCTTGAGGAAGATGCCGGCGAAGTAGAGCGTGACCAGGAACCACATCCCCGTGAGCGGCATGACGACCAGGTGGCGGACGGCCATGAGCGGCGCCACGAGGACGAACAGGACGTGCAGGTAGTAGATGACGGCGATCCGCAGCCCGCGGCGCCAGATGAAGGTGCCGGTGAAGAACAGGTTCCGAACGAAGCTCTTCTTCCAGCGGACCTGCTGCTTCATGAATCCCTTGACGGTCTCGGGCACGTTCGTCCAGACGCGCGCGGAGCGGACGTAGCCGATCCGCCAGCGTCGCTCCGGGTGGTCGATCCGGGCGACGAGCGGGTCGTCGCGGTAGCGCTCCTTGAGGCGCCTGCCGACCCAGGCCTGGCCGAGGACGTAGCCGGTCAGCTGCCGGTCGGTCGCGAAGCGGAACTCGCGGCCAGCGAAGGTGTCGCTCGCCCAGGCCGGGAAGTAGTTCTCGACCGCCTCCCGCCGGAACACCGCGAGGGGGCCCGAGACGCACGTCACCGAGCCGAGCGAGGCCTCGGCCGCCTTCGAGACGCCGAACTGGCCGTCATACCAGACGTCCTGGACCCGGGTCAGGAAGTTGTGCTCCGAGTTGAGCGCGCGGGCATGGCCCGAGACGGCACCGAAGGCCGGGTTGCGCCGCAGGGCGCGGACGCATCGCTCGATAGCCCGCGGATCCAGGCGGCAATCCGAATCGGTGAAGGCGAGGACGTCGCCGCCGGCCGTCCGGACACCTTCGACGAGGGCTGCCTTCTTGCCGACGTTCGTGGACAGGGGGATGAACCGGAAGTCCCAGCGCTCGGCGAGCTCGCGGAGGAGCGTCGCGGTGCCGTCGGTCGACGCGTCGTCGACGACGATCAGTTCGAGGCGCGGGTAGGTCGAGCCGAGGATCGACTCGACGCAGTCCTCGATCTGCGCCAGCTCGTCGTGGACCGCGAGCAGCATCGAGACGCTCGGGGCGTGGCCGATCGGGACGCGCCCGACCGACGGGTCCACGTACGTGCCGAAGGCGAGGTACATGACGAGGCACGTCGAGCCGATGACGCCGACGCCGTACGCCGCGAACAGCCAGTCACCCGAGACGTCGAAGAGCTTGACGGTGACGATCGCGAAGAGCGGGACGAGCAGGGCGAGCACGGCTACCCGCCGCGACACCTGGCCAAGCCGGTGCGTCGGCCAGCGGAACCGGGCGGCACCGAACGCGGCCGAAGTCGGGAGCGGGCGCTGCTGCGTCGCAGCCATGGGGCGAGCGCTGCGGCTGCTTAGAGGCTTTCGGCGCCAAGCGAGCGGGGTACGGCGAACGACGCGTCGAGCACCGCCGGCTGGTCGGCCAGCCAGCCCAGATTCGCCGACGCCTCGACCGTGTGGACGATGACGAGGTCGAAGACGCGCTGTTCCGGCGCGGGGTCGGCGCAGAGGTCGCGCCCATCGATCCGCAGGCGCGACACGAGCGGATCGGCAAACGCGACCTCGGCGCCCGCGTCGTTCAGCCGCCGGATGATCTCGACCGCCGGCGACTCGCGGACGTCCTCGACATGGGGCTTGTAGGCAACCCCGAGGACGAGCACGCGCGCACCGCGGAGCGTCTGCCGGCGCGCGGCGAGCACCTCGGCCGCCCGCTCGACCACGCGACCCGGTCGGCTCGCGATCGCGCTCATCGCCCGCTCGACGAGCGGCGCCTCGAGACGCTCCCGGCGGAGCTGCCAGAGCAGGTAGTGCGGATCGCACGGGATGCAGTGGCCGCCGACGCCGGGACCGGGCGAGAAGCGCATGAAGCCGTACGGCTTCGTCGCCGCCGCGTCGATGACCTCGGTGATGTCGACATCCATCTGCCGGGCGACGTCGGCCATCTCGTTGGCGAGGGCGATGTTGACGGCGCGGAAGATGTTCTCGTGCAGCTTCGTCAGTTCGGCGACCTCGGGCGAGCTGACGGGATGCGTGAACGGGGCGACGGTCCCGACGACCTGGGTCGCCCGGCGGAGGCACTCGGCGGTCACGCCGCCGACGACGCGGGGGACGCGTTCCTGCGGGAAGTCCCGGTTGCCCGGGTCGATCCGCTCGGGCGAGAACGCGACGAAGACGTCCACGCCGACGCGCAGCCCACGCTCCTCGAGCGGGCGGACCAGCAGATCGCGGGTGCAGCCGACGTAGCTCGTCGAGGTGAGGATCAGCGTCTGGCCGGGACGGGCCTCGGCCACGACGCTCCGACAGGCGGCCTCGAGGATCTCGAGGTCTGGGACGAGGTGCTCGTCGACCGGCGTCGGCACCGCGACGATGACGGCGTCAGCCGCCGCGATCGCCGCCGGGCGGCGGGACAGGAGCAGGCGGCGACCGCGCAGCTGGCGAGCGAGCCGAGCCTGATCGAGCGGCGAGAGGTCGACCTGGCGGGCGCGGATGCTGGCCAGCCGCTCGGCCGAGACGTCCACCCCGATGACGTCCGTGCCGGCCTCGAGGAGCGCGAGCGCGGTCGGGAGCCCGACGTAGCCGAGGCCCAGGATCGCAACCTTCGGACGCGGCGCGATGACCGGGAAGAGCGGCGCCAGGAGGCTGTCGACGGACGCCTCGGCGGGGACGCGCTCAGGCGCGAACGGGCGAACCTGTACCGCCATAATCGGTAACCCCCCATGGTTCGATCACGGTGTGGTTATGCACGGAAGCGCGAACTCGCGCGACCGCAACGGTGAACGCCAACGCACAACGGGCTCGCGCACGTATATCGCACGAGTACGTCGTTCGCGGACGCTTCTTCGGTCCCGATCTGCTCGACGGTGAGTGCCGAGCGTGCCCCCAAGGCGACCGGTGTAGGACGCGCACGATATCCGGCGAACTACCCATTGACAATCCCCAAAATCACGTGTCGCGCTTCAATTCACGATGACCGCTCGATTTCGCGCAGGTGCGTTCGCGGATGAACGTTGAACGACAACAACCGATGCACCTCGGCATCAACGCGGTGCGGATCCCGATGAGCCCGGGAATCGCGAGGCGGGCGTGCCGGCCTTTCGCCGGCGCGCCCGCCGCATCCCCCGAGGTCGCGTCAGTCGACGACGATCCCGAAGGGGGATCCGCCGCCGGGAACGGCGAACGGCGACGAGCCGAGCTCGTGCACGCTCGTGCCGTCGAGGCCGAACGCGCTCACCCCGGCGACCCCGGAGTCGACGACGTAGAGGAACGAATCGGTCGAGTCGACGGCCGCATCGAACGCCTTGAGCCCTGTCCCGCGCATCGGTGTCGAGCCGACGAGCGACAGGACGCCGTTCCGTGCGATGCCGAAGCTCGAGATCGACGAGCTGCCGGTGTTGACCGCGTAGAGGCTCGAGCCGTCGTGGCTGATCGCGACCCAGCACGGGGCCGTCTCGAGATCGGCGAAGGGAGATCCACTGACCGGCGAGAGCGTTCCGTCGGCCGCGACGTCATAGACCGAGACCGTGCCGTTGCCGGCGCCATCGTGGGCGTTCGATACGAACAGCTGGCTCGAGTCGGTCGGCCGAAACTGTGATCCGAAGGGGCCGACCCCCTGGGCCGCGAAGGGCGAGCCGGGGGCCGCGCTGAGCCTGCCGTCCGCGCCGACCGCGAAGCTGTCGATGAACGACGGTCCGGCGTTCGGGCCGACCCGGGTCCCGACGAGGTGCCGTCCGTCCGGGCTGAACAGGACCTGGCCGGGTAGCGCGTCGTCCGGGAGGGCGACGGTCGAGTTCGGGATCGGCCGGAGTTGCCCGCCGGGATTGAGTCGGAAGCCGGTGTAGTTGCTGCCGCCCGCGCCGGTGTTGGCGACGTACACGAGGTCGCCGTGGACGGCGATGCTCAACGGGATGTGCCCGTTCGACGAGGTGACGTCGGCCAGCCGGAGGGAGCCGTTCGGGCGGATCCGGAGGACGGAGATGTCGTCGCTCGCGGCGTCGACCGCCAGCAGGTAGCGGCCGTCGGCAGACCGCTGGAGCGCGCCGGCCGAACCGGTCGGGCTGCCGATGCCCGCGCCGCCGGTGGCGAATGGCGCGCCTGCGATCCCGGTCAGTGAGCCGTCGGCGTGACGTTCGAAGCCCGAGACGGCGTTGCGGCCCGCCGTGTTCGCATTGACGTAGACGTGGCCGGTGACGCCGGGCGCAGCGGCGAACGCTGCCGACGTGCCGGCGAGCGTGAGCGTGGCCGCCGCCGCGAGACCCGTGATGAACCGGATGGGCGAGTGCATGGGTTCCTCCGAACCGCTGCTGACTGGACGCCGCGAACCGTCTCCCTTGTTCGTGACGTCGTCGTGACGCTTCGGTGACGGGACGGCGTCGGGCGTCAGCCCTCGAGGGCGGGCAGGCTGAACCAGACGCGCGTCAGCCCGTTGGCCGACTCGGCTCCGACGCGACCCCCGGCCGCCTCCACGAGCTGGCGCACGATCGCCAGCCCGATCCCGGCACCACCGCGTGATGCCGCCCGCGATTTCTCGACGCGGTAGAAGCGTTCGAACACGTGGGGCAGGTCGTCGGCCGGGATCCCGGGACCGGTGTTCGCGACGGTCACGAGGACGTCCCCGGAGCGTGTTTCGCCGTGGATCGTCACGCGTCCCCCCGGCGGCGTGTAGCGAACGGCGTTCTGGAGGAGGTTCGCGAGGACCTGGGCAAGGCCGTCCGGATCGGCGAGTGCCGGCAGCTGCTCGGGAATGTCGACATCGAGCTCGATTCCCGCGGCACGGAATCCGGGCGCCGCGAGGTCGACCGCCGATCGCACGCTTCGCGCGAGGTCGAGCTCGACGAGCGGTCGCGGTGGGCCCGCGTCGCCCTCCGCGAGCGTATCGAGCGAGCGCGACAGCCGGACCAGCCGTTCGGTCTCGTCGAGGAGCGACGCGAAGACTCCCGGCTCGGGCGTCACGACTCCGTCGCGCAGCGCCTCGAGGTAGCCCTTGAGGTTCGTCAGCGGCGTCCGCAGCTCGTGCGCCGCGTTGGCGATGAACTCGCGACGCATCCGCTCCTGCTCCTCGAGCGCAGCCGCCATCTGATTGAACGAATCGGCGAGCCCGACGATCTCGTCCGGCCCCGTCCGCGGGATCCGACCGGCATGGTCGCCGCGGGCGATGCGTCGGGCGGCCGCGCCGATCTCCTGGAGCGGTCGAGCCAGCCGGCGGCCGACGAGCGCGGCGAGGACGAGCGCCGCGATCGACGCGAGAACGGCCGTGACGAGCAGCACGCGCACGACCGACGCCTCGAACATCGAACGGCTCGATTCGGCGGGCTCGCCGTGTGACGCCATGAGATCCGCGAACGTCTGCCCGCCGACGACCATGACGCCGAGTGCGAGTACGCCGAGCGCGACGGCCGCGACGGCGATCGCCGCGACCGCGATCCGCAGGCCGATCCCGTTCGGTCTCCGGATCATGTCGTCACGTCCGCGGACGCGGCCGACGACGGCGGCGCCGGTACCGGTGCCGCGCGATAGCCGACGCCGCGGACCGTCGCGATGAAGCGCGGCCGCTCCGGATCGTCGCCCAGCTTGTCGCGCAGCCGACGGACGTGGACGTCGATCGTTCGGTCCAGCACATCGAACGCCTCCTCGCCGTAGACCGCGTCG
Source organism: Candidatus Limnocylindrales bacterium (assembly GCA_035693145.1). Taxonomy (GTDB): domain Bacteria; phylum Chloroflexota; class Limnocylindria; order Limnocylindrales; family CSP1-4; genus DASSHA01. The sequence goes on from DASSHA010000018.1 coordinate 16,776, forward strand.
AGGAGCTGGTTGCGACTCAGCACGCGGCCGTCGGCCTCGAGGATCGAGGTGAGCATCCGGAACTCGACCGGGGTGAGCGCGACGCTCGCGCCGTCGACGGACACCTCGTGTCGATCGCGGTCGACCTCGAGCTCCCCCAGCCTCAGCACCGCGTCAGGCTCCGCGGCGGCCGACGGCCGGGTCGCACGCTCGAGGACGCGCTGGACTCGCAGCACGAGCTCCGCCGGCGAGAACGGTTTTGGCACGTAGTCGTCGGCGCCCGCGGCGAGCCCGGTGACCCGATCGTCGGGCGTCCCACGGGCGGAGAGGACGACGATCGGCGTTCGCTCGCTCCGGCGAACCGCGTGGATGATCGCCAGGCCATCGACCTCCGGGAGCATGAGGTCGAGGACGACCAGCGCCGGCTGCTCGAGCGCGATCGCGGAAAGCGCGGCGCGACCGTCAGTCGCCTCGACGACCCGGAACCCGGCTCGCTCGAGGTACATCCGGACGAGCCGGACGATCTTGGCGTCGTCGTCGACGACGAGGATGGGTCGTGGATCGGGGGCCGTCATCGCGCGCGATCGTAGATCGGCGCGCGCGTCGATTTGATGACCCGCGGGGTCAGCGGGCGTGCCGGAGCTCGTGCCGGAGCGCCGACTGCGCGGCGTGCCAGCCCGACATCCCGTGGACCCCGCCGCCCGGCGGGGTCGACGAAGAGCACAGGAAGAGGCCGCGGCCCAGCCGGTACGGGTCGAGGGCCGGCCACGGCCGGAGGATGAGCTGGCGCAGGTCGGCGAGGCCCGCGTTGATGTCGCCGCCGACGTAGTTCGCGTCGTACGCCTCGAGCTCGGCCGGTCCGGTCGAGCGCCGCCCGATGACGCGGTCCCGAAAGCCCGGCGCGAAGCGCTCGATCTGGGCCTCGATGACGGCTGTCGCGTCACCTTCGAACCCGCGCGGGACGTGACAGTACGCCCAGACGGTCTGCCCGTCGTCGGGTGCGCGCGTCCGGTCGAACAGGCTCGCCTGGACGAGCAGCACGAAGGGCCGTTCGGGCAGCCGGCCCTCGGCGACCGCCGCCTCGGATGCCGCGAGCTCGGGCAGCGCGCCGCCCAGGTGGACCGTCGCCGCGCGTGCGACCTCGCCGGTCCGCCATGGGAGTGGTCCGTCGAGCGCAAGGTCGAGCTTGAACACGCCGGGCCCGTAGCGGAAGCGGCGGGCGAACCAGCGTCGGACGGGACCGATCCGCCGGCCGGCGATCGAGAGGGCGGCCGTCGGGGTCGTGTCGAGCAGGATGGCGCGGGCCTGCGGGAGGTCGTCGAGCGAGGCGATCGCGTGGTCCGTGTGGACGACGCCGCCGAGCGCCGTCAGCTCGTCGACGAGCGCCGTGACGATCGTCCCGCTCCCGCCACGCGCGACCGGCCAGCCGACGGTCTGGCCGAGGAGCCCCAGGACGAGGCCGAACGAAGCGCTCGCGAGCGCGTCGAGCCTGAGCATCGAATGGGCGGCCATGCCGCCGAACAACGCCCGCGCGGGATCGGTGCGGAAGGCGAGGCGGGCGAGCGCGGTTGCCGGCAGGAGCGCCGGAAGGCCGAAGCGGACGAGCGCGATCGGGTGGCGCGGGACCCGGACGACCGGGCCGAGGATCGCCGGGAGGAGCTTGTCGAGGTCGGCGGCGAGCGGCCCCATGAGCCGTCGCCAGCGGGCCGCGTCCCGTCCCAGCCCTGCGGCCGTCGCCTCGACCGAGCGCTCGAGGAACGCGACCCGGCCGTCGTCGAGCGGGTGGGCGAGCTGGGCGTCCGGTTCGACCCATTCGACGCCGTGCGCGGCGAGGTCGACCGAGCGGAAGAACGGCGAGCCGACCGCGAGCGGGTGGACGCTCGAACAGACGTCGTGGACGAAGCCGGGGAGTGTCAGCTCGGCGCTCCGTGCGCCGCCGCCGGGGGTCGGCGCGGCCTCGAACACCTCCACCGATCGACCGGCCCGGGCGAGCGTGATGGCGGCGGCGAGCCCGTTCGGACCGGCGCCGACGACGACGGCGTCGAGCGTCACCGGTCGGGGGGCCGCGGTGGGGTCGGAGTCTTCGCCACCCGCCAAGCGTAGGGCCCGGCGTGAACCGTCGCCCGTGGATCGGGTCGGGCCCGGGGGCCCTACGCGGCCGTGGGCTCGGCGACGAGCTCGAGGAGCTCGACGAGCGGGACCGTCGGATCAGCGAGGACGCGTGGGTCGACGGCGACGCCGGACGTGACGATTTCCTCGAGCGGCTTCTTCGCATCCCAGGTGTTGACGTGGAGCCCGGCGACCACTCGCCGGTCCCGCAGCCACAACGCGACGAAGGCGTCGTCGCCGGCCGATCGAACGATCGTCTCGTCACCGTCCTCGAACCGGCCGACGAACTCCATCCCGGCGTCGTACTGATCCGAGTAGAAGTACGGCACCCGGTCGTAGACCTCGCGGCGCCCGAGCAGGTTCCGGGCGGCCGTTCGACCCTGGTGGCGCGCGTTGTCCCAGTGCTCGCTGCGGATGACGGCGCCGTAGCGCGGATGCCACGCCCGGGCCACGTCGCCGGCGGTGAAGACACCGGGGGCCGACGTTCGAAGCTGCTCGTCCGCGACGATCCCGCCGTCGACAGCGAGGCCCGCGTGGGTCGCCAGCGCGACGCTCGGCATCGCGCCGAAGCCCAGGACGACGAGGTCGCCGAAGATCCGCTCGCCCGTGGCGAGCCGGACGCCTCGACCCGCCGGATCATCCACGACGGCCCCAACCCGCGTGTTCGTCACGACCCGGACGCCGTGCCGGCGATGGAGCTCGCTGTACCTGGCCCCGACCACGCCGCCGAGCGAGCGGGCCACGACCTCGTCGGCAGGGACGACGAGGGTCACGGCGATCCCGAACTGCCGGAGTGAGGCCGCGACCTCGGCCGCGATCCAGCCGCCGCCGGCGACGATCGCGTGGCCTGCGGAGCGCGCGGCATCGCGGAGGCGATCGGCATCCTCGATCGTGCGCAGGACGTGAGCGAACGGTAGCTCGGCGCCGTCGATCGCCGGCCGTGCGGGCGTCGCACCGGTGGCGATGAGCAGGCCGTCGAAGGGGACCGTTCGGCCGTCGTCGAGGAGGACGTTGCGCTCGCCGATCCGGAGGTCGGTCGCCCGGCGGCCGGCGAGCAGCTCGACGCCCCCGCGCTCGTACCAGTCGGGCTCGAGCGCGGCGAGCTTTCCGACACCGGTTTCGCCGCGCAGGTAGTCCTTCGACAGTGGCGGCCGCTCGTATGGCGCGCGCGGCTCGTCGCCGATCAGGGTGATCCGTCCGTCGAAGCCCTCACCTCGAAGCGTCTTCGCGGCCTCGGCACCGGCAAGGCCGGCACCGACGATCACGATGGAGTCGAGGGGATTGCGCATCATCGTCCGTTCTCCTCGAACCGATACCGAAGGAAGAGGTGGTCGCCCGCACGGCGGACCGACGACAGGTTGGCCCAGCGGGCGCGCTCGGGCCACAGGTCGACGCCCTCGACGAGGCCGAATCGCGGAGCCCCCGGCGCGCGGCCGGCGATCTGCGGTGCGAGCGTCAGGAAAAGCTCGTCGAGGAGGTCATCGGCGACGAGGTCGGCGATGAGGTGGGGACCGCCCTCGGACAGGACGAGGCGGGCGCCGAGCCTGGCCGCGAGGTCGAGGAGCGCCCCGGCCGCGATCGTGTCGGTCGTGTCGACAGCCTCGATGGAGATGTGCGCCGCAAACCCCTTGGCCCGGAGTCGCTCGGCGGTCGCGCCCGGCGCGACGAGCACGATCGGCACGTTCTCGTCCGCGAACGGCGGATGGTTGGGCTCGAGGTCGCCGCTGACCGTCGGGATGATCGTCGTGGGGTAGGGCGGCAGGCCGAGGGTTCGCCGCAGCTCGGTGTACTCGGCGGCGCGCCGCGGATTGACCGCCTGCGCGGTCCAGCCGCCGCCATGCGACGAGCGAACGGTGCCGGCGCCCACGAGGACGACGTCGGCGAGCGCTCGAAGGATGCCCATGACGAACCGATCGGTCGGGCTGAAGCCGCTCACCTCACCGCCGCCGGTCTCGCCCTCGTCGTCGAGCGCGACGACGCCGTCGATCGTCTCGACGAAGTTCGCGATGACCGTTGGCCGGTCGCTCCGGAAGGGGATCGCGAGGTCGCCGTCGTAGCCGCTCGTGAGGGGGGGAGTGAGGCCGCCCCGAACCCCGACGGGCGCTGTCTCCCCGGCCTCGAAGAGCCGTTCGAGCGGGTCCGCGCCGCGTGCGGGTCGTGTCGATCGGGTCGTCACTGCTCCGAGGCTCATTGTCCGCGGCCGATCCCGGCGATGTCGCGGAACTCGCTGCGCAGGCTCGGGTTGCGTTCGTAGACGCCGCGATAGGCCGTCGTTCGCGTTCGCGAGCCATGCTCGCGCACGCCGCGCATCTGCGTGCACAGGTGCTCCGCCTCGAGGTAGACCGCGACGCCGTGGGCGCTCGTGAGCGACTCGAGCGATTCGGCGAGCTGGTGCGTCATCCGTTCCTGGACCCCGAACCGGCGGGTGAGGACGCGGACGAGCCGCGTGAGCTTGCTGATCCCCAGGATCTCCTCGTGGGCGACATAGCCGAGCCACGCCTGGCCGAAGAACGGGAGTGCGTGATGCTCGCAGAGGGCGAAGAAGGGGATCGGGCCCTCGACGATCTGGGCGAGCTCGCAGCTCGCGCCGCCGTGGCACTCCGTCGGGAACGACGTCACGAGCTTCGGATCGCCGTCGTACCCGCCGGTCGAGTCGATGAGCGCCGCGAGCAGCCGGCGCGGCGTGTCGCGTGTCCCGGGCGTGTCGAGGTCGAGGCCGAGCGCGCCGAGGATCTCGCCGAGGTTGCGCTCGAAGCGCACGCGATCGGCGACGGAGAGGTGGCGCGGCGCGAGCGCGAGATGATCGGCGCGGGCGCCCGGAGTAACGGCCTCCGCGGCCGGAATGGGGTGCGGCCCCTCGTGCTCATGGGAGTGCGCGACGTGCTGCAGGGCGGTTGCCGGGGTCATGATCGGGTCTCCGTGGACTCGCCTGAAGGGATGGGCCGGATCGAGTCGGTTGGCCCGGTGGAGTCGCGGTGAGCGGCATCCCCGGGAAGGTCACTGGCGCGGCGTTCGTCGGTTGGCGTCTAAAACTAGTGACCGCTTCGTTTAGTGTCAAGCCCTGGGCGGACATGCAACGTGCCGTTCCGGCCCCGCCTCGGGCACCGCTACCCGCCGTCACCCGGCCGACGACGAGCGCACGCGCTCGATCGGTCGTCCGCCCGTCGTGATCGGTCGTCCGCCCGCGCGATCACTTGCTCGCCTGGCGTTCGATATCCGGACCAACGAGGCGGATCCGTCTCATATGAACGCGAGGAGATCACTCGACGGATCGTCGCAGCTCCGTGGCTGCGGCCAGGCAGGAGCCCGTGCACGAAACGAGCGCTGACCGGCACCCGTCACTGCGCAGGCGGGGTGGGACTGCGCCTAGCGATCGCGTGGCGTGCGTATGACAGGAAGTCGCGCACGGCGCCAGGCCCGACGGCCTCGCTGTGCCCTCCGCGGCGGCGCCGTTCGACCCGGCGCGCTGCGCCGCCGCCGCGCTACGCGGAGTCGGGCCGGCGGAGCAGGACCCACGGGTGGGTCGCGGTGTAGATGCCCGTGCGGATCGCGGCGTTGTGGCGGATGTTCCGCGCGTTCCGCCACTGGCGGCGACGATCCACGCAAACTTGGCTGACCGTCGGGACGGCCGGGCTGCCGAAGCGCCGGCCGAGGTTTGTGAGCGTCGCCAGCCAGAATGCGTTCTCCTGGCGATGCCCGAAGAGCCACAGGCTGACCTCGAAGAGCGGGTCGTTCGCCCGCAGCAGGATCTCGATCTGGGCGATCGGGACGCCGTCCTCGAGGAACGAGCTGAACGTGATCCAGGCGGCGAACATGTGCCCTTCGGGCGTCATGAACGTGAACGCCTCGTCGTCGGCGAAGATCACCATGACGCCCGTCGAGAGCGTCTGGCGGGCACCGAGCGAAAGATTCAACAGCGCAACCTCGCCCGGGGCGATCCCCGTGATCGGACCGTAGAAGCGGTTGCCGGACGGCCAGAACGATGCGAACTCGCGCTTCCAGGCCGCCACGACCTCGACGGGCGTCGCGGTCGAACCGTCGAGCCGAACGCGGTATCGCTTCTGCCACAGCCGGCCGAACCCCTGGACGGGTCCGACGAGGCGGCGGCCTTCGACATTGAGGTTGATCGCCGTGCTCGGCACGTCGCCGAGGGCGAGGCGGTCGACCGGCCCCGACCACGCGGCGTCACGGTCGGTTCGCACGGGCGCGCCCGGCTCGGTCATCGGTGCGCTCCCTCCCCGGACGCCGCGACGGCGTCCGCAATCGAATCATGGATCGAGATCGCCTCGTCGAGCCGGGTCAGCGAGAAGATCTGGCGGTAGTGCTCGTTGAGCCCGACGGCAAGCAGGCGCTGGCCGTGACGCTGGACGCGGACGAGGAGGGTCACGAGCAGACCGATCCCACCGCTGTTCATGTACGCGAGGTCGGCGAAATCGAGGATGATCGCCCGGCCGCCCGCGGCGACCGCGTCGGAGTAGGCGGCCATCAGCGGACCCTCGCTCGCCGACGTGACGTCGCCGGCGACCTCGATGACGGCGACCGCGGGGTCGCTCGTTGAGCGGACCGCGACCCGGGTGGCGGTTTCGGTCATCGTCGTCCTCCTTCGCCCGCCGTTGCGACGGCGGGCTCGTCGAGCAGGGTGATGTAGTCGGACAGCCGGGTGATCCGGAAGATCTCGCGGTAGTGCTCGGAAAGCCCGCGCGCCCGGACCTCGCGACGATCGCGCCGCGCGTCGGCGAGGAGGCTCACGATGAGCGCGATCCCGGTGCTGTTGATGTAGTCGACCGCACCGAAGTCGAGCTCGATGACCGGGGCGGCGAGGCGGGCAGCCTCGGAATACGCTCCGCTCAATGCAGCCTCGCCCTCGCGGTCGATCCGACCGCGGAGCATGATCACTGACGTGGCGCCGACCGGCGCCACGTCAGCCGTGAGCGGTGTCGCGTCCATCGAGCGCGTCCTCCAGGTGGATCGTGAGCGTGACCGTCTGGCTGTCGTCGTCGGACGTCACGGCCACGTCGTCGACCATGTGGCGGATGAGGAAGAGCCCCCAGCCGCGTGGCTTCTGCAGGCCCGCGAGCTTTGCGTCGAGGTCGGGCTCCTCGGTCTCGTGGATCCGGCCGCCGAGCGCACGGTCGGTGATGCTCACGACGAGGTCGCGGCCGGCGAGCCGGACGACGATCTCGACCGGGACGTCGGGCGACGACGCGGAGCCGTATTCGATTGCGTTCATCGCGGTCTCGCTGACGGCCGTCCGGAGCTGCTCGAGCCGGGCGGGATCGAGCCCGATGCCGGCCACCGCCTCGGCGACGCGGTCCATCGCCACTCGCTCGTTGCCGATCGCGCCGGGCAGGCTCAGCTCGAGCAGGATCCGCCCGCCGGGCTCGTCGCCGGGCGCGTCGACGTTCGGCATCGCGGCAGCGGGCGAGCGACGGATCGTCACCATCGTGATGTCGTCCTCCTGCTCCCAGGCTCGGCCAACGAAGCCGTGGAGCCCGTCGAGCAGCCCGTCGATGAGCTCGCTCCCGGCGAGCCGCCCTTCGAGCGCCGAGCGGAGGCGGGGAAAGCCATACATCTCGCCCTGTGGCGAGTGCGCCTCGACCATCCCGTCGGAGTAGAGGAGGACGTTCTCGCCTGGAGCGATCGTCGCCTCGCATTCCTCATAGCGCATGCCGGGCAGGAGCCCGAGCGGCATCCCCGTGGCTCGAAGCTCGATGACCCGATCGTCGGCGGTTCGAACGTAGGGCAGGTTGTGGCCGGCATTCGCGTAGACGACCCGCCCGGTGGACGGCTCGAGGACGACGTAGAGGCAGGTGACGAACATCCGCTCGGGCATCTCGTCGACGAGCAGCTCGTTGGCCCGTTCGAGGACCTGGCCAGGCGAGATGAGCCGGGGCGCCTCGCCGCGGAGGATGCTGTGCGTTCGGGCCATGACCAGGGCCGCCGGAACGCCCTTGTCGGTCACGTCGCCGACGACGATTCCGATCCGTCCGTCGGGCAATTCGATGAAGTCGTAGAAGTCGCCGCCCACCGCCCGCGCCGGCCCGTAGTACGCGGCGACCTGCCAGTTCGGAAGATCGGGCAGGACGCGGGGCAGGAACTGCTGCTGGATGAGTGTTGCGACCCGAAGCTCCTGCTCGATCCGCTCGCGCGCCGCGACCTCGGCCGCCTGCTCCTCGACGAGCTGTGCGACCCGGATCGCGGGCGCCGCCTGCGCGGCAAGCGTCGCGAGCAGCCGCCGATCGTCGGTCGAGTAGTCCTGGTCGGACAGCCGCGGGCCGAGATAGAGCGCGCCGATGAGCTCGCCCTGCGTGACCAGCGGGACGACCACCTTCACGCCGGCGCCCCGCAGCTCGGACAGCGCGGCCGAGGCGAGGTCCAGCCGGTCGACGTCGACGACCCCGGGCGCCGCCTGGAGGTACGCCGACAGCGGGTCGTTCGGGCTGATCTCGAAGCCCGAGGTGGCGACCCGCTCGTCGGCCGGAGCGGCGGATCCGCTCGGGGGGGCAGGGACGAGCGTCCCACGTGGCAGCGGGCGCTGACGGAGCCGAACGGTCCGGCGGAGCGTGCCCATGAACGTCATGGCCGAGTTGTACCTCCGGAGCGTCCGGGAAGCGTTACGACGATGGACCCGAGGCCGCGGCCGACGCTCACTCCACGTTCCGGAGCCAGATCGTGGCGAACGAGGGGTGGAGCGTGCGTTCGACCGCCTCGCGCGTCTCGGAGCCGATGC
>DASSHA010000019.1:0-20524 GCA_035693145.1 Candidatus Limnocylindrales bacterium
CGGTTACCGTGCCACGGGAATCGCGGCATCGAAGGGGCGACCACAGTCCCGCATCGCCGCGCGGGTTCGCATCGCCGCGGACGGGTTGCGCAGCGAGCGACGACGATCGCCAATCAACCGGCGTCGACCGGAGTGACGCCCGCGGGCGCGGAGCCCCGCCGCCGCACGACGAGCACGGCCACCGCAATGAAGCAGACCGCGGCACCCACGAGGAACGGCGACGTCGGCCCGAACCCCGCGGAGACGGCCCCGCCGATGGCCGGCCCGACGATGCCGGCGGCGTACAGCGGCAGGTAGACGAGGTTGAGCGTCGCGGAGCGGCGCTCCGGTGCGACCTCCGTCGCCAGCAGGCCGAAGACCATCGCACCGGCGCTCGCCACGCCCGCGGCGAGCACGACGGCGAACACCGCGAGGACTCCGATCGACGGCGCGACCGCCATCGCGACGAGGGCGATGCCGATCGCGAGGAGCGACGCGCGAAGCACGGGCCGAAACCCGACCCGGTCGGCCAGCCAGCCGCTGACCGGCGCGAGGAGCGCACCCGCGAGAGCCGCCGTCCCGAGCACGAGCCCGATCGCCGACGCGAGCCCCGGGCCTGCCCCGAACAGTCGCTCGACGACGACCGGGATGAACGGTCGGCTCATCCAGTTCGCAAGGAACGAGACCGCATAGATCGCAAAGATCGCGCGGATGTTCCGGTCTCCGACGGCGCCGCGCATGGCACCGAACGCGAGCGCGAGGACGCGCCCGGAGGGGATGACGGCCGGCCGAACCTCTCGTGTCCCGAGGGCCACGAGCAGCCCGGTCCCGACCGACAGGCCGGCGGCGAGCCAGTAGACAGCCGGGATCCCGAGACCACGCGCATCGATCATCCAGCCGCCGAGGAGCGGCCCGACGGCGAAACCGATCGGGCTGGCGGCGCCGAACACGCCGATGATCGTCCCGAGGCGCGCCCGCGGTGCGACGTCGCGGATGGTCGCGAGCATGACGCCGGTGTTGCCGAGCTGGAGGCCCACGAGGAGGACCGGGATCGCGAGCTGCCACGGCTCCCGGGCCAGGGCGAGGCCGGCGAAGACCACCGCCTCGACGAACGCACTGCGTGCAATCACCGCCCGCCGTGAGTACTTGTCGGCCCATACGCCCCACAGCGGGACGAGCGGCAGCCCGACGACGAACGGCAGCGCCCCGAACAGCCCGACGAGGCTGAGGCGTTCGGCCTCGGCCAACCCCATCTGGCGGAGGTACTCGGGAATGAACGCGTAGAACTGGCTGACCCCGAGCGCCTCGACCATCGAAGTGATCCAGAAGACGGCGACGGGGATGCGCCAATCCTGCGGGCGGTCGGGCACACGGCCTCCGGCATCCACTCCTTCGAGCCGCGGGCGTGCGGGGGGAGCGGGAACGTGGGAAGGCGGTCATTATCGTCAAGCTGACCCGAACGGGCGGAGGAGACGATGAACCAGCTGCTGATCAGGTTGATGGATGCCCAGACTCGCTGGGCGAAGCCCCTCGGTGACGCCGTCCACGGACTGTTGAATCGGATCTTCCAGTCGCCCCTTCGGCCGCTCAAGGATTTCCTGAATGGGACGTGGCTGGGCCATCCGATCCATGCCGCGATCACCGACGTCCCGATCGGCGCGTTCACGGTCACCGTCGTCCTCGATCTGGCGAACCAGCGCGCGGCCGCCGACATCGCCCTCGTCGTCGGGATCCTAACGATGCTCGGCGCCGCGCTGGCCGGCTTCGCCGATTACACCGACACCGACGGCACCGCCCGAACCCGGGCCAGCCTGCACTCGACGCTCATGATCGTCGCGCTCGTCATCTACCTCGTCTCGCTCGCACAGCGCGCGGGCGACCCGACCGATCGAACGGTCCCGGTCGTCCTCTCGATCGTCGCCTATCTCATCGTCCTGGCCTCGGCATACGTCGGCGGCGACGTCGTCTACGCCCTCGGCAACATGGTCAGTCGGCACGCCTTCGCCTGGCCGAGCCGGAAGTGGCGGCCGCTCCAGTTCGACGGCGGCGATCTCGCGGCGCTGCCGGAGGGCGAGCCCGCGCGCGCCCAGGTCGGCGATGACCCGGTCGTCCTCGTCCGGGTCGCGGGCACCGTCCACGCGCTCCACGAGACCTGCGCCCATGCCGGTGGACCGCTGGCCGAGGGCCGGGTCGTCGACGGCTGCATCGAGTGCCCCTGGCACCAGTCGCGCTTCCGGCTTCGTGACGGGACGGTCGCCCAGGGTCCCGCCGTCTACGACCAGCCGCGCTACGAGGTCCGCGCGGTGGACGCCGGCGGCTGGGAGGCGCGCCGGCTCTCATAGGCGTGGCCGTCCCGCGGCCGGCCACGCAGGGCGCGCTCGTGCTCGAGCTGCCCGACCCGTGCGTCGTTCTCCTCGTCGGACCGGCGGGTGCCGGCAAGACGACCTTCGCGCGCCGTCTCTTCGCTTCAGAGGAAATTCTCTCGTCCGACGCGTTCCGGGCGCTCGTCTCGGGCGACGAGGCCGACCAGCGGGCGACGCGACGCGCGTTCGCCATGCTCAACCGAACCCTCGTCCGCCGCCTGGCCGACGGCCTCCTCAGTGTCGTCGACGCCACGAACCTCGAGCGCCACGCGCGCCGCGCGATCGCGACTCGCGCGGCCGCCGCCCGGGTGCCGACCGTTGCGCTCGTGTTCGACGTCCCGCTCCGGACCGCGCTCGCCCGGAACCGGCTCCGTCCGGGACGACGCGTCCCGGATGCTGTCGTCGCGATGCATCGGGGAATGCTCGACCGGCTGCTCGACGGCGGGTCGCTCGACGGCGAGGGGCATGCACTCGTCGCCGTCCTGGACCCGGTCGCGCTCGACTCGGCCGTGGTCCGGCGCAGCCCGCCGTAGCTGTGGGGGCGCCGGTGCAGTAGTTGCCGCGCGGCGAAAAACCACCCGCGTCTCCCATCAACGGGAGATGCATCGGAGCTTCCGCTGCTCCGCGGCGAAACGGCGCCCGACGTCGATGCGTACCAGGGATGACTTTCGGCACAGTGGCGCGACGCTCATGCCTCAGGGAGATGAAGTCGACACCGCATGCCGCTGCTCCGTGCCGGTTCCATCTCTGGCCGGGATGATTCGACCCTCTTCGCGCCGAATCTCATCCCGCGCAGGTATGAGCCCGCGCAGAGGAAGAAGTCGCAGCGCACACCCTCAGCCCGAGGCGCCGGCGATGAGCACGATCGCCGCGCCGGCGGCCGCCATCCCGATCGCGTGGCGCGGCCCGACGCGCTCGCGCAGGACGAGGATCGCAAGCGCGACCGTCACGATCGGGTAGAGCGACGCGAGGATCGAGGCGATGTCGAGCCGCCCGGCCTGCGCACCGAGGAGGAACCCCGCGTTGCCGCCGACGTCGAGCGTGCCGGCGACGAGGATGAGCGGCAGGACTGCACGCCCGCCCGCGAACGACGTCCCGACGAGGAGCGCGATGACGCCGACCGACGTGATCGAGGCCGCGCGCGACGCAACCAGCGGCCAGAAGACGAGCGCATCCGAGACGCGCGCGATGAGCACGTAGAACAGTCCGAAACCCAGGCCCGCGATCGTCGCCAACGCAATGCTGGTGCGGCGCGCCGACTCGCCTGCCGGAAGCCGGTCCTCCTCGCTCGCGACCGAGACGAGCACGACCGCAACGAGCGCGAGCGCGATCCCGGCCGCCTGCCGTGCGGTCGGCAGGCCTTCCTCTATGGAGGCGGCGACGATCGGGACCGCCGCGGCGAGGACCCCGGCGATCGGAGCGACGGTGCTGACGCGGCCGATCGCGAGCGCCCGGTAGAACGCAACGAGCGCGACCCCGCCGCCGGCGCCAGCCGCGAACCCCCACAGCACGTCGGCCAGGGCGGGGACCGGCTCCGCCCGGGCGATCGCCGCGAACGCAGCGACGGCGACCCCGAGAACCTGGCTCGACAGGACGACCGCGAGCGACGACATCCGGCGGCTAGCGAGCCCACCGGCGAAGTCGGCCGTGCCCCAGCTGAGCGCGGCCGACAGCCCGAACACCGCGACGGCGAGATCGGTGGGCACTCAGCGACGAGCGGCGTCGAGTGCCGGCGGCTCCTCGGGCTCGGGTGCGGGCGCAGCGTCGTCCACGGCGGTCGGCCCCGGCAGCTCGACGATCCGGTCGGCCGCGGCGTCGTACCGGTTGGAGGTCGTCAGGTAGATCACCTGGAAGTCGGAGGCGAGAGCGCGCAGGGCGCCCAGCGCTCGTTCGGCCCGCGCGTCGTCGAGCGTGACGAACGGGTCGTCGAAGACGAGCGGCGGTCGTCGGTCGCCGGTCACGAGCCGGACGAGCCCGAGCCGGGCGGCGAGGTAGACGAGGTCGAGCGTGCCCTGGCTGAGCTGGTGCACGTCGACCCAGTCGCCGCGCTCGGGCGCCCAGACGCTGATGTCGAGGCTCGCGTCGTCGACGCGAACGCGGCGGTAGCGCCCGCCGGTCACGGTGTTGAGGTCGCCGACCATCCGCTTCTCGAGGAAACGCGTGGCGGTCTTCATCGTCGCCTGCTCGGCCTCCTCGATCGCGCGGAGGGTCGTCTCGTAGACGCGGGCGCGGCGTTGGAGCAGCGCGAGCTGCTCGCGCCAGACGGCCAGCCGCTCGGCCTCGCTCGCGACCTGCTCCGCGTCGACGGTCGCCCCCTCGACCCGGGCCCGGGCGCGGGCCTCGTCGTCGCGTGTCCGCTCGAGCGCCGCGGCCGCCTCGGTCACCTCGACCTCGAGTCGTTCCCTCGCTCGCGGGTCCTTGGCGATCGGGCCGAGCTCATCGAGGGCGGACGTCTTCTGCTCGATCTCGAGCGCCGCGGCATCGCGGAGCCTGGGCAGCGCCTCTTCGGACTCCGTGCCGACGAGGCCGCCGAGCTGTGCGGTGAGGGCATCGATCTGGTGAACGTGCGCCTCCTCGCGGGCGAGGAGATCCTCGGCCGCGGCAACGTCGTCCAGCCCGAGCGCGTCGAGCTGCTGTCGCGAATCGAGCTCGGCCTGCCGAAGCTCCTGCTCCATCTCGCTGCGGCCGCGCAGCCGGCGGTCGATCTCGACGTCGCGCAGCTGGCGCTGGACGGTGTCCGTCCGGCGCAACCAGTACGCGACGGCGGCGAGGAGGAGTCCGACCGAGGCGACGAGCCCGGCGAGATAGAGGACGATGTCCGGCAGCGCGACGATCCGGGTCGCTCGCGCGGCGACGACGGCGAGCGCGATGACGAGTCCGACGACGACGAGGACCACGGCGATCCGCGACAGGGGCCGCCAGGTCGGCTCGGGGGGGACCTCGAACTGGACCTCGACCTCGCCGGCGAGCGCCGCCCGCAGCTCGCGCATCCGACCATCGAGGATCCGGAGCCGCTCGACGATCTGCCGGAGGACCGGCAGCGGGTTCGGCGACGGGTGGCTGTCGGCGAGCGAGCGCAGCTCTCCCGCAACGGTGACGGCCTGGCGGTATCGCTCGAAGCGCTCCTGGGCGGCCGAACGTTCGACCGTCAGGCGCTCGGCCTGGCGGGCCTTCTCGAGGAGCGAGCGCCGTTCGGCGAGCGTTCGATCGGTCTCCGCGCGACGCTCCCGCGCCCCGATGAGCGCGTCGCGATCGACCTCGAGCTGGGCGAGCGCCGCCTCGCCCTGGTCGACCGACGCCTGGGCCCGTGCCACCGCCTCCTCGGCAACCTTGAGGCGGCCGGGGTTCTTCTCGCCCTTCGTCGACAGCTCGTGGAGCGCCTTCTCGAGCACCTTCTTCGCCCGGGACGTGCCGCGGTCGGCGCCCGAGATCGAGGCCTGGAGCCGGTCGCGGAGCGTCGCCTCGTCGCGGTCGAGGTCGGCGAGCTCGTGGTGCCGCACCGACGCGGTCGAGCGGAAGAAGGCCTCGTTCGGGATCCCCGTGAGCTCGGCGAGGACCTGGTCCGCCAGCGTCGGGTCGCCGATCGTCTCGCCGTCGTAGACCAGCTGGACCGTGCCCTTCGAGCCCCGGAACGTCTTCTCGAGGCGACCCTCGCGCGGTCCATCCTCGTCGTCCTGGACGAAGTCGAGCCCGACGATGGGTCGAACGTCTGCCTCCGCGTCCCACGGCCGGAGCGCCTCCAGCTCCGCGCCGGCCGACGTCACCTTCCGGGTCAGGGCGAGCTCGATCGCGCGCTGGATCGTCGACTTGCCGGCCTCGTTCGGGCCACGCACGACGGTCAGCCCCGGCGCGAGGTCGATCTCGAGCTCCCGGTAGCGACGCAGGTCGGTCAGCCGCAGGCGGGTGATCCTCACAGGGTCACCTCGTGGCCGGCGAGGAGGAGCCGCCCCAGGCGCAGCGCGTCGCGCAGCTCCGCGGCGCGTGCGTCGTCGGCGACAGCGCCACTGTCACCGGTGCCGTTCGTCTCGTCGGCCGGTCTCGCGGCCTCGATCTCCGCGACGCGTGCCTCGAGGTTGCGGATGAACGCGCCGGCGATCGTGTCCGGCGGGGGGAGCGCACCCTCGGTCAACGCGGGGACGCTCCGATCGCGGACCCGGGCCCGGAGGAACCGGTCGCGCAGCTCGGCCTCCACCTCGGCGGGGTCCAGGTCGAGCTCGTCGGGTCGGACGCCCCCGAGGCGGACGTCGAGCACGAGGTCCGGATCGGCCTCGGCGACCAGCCGCTGGACGAGCGCCGGCTGTGACACGACGTCGCGCGCATCGAGCTCGAGCGCCCGGAACGTGGTCCGGCCAACGGTCCGCGGCTCGACCGTCACGAGGTGCGGGCCCTTCGAATCGTCGAGCGTGACGAGCAGGACGTTGCCGGCCTTGTCCTGGTCCACGGCCACGGGCTCCGGCGCTCCGCTGTACGCCCACGTCGTGCTCCCGGCCGTTCCCTCCTGCATCGAGTGCCAGTGACCGAGCGCGAGGTAGTCCAGCCCCGAGGCCGCGATCTCGTCGGTCGTGACGACGACCTCGTCACCGTCGGTCCGGCCCGGGATCGCGAGCGCACCGTGGAGCATCCCGATCCGCCACGGAGCGTCGACCTCGGCCGGAACCTTGGCCAGCGCGTCGGCCAGGGCTCCCCGCGGCGCGCGCTTCGTGTCGTGGACGACGCCGACGACGATCACGCCGCAGGCGGCGAGGTGGACGAACGGGGCGTCCGGCGTCAGGACCGTGATCCAGTCCTCGTGGACGCCGCTGCCGGCGAGGGCCTTGAGATCGTAGGCGCGGTAGATGGATGCGCGGTCGTAGACGTCGTGCGTCCCCGGCAGGATGACGGTCCTGACCTTCGCGGCCTTCAGCCGGGCGAGGTCGGCGGCGACGCGTTCCACCGATCGCTTCGGCTGGACGTTCGAATCGAACAGGTCGCCGGCGATGAGGACGAGGTCCAGCTTCTCGGCGATCGCCAGGTCGAGCGTCGCCCGGAATGCCGCGTACTGGCGCTCGCGCTGTGCCGCCGCACCCTCCCCGAGGTCGGCGTGACGCGCACCCAGGTGCACGTCGGCGGTATGCAGGAGTCGGAGCACGCCCCGGATCTCTCCTCCCCGTGGCCGCCGGGCGCTGACGAACGCCCGCGGTTGTCGATCGCGTCTGTCGGTCGCTCGATTGTGACAGACGCGGGCATGGCCGGACAGCGCGGCCGACGTCGCCCGGAGTGCTGTGTATCCTTGGATCGAGACAACACCGGTGCGCCTTCGCCGGGGACAACACATCGGCACCCTGGGTCGCGGCGCCGGACTCTCCCAATGAGCACGCGTCCCCATCGCCGATGCCCGCCCGGGCGCCCCGAAGACCCACGCGCCCGGGAGGCACCCTGTGACCTACGTCGATCGAACCCTCACCTGCGTCGATTGCGGAGTCGAGTTCATCCATTCCGCGGCCGACCAGGAGTTCTACGCGGAGAAGGGGTTCGCCTCGGACCCGAAGCGCTGCACGAGCTGCCGGGCCAGCCGGCGCGCGGCGCGGGACAACGGCTACGACGTCCGCGACATCGGCGGGCCGCGCGGCTACGAGCGCGGCGACGACCGTCCGGCTCGTGAATATTTCGCGGTCGTCTGCTCGCAGTGCGGCAACCAGGCGCAGGTCCCGTTCAAGCCGCGGATGGACCGCCCGGTCTACTGCTCCGACTGCTTCCGGACGATCCGCCCCGACTGACGCCGCCCGGGCC
This sequence comes from Candidatus Limnocylindrales bacterium, assembly GCA_035693145.1. GTDB lineage: Bacteria > Chloroflexota > Limnocylindria > Limnocylindrales > CSP1-4 > DASSHA01. The sequence goes on from DASSHA010000019.1 coordinate 8,112, forward strand.
ACCGCCGCCTGGGCCACCGCCGCCTGGGCCACCGCGGCTCCGCCTGACGCCGCCGCTCCGCCTGACGCCGTAGGCGCCTCGGGCCTGCCGCCCGAAACAGACGAAGACCGGCCGGCACGCGTGCCCACCGTCGTGAGCGGCTGCGTGACCGACCGGTCGTTCGGTTCCACGAGCCGACCCGGTGCCGGCCGACCCGACTCGCTAGGTGTCAATACGGCAGGCGCCGTCGACGGGTTCAGTCGGCCGCGGCGGCGGTCGCGTCGGGATGGGCGGCCAGGCGCACGGCGTCGTGGGCGCGATAGCGCGTTCGGCGGCGTCCGTGCCAGACGGTCACCCGTCCGTGCCCCCGAACCCACCACGCTCCATCGCGTCCCACGAGCGCGGTGTCCTCGTCGATCCCGACGACCGTGATCCCGCGGGGCGCCTGCAGCGCGACGAGCGCCGCCACGGCCTCGGGGATCCGATCGTAGTGCGGCAGCACCGCGCACCCTGGCACGACTGCGAGGGACGCCTCCCACCGAACCGGGAGGGCGAGTCGGCGCAGCCCGTTCACCTGCCGGCCCGCGAGGCTCATGGCACCGGCCGAGCAGCCGACGAGGACCGCGCCGGCCGCGTTCGCGACCCGGACGGCTGCCCACACCTGCGAGCCGGCGAGCGCCTTGAGCAGATGGTCGGGATGGCCGCCGGACAAATAGACGAGATCGGCTTCGCCGACGGCCTGGACATTGGCGGGGTCGTCGGCGTCCCTGCGGTCGCGAATCAGGACCGCTTCGACCTCGGCGCCGAGCGATGAGAAGTGCGCGATTCCCATCGCCGCCCAGCGGCGAAACGTCTCCTCGCCGTCGGGCCACGAAGCCGTCGGGAGGATGACGACCCGGGGCCGGCGCGTCGAGATCGCCGCGAGCAGCTCGCGGTCGACCTCGGCCATCGTCGGAAGAAACTCACCGGCGCCGACGAGCGCCACCGGCCCCGCCATCGGCCGAAAAGTCTAGCCCGGGGCGTAGGATCGCCCGGTGCCAGACGAGGGCCGCGCTGCGGCACCGCCCACGCCGCGCGATGACGCTGACGGGATGACGGTCCGCCAACGCTGGACGATGGTCGCCGCGATCCTCGGCTCGGCGACCGTCTTCCTCGACGGGACGATCGTCAACGTCGCGCTGCCGAAGATCGGCGAGGAGCTGCCGGCGACGCTCGTCAGCGTCCTCGAGGGCCAGACGTACGCGACGAGCGGCTATCTCGCGACGCTCGCCGCGCTGCTCATCCTCGCCGGGGCGCTCGCCGACTACTACGGCCGGCGTCGGATCTTCTCCATCGGGCTGGCCGGCTTCGCCGTCTCGTCGGTCCTGTGCGGCCTCGCGCCGGACCTCGAGCTGTTCGTCCTGTTCCGGATCGTCCAGGGCGCCGCCGGTGCGCTGCTCGTGCCGTGCTCGCTGTCGATCATCACCGCGACGTTCGACGGCCCCGCGCGGAGCCGTGCCTTCGGAATCTGGGCATCGGCCACGTCGGCGACGACGCTGGCGGGTCCGATCATCGGCGGGCTGCTCGTCGACGCGATCAGCTGGCGGGTGGCCTTCCTGATCAATGTCCCGATCCTGGCCGTCGCGCTCTGGGCGACTCGCGCGCACATGGCCGAGACGCGCGACGACCAGGCGACCGGCCGGTTCGACTGGCTGGGCGCCGTCGTCGTCGCATTGGCCGTCGGGGGGCTCGCCTTTGGCGGGATCCGCGGGCAGGAGCAGCGCTGGTCGGACCCGATCGCCTTCATCGCCATCGGCGTCGGAGTCGTCGCGCTCGTCGCGTTCCCGTTCCTCATGGCCCGCCGCCGCGATCCGCTCGTCCCGCTCGGTCTCTTCCGATCCCGCGACTTCGCGGTGATCAACCTCTCGACGCTCCTGATCTACGGAGCGCTCTACATGACGCAGACGTTCCAGGCGCTGTTCTTCCAGGGCGTCCTGGGCTACCGGCCGTGGGCCGCGGGGGCGCTGGGCCTGCCGATCGCGATCTCGCTGACGCTCTTCTCGACGAAGGTCGGGACCCTCGCCGGACGCTTCGGCGCCCGGCCGTTCCTCACCGTCGGTCCCGCGCTCATGGCCGCCGGTCAGCTCTGGCTCGCCCGGATCCCGTCGACGAGCGCCCCGTGGACCGATGGGCCCATCCCGCCGCCTAGCACGTTCATCGACGTCCTGCCGGCCATCCTGCTGTTCGCGGCCGGCATCACCTGCATCGTCGCCCCGTTGACGTCGACCCTCATGGGCTCCGTCCCGGTTCGCAACTCCGGGCTCGCGTCCGCGATCAACAACGCCGTCTCACGGGTCGGGCAACCGCTCATGTCGGCGCTCATCTTCATCGTCATCACGGCCACGTTCTACGGCTCGCTGGCCCAGAAGCTGCCCGGCGCGGACGTCGGCAGCCAGGCCTTCCGCCACGATGTCGCGCCGTTGAACCCGCCCGCCTCCGGCGTCGTCGCAGCGGTCGCCGCCGCCGCCCGCGATGCGTCCACGGAGGCGTTCCGCCTGGCGATGATCGCGACAGCGATCCTGCTGTTTGCGGGTGGCGTCGTGAACTGGTTCGGGCTGCGCGACCGGCCGGCGCGAGCGGCGTCGAGGCGGGCATCGGACTCGAGCGAGCAGGTCGCTCCGCCCGCCTGACGCCGTGCGCGCCGCGCGGTCCGGGCTCGGGGTGAGGCCCGGCACATATTCATTGGGTGAGTGGGTGCGACCGATGGCCGTCACCCGCGGCCTTGTTCAGTCAGCCGGGGAATAAAACCTGCGGATTCGGGATGACCCGGATCGTTGCATGCATGGCGTGAGTGGAACCGGCGATGGCGGGCCCGTTTCGGTCGCACTCATTCGTCCGGTGAATAGCCGGCTGACTCGGAGGGCGCCGAACCGCCGCCGAGCCACCGGCGGTGCGCGCCCCGGGAATCAGAAGACCGGGCGGTGGACGACCGCCCGGTCCCCGGATCGAGTGAAGGCGACGGTCAGGCCGTCTTTCGCGTCCCCTGCCACTCCTGGTAGGAGCCCCACAGCATGACCGCCGCGCCGACGATCGTGCCGATCAGGGCGACGACGTAGCCGGCGAAGAAGCCACCGAAGAGGCCCCCGATGAGCCCGAGGACGCGGATCAGCTGGAGCAGGTCGAGCAGCTCCACGACGCCGACCACCGCGCTGACCGCGAGGAGCAGCGTCGGGATCGGGGCCGGCCAGTTGACCGACTGGTTCGGCGCGTACTTGAGATAGAGGATCGCGAGGACCGCGATCGCGCCGAGCAGCGCGATGATGTTCGACCCGAGCCCGTAGCTCACCAGCGCGATCACCCAGCTGACGAGGATGACGATGGCGCCGATCGCCGCGAGCCGCTCGTTGGCGTTGAACTTCGCCCATACCGCCTGAACCTGCGCCACGACCACCTCCCGTGCCTCGCCGGTCACCGCCCCCGAACACGGCGGGAGGCCGCACATGACCGACGCGCGGCAGCGTACACCGGCCGTCAACGCGCTCGAACCGCCCGAACGGGCCGAACTCGACCGGCCGGGCATACTCGATCGGGTGAGCCGCGACTGGGACGCTCGGACGTACGACGCGGTCGCCGCGCCCCAGGAACGGTGGGGCCGGAACGTCCTCGACCGGCTTCGCCTGACCGGCGGGGAGCGCGTCCTGGACGCCGGCTGCGGCAGCGGACGCGTGACGGAGGTGCTCGCGGAGCGGTTGCCGAACGGGACCGTCGTCGCGCTCGATGCGTCCCCGGCGATGATCGAGGCCTGCCGCGCGCGACTCGCCCGGTTCGGCCAGCGGATCGAATACGTCGTCGCCGACCTCGACCGGCCACTCGCGATCGGCCGACCGGTCGACGTGATCGTCTCGACCGCGACCTTCCACTGGGTCGCCGATCACGATGCCCTCTTCCGTCACCTCGCAGCGGTCCTCCGGCGGGGCGGTCGCCTGACGGCGCAATTCGGCGGCTTCGGGAACATTCGGCGGGTCAAGGACGTGCTCGCGTCGATGGGCGACGGCTGGCTCGGGCCGGCGCATTACGAGACGCCCGAGGCGACCGAACGACGACTGCTGGCGGCAGGGTTCGAGGACGTCCGGTGCTGGCTCCAGCCGGAGCCGACCCGCTTCGAGCGGGGTCGCCCGTTCGAGCGATTCCTCGAGACCGTCGTCCTCGGGCCGCACCTCGATCGTCTCCCGCCCGAGGAGCGGCAGCCGTTCGTCCACGATGTCGCGACGCGGTTGCGCGAGCCGGTCCTCGACTACGTCCGGCTGAATGTCGATGCAAACCGATCGGCCGAGGGCGTCGTTTGACGTAGCGAGCTCGACATCCTCGTCCATCCCGGGCCGCCTGGGCCTCGCCGATGATGCCGTTGGTCGCCCCGAACGACGGCACCGGAAAGGAGGTCCACGACCATGTTCCTGCACAAGAGCATCGTCATCGCCCGCCAGCTCGAGGAGCTGAGGGCCGAGTCGGCCGCCCGCCGCCTCGCGCGGGTGCCGGCTGGCGACGACGCTCCTCGACCGCCGAAGGCTCGACGCGGCTGGTGGACCGACGATCCGGCGGTCGTCCTGCCGGAGCTCGTCAACTACCCGTACCCGGCCCGCTAGCTGCACGAGCAGGCCGCTTCCTCCTCCCCACCGACGGGCGTCGCCATCGCGGCGCCCGTCGTGCCATGTCCGGAGCGCGCGACGCCATCTGCCGTGGGACGTCGGCGAGCATCGCGGGATCGAATGCCCGCCTGGTCGCGGCGGCGAACGTCAGGTCGCGAGCAGGTCCGAGAGGTCGATTCGGCGGTCGTGCGCATACACGTTGAACCCGTCGTCGCGCAGGACGCCGACGAGGGTGACCCCGAGCCGCTGGGCCGCCTCGACCGCGAGCGACGAGGGCGTCGACACGGCGGCGACGAACGGGATGCCGGCGATCGCCGCCTTGCGGACGGTCCCGAAGCTGACCGGGCCAGTGACGACGAGCAACCGGTCGTGGAGCGGGAGCCTGCCGGCGAGGAGCTGCGAGCCGACGAGCTTGTCGAGCGCGTTGTGCTGCCCGACGTCCTCCCGGACCACGACCGGCGCACCCTCGACGCTGAACAGGCCGGCGGCATGAACCCAGTCCGTGTCGTCGACGACCTGCTGTGCCGCCCGAAGCGCGGCGGGCAGCCGCAGGATGACCTCGCGGCGGACCATTGGGCCATCCGGCAGCGGCTCGCAGGCGGCCGCGACCTCGTCGAGCAATGCCTCGGCGCGGATCCCGGACGACGCGGCGGCGAGGACGTGGCGCTCGGCCACGGATGAAGCGTCGAGCGCCCGGCGGAGCTCGACGATGACGGCGTCGTCCGCCACGGCGCCCGCCGACGGATCGCGGAAGCGGACACGGACGACGTCGTCGTTGCCGATCAGGCCCTCGGTGCGCAGGAACCCGGCGGCGAGCTCGGCCTCGTGGCCGGGCGTCCGCATCGTGATCGTCACCGGGACCGGATCCTGGCCCGGCCCGGCAGCGGAGATCTCGAGCCGCTCCTCGGCGGCGACGCGGTCTGCCCGGACCTCGAGCTCAGTGCCGCGCACCGCGACGATTCTCGTGCTGGCGATGTGCCGAGTGGCGGCGGCAGCGACCTCGCGCGCATCGGCCATGCGGCGCAGTCTAGTCCGGCGTCCACGGGGGACGAGCGGTGGCTTGCCGTCAGCTCGTCCCGTGGCCGAAACTTCGGCCCGGCGCGGAGCGCCGTGGGAAGGGAGCGGAGCGTGACGGACTTCTGGGTGTGCGGGCAGTGCCGCTCGCTGAATCGGGGTCGATCGAAGGCCTGCTACAGCTGCCACGCGCCCTACGCGCCGTACGCGCCCGACGGCGCCTCCGCGCCGATACCAGGGACGCCGACTCTGCCCGGCGCGCCCGCGCCGGGTGGGCCGCTCCTCGCGGGCGCGACGAGCGTCGCCGGTGCGACAAGTGTCAACGGCCCTACCGGGCTGAGCGGCGCGACCGCGCTGAGCGGCGCGACCGGGCACGCGGCGGATTTCCCGTCCGGCCCGGCTCCGATCCCGACTGCCCCGCCGGCCGCCCCCGACGGCGCGCCAGGCATCCTGGGTGGGCTGATCGGCGGGCTGATCGGTGCCGTCGCGGCGACGGTCGTCTGGTACGGCATCGTGACGACGACGCACATCCAGGCCGGCATCGTCGCGATCGCCGTCGGCTGGATCGTCGGGCAGGCGGTCGTGCTCGCCGCGGGCCGGGCATCGCTGCCCCTCGTCGCCATCTCGCTCGGTTTCACCCTCGCCGCGCTCGCGGTCAGCCAGTACCTGATCACGGTCCGCCTCATCAACGACATCCTCGTCGAGGAGGCGATCGGCATCCAGCTCCCGATCCTCGTCGCGCCGGCGGACGCGCTCAGCCTGTTGGTCGACTGGTTCGAGCACGACCCGCTGACGCTGCTCTTCTGGGCGATCGCGCTGTTCGAGGCCGTCGTCATTCCCTGGCGACGGGCGATGGGCCGTCCGGTCCGGGCGTGGCCGGGCATCCCGCACTGACCGCGCCCACACCGGCCCAGCGTCGGTTCCTCGCCGACGCGCGACGCGCCGTGCTCGCGACCGTCGATGCGGCGGGTCTGCCACGCCTCGTGCCGATCTGCTTCGTCCTGTCGGCGGCGCCCGACGAGCGCGGCCGCCCGATCGTCATCTCGCCGCTCGACGAGAAGCCCAAATCGGTGCGCGACCCGCTCGCGCTGGCCCGCGTGCGCGACATGCTCGCGCGCCCGCGCGTTCGGTTGCTCGTCGATCGCTGGGACGAGGACTGGACGCGACTCGGGTGGTTGCGGCTGGACGGCGTCGCGTCGCTCGTGGCGGCGGGCGAACCTGGACACGCCGCGGCGCTCGTGACGCTCCGGAGGAAGTACCCGCAATACGTCCGTCACCGTCTCGAGACGAGGCCGCTGGTCCGGATCGCGATCGAGCGGGCTTCGAGCTGGGGCGACCTCAGCGACTGAGCGCCGGCATCAGCGACTGAGCGCCGGCATCGGTTCGGTCACGGCTCGCGCGATGGACGGGAAGCGGCAGAACCAATCAAACGCACGCCACGAGATCGTTGGACGCACTCCTCGTCGTCGTAACGACCTCAGGGCGATGTTCCGTGCTCGATTCGTGCGTGCATACGCTCGGGGATCAGGCGGGAACCGCCGACGCCTCCGCCCAGTGCTCCCGAGGCGGGCAGATGACGAGAAACCCGGAGCCCGCCGCGTGATAGCGCACGCCAGACGATCAGATGACGGAGTCCCGAGCCTCGCACCGGACCGGCTCGCCCCGGTTCGGCCGGTTCAGCGCCCGCGTGGGTGGGACGCTCCGTCCCGGGCCGGGGCGCGGCCGGCCGCGTCAGCCGCGGACGGGCTGCTGAACGGACTCCAGCAGCCGACGCGATGACGCCGCGATCTCGGCGATCGCGCCCTCGAACGCCTCGGCGTTGCGCTGCGACGGGACGCGGTACCCGCTGATCTTGCGGACGAACTGGCGCGCCGCGGCCTCGATCTCGGCGTCGCTCGCGAGCTCCTCCGGCCGACGAAGGGTGACGATGCTTCGACACATGCCCGAAGCCTACCGTCGTGCCCGGACATCGTGTCGCGTGGCACCGCGGAGCTACCGAGCTACGGCAGCCGCCACTGGATCGCGGCCGTGAAGCAGTGGTCGAGCGCCACGCACAGGCCCCGGCTCAGGTCCCAGTCGCGGCCGGCGACGTAGGGTCCCCGGTCGATCACCCGGGCGCGCACGACGCGGCCGTTCGCGGGGTTGCGGAACTCGACGACGGTGCCGCACGGGAGCGTCTTGTGGGCCACGCCGATGATCGTCCTCGTGTAGGTCTGGCCGCATGCCGTCCCGCTCCCGTAGAACCCGGCCCCGTACCAGCTCGAGCCGGACGTCCGCCAGCCGCCCGCACCGCCCGAAGCCGAACCGCCCGAACCGGAACCGAGGGACGTCGCTGCAACCCGCGGGCGCCCTGGTGCGGGCCGAGGCACCGCAACGGATCCGCCGAGCGCGCCGAACCCGGGAGCACCCGGCCGTGCCCGATCGATCGAGGCAGCAGCCGGCTCCGTCAGCGCAGTGGTCACCGCGAGGGCCGAACCCGAGCGGTTCGCGGGGTCGAGTCTGCTCGTCGCCGCCGCCCGGGCGCCATCCACGAGGACCGGCGCGAACGCCTCGGGCGACACGGTCGGGACGACGGTCTCGTGCCCGACGATGTCCGGAACGGCGACCAGCGCGAGGATCACGGTGAGCGAGATCCCCGCCAGCAGGCGGTCTGGTCGCACGAGAAGTGACCCTACGGACGACGCGCCCGTTCTCCGTCTCGCGGGCCCGGGGTGGTGTGACAGGTCCGTGTCAGACTCATCTCAATGGCGGCGACCCTGATCGAGACGAACGGGCCGATCGACCTCCGCGCGACCTTCGGCGGGCATCTGCGCGGGAACGGCGACCCGACGATGCGCCTCGAACCGAACGGCGTGTGGCGCGCCGTCCGGACACCCGACGGACCGGCGACCGTCCACGTGGCCATCCTCGAACGGAGCCGCCTGACCGTCGAGGCATGGGGACCGGGGCGCACCTGGGTGCTGTTGCGCGGCGCGGCCTTCAGCGGCGCCGCCGACGATCCGTCGGCCCTTCGACCCGTGCACGAGCTCGTCGCACAGCTCGCCCGCCGATCATCCGGAACGCGGCTCGCGCGCTCGGGCCTCGTGTGGGACGCCCTCCTGCCCGCGATCCTCGAGCAGAAGGTCACCGGGACCGAGGCGCATCGGGCGTTCCGCGGGCTCGCATTCGCGTTCGGAGAGGTCGCGCCCGGACGGGGCCCACGGTCGGGCCCGCTGTGGGTCGCCCCGCCCGCCGCGACGATCGCCGCGCTGCCCTATCACGCCTTCCATCGGTTCGGGATCGAGCGGAGGCGCGCCGACACGCTTCGCCGAGCCGCCGCGGCCGTGGCGCGCCTGGAGCCGCTCGTCGGGCGGCCGTATGCCGAGGCCGAGGCACGACTGCGGGCGATCCCGGGAGTCGGACCGTGGACGGCCGCGGAGGTGGCTGTGCGAGCGTGGGGTGACCCGGACGCCGTGAGCGTCGGTGACTTCCACCTCCCGAACCTCGTCGCCTGGGCGCTGGCCGGGGAGGCGCGCGCCGACGACGCACGGATGCTCGAGCTGCTCGAGCCATATCGCGGCCAGCGTGGCCGGGTCGTCCGGCTGCTCGAGCTGAGCGGCATCCGTCCGCCCGCGTTCGGTCCGAGACTCGCTCCGCGCCGGATCGAGGCACTCTAGGCCGAACGGACGTGCGCCGGACGAACGGCGGCGATTCAAGCGGGAGCGCCCACGAGCGACGGCGCCATCCGCCGGCTCTGCCCGTTCCACGTCCGGCCACGCCACGGGAGGAACCGCGTCGGCGCGATCCTGATCGGCTGCGCATACGTCGCCGCGAACTCGTCCAGGCCCAGGCCGATGCCGGCGAGCCAGCGGCGGTACTTCGTCGCGATCATCGCGAGCAGGGCGTCCAGGTCCTGTGCCGGGATGAGCTCCGCGCGTCCCTCCACGAGCTGGACGTCGAAGTCGTCCTCGGGCTCACCGATCGCGAGCATCACCCGCGGGTTCTGGGCGATGTTGCGGACCTTTCGGGCGTGCGGCTTGCTGAACACGAGGAACGTGTCGCCGTCCCACAGAAACCAGACCGGGACGACGGCCGGCATCCCGTCCGCGCTCGTCGAGAGCCACGCGACGGCGGATTCGCGCAGGAGCGTCTCGGCCTCCGGCGAGGGCCGGGCCGTGCGCTGGGCGATGCGGGCGACGAACCGGTTCATGCCCCGCATCGTGATCGCCGGCGCCGCACGATTCTGCCGTCGCGGGACGCCTCCGCGCATCGTCATTCGTCGGCCCCACTCGGCGGTCTGGCGTCGAGCGACGCGTACACTCGGGTTCGATGCCACCGTCTGCCCAGGTCCGAACGGCCGCCCGCGACGCGCGCCTCGCGCGCCTCCCGGAGCTCGTCGGCGAGCGGATCCTCGTCCTCGACGGCGCAATGGGCACGATGCTCCAGCAGCTCGCCCTGGACGAGGCAGGGTTCCGCGGCGAGCGCTTCCGCGAACACGGCTGGGACCTCCGGGGCAACAACGACCTGCTCGCGCTGACCCGGCCGGACGATGTCGCCGCCGTCCACCGGGCGTACCTCGCCGCCGGCGCCGACATCGTCGAGACGAACACGTTCACGACGAGCCGTTTCAACCAGGCGGACTACGGCCTGGCCGACATCGTTCCCGAGCTGGCCGAGGCCGCGGCGCGCCTCGCGCGTGGCGTCGCCGACGAGTTCGAGGCGGCCGAGCCCGGTCGTCCGCGCTACGTCGCCGGCGCCCTCGGTCCCACCAATCGAACCGCCTCGCTGAGCCCGGACGTCGGCGATCCGGCCGCCCGCAACGTCACGTTCGAGGAGCTGGCGCAGACGTACGCCGATGCGGCGGACGGCCTGCTGACCGGCGGCGCCGACCTCCTGATCGTCGAGACGATCTTCGACACGCTGAATGCGAAGGCCGCGATCTTCGGGCTCGAGGAGGTCTTCGAGCGCCGCGGCGAGCGGGTCCCGGTGATCATCAGCGGGACCGTCGTGGATGCGTCGGGCCGCACGCTCTCCGGCCAGACGGTCGAGGCGTTCTGGGCCTCGATCCGACACGCCCGGCCGTTCGCGGTCGGGCTCAACTGCGCGCTCGGCGCCAGGCAGCTCCGCGGCTGGCTGGCCGAGCTCGGCCGGATCGCCGACGTCCCCGTCTCGGCCTATCCGAACGCCGGCCTGCCGAACGCGTTCGGCGGCTACGACGAGACGCCGCCGGACACGGCCGGCGAGATCGGCCAGTGGGCGCGCGACGGGCTCGTGAACATCGTCGGCGGCTGCTGCGGCACAACGCCGGACCACGTTCGGGCGATCGCCGACGCCGTCAAGGGGACCGCGCCACGGACGCCGCCCGAACGGAAGCGGGGCGTCCTCTCCCTCGCCGGCCTCGAGCCGCTCGACATCCCGCAGCCCGGGAACCTGTTCGTCAACGTCGGCGAGCGGACGAACGTCACCGGTTCGCGCCGCTTCGCGCGGCTGATCAAGGAGGACCGCGACGACGAGGCGGTCGCGGTCGCGCGCGACCAGGTCGACAGCGGTGCGCAGCTGCTCGACGTGAACATGGACGAGGGCCTCCTCGACTCGGTCGCCGCGATGACCCGCTTCCTGCGCCGGATCGCCGGCGAGCCGGACGTCGCGAAGGTCCCGCTGATGATCGATTCGTCACGCTGGGAGGTCATCGAGGCTGGGCTCCGCCAGGTCCAGGGACGCCCGATCGTGAACTCCGTCTCGCTCAAGGAGGGCGAGGGCGAGTTCCTGCGCCAGGCCCGTCTCGCCCGGCGCTACGGGGCGGCGGTCGTGGTCATGGCCTTCGATGAGCACGGCCAGGCCGATTCGGCCGACCGGAAGATCGCCGTCCTCACGCGCGCCTACCGGCTGCTGCTCGACGAGGCGGGATTCGACCCGGCGGACATCATCTTCGACCCGAACGTGTTCGCGATCGGCACGGGGATCGCCGAGCACGCGAACTACGGCGTCGAGTACATCGAGGCGATCCGCCGGATCAAGGCCGAGCTGCCGGAGGCGAAGACCTCCGGCGGGATCAGCAACGTCAGCTTCTCGTTCCGTGGCAACGACGCGATCCGCGAGGCGATCCACGCCGTGTTCCTGTTCCACGCGATCGCCGCCGGGCTCGACATGGGGATCGTCAACGCCGGCGCCCTGCCCGTCCTCGACGACCTCGACCCGGAGCTGCGCGAACGCGCCACCGACCTCGTCCTCAACCGGCGCGAGGACGCGACCGAGCAACTGCTCGAGCTGGCCGAGCGGATGGCCGCAGCGGGTGCCGGCGGCGGTGCCACCCGAACCTCGGCACGCGACCTCGGCTGGCGCGAGCTGCCGGTCCACGACCGGCTCGTCCACTCGCTCGTCGAGGGGATCGACGACTGGATCGAGGCCGACACCGAGGAGGCCCGGGTCGCGGCGGAACGGCCCCTTCACGTCATCGAGGGCCCGCTGATGGACGGCATGTCGCGCGTCGGCGACCTGTTCGGGGCCGGGAAGATGTTCCTCCCCCAGGTCGTCAAGAGCGCCCGGGTGATGAAGAAGTCCGTCGCGGTCCTCATCCCGTACCTCGAGGCCGAGGCGGACGCGGCCGGCGAGGCACGTCGGATGGCGGGCCGCGTCGTGATGGCGACCGTCAAGGGTGACGTCCACGACATTGGCAAGAACATCGTCGGCGTGGTTCTGGCCTGCAACAATTACGAGATCATCGATCTTGGCGTGATGGTGCCGACCCAGAAAATTCTCGAAACCGCGCGCACCGAAAAGGTCGATGTGATCGGGCTGTCGGGGCTGATCACGCCA
>DASSHA010000020.1:0-9260 GCA_035693145.1 Candidatus Limnocylindrales bacterium
GTTCGTGATGAAGCGCTTGCCCCCGTCGATCACCCAACATCCGTCGGCGTCGTCCAGGCGGGCAGTCGTCCGCGTCCCCCCGGCGTCCGAGCCCGCGCTCGGCTCGGTCAGGCCGTAGCCGCCGATGACGCGTCCCGACGCCATCGGGACGAGCCAGCGATCCTTCTGCTCCTTCGTCGCCGCCAGGTGGAGCGGCCCGCACCCGAGCGACGTGTGGGCCGCGACGATCAGGCCGAGCGAGCCCCAGACGCGTCCGATCTCCTCGACGGCGATGGCGTACGCGAGGGTGTCCATCCCGGCACCGCCCTCGTCCTCGGGGATCGGGATCCCGAGCCAGCCCATCTCGCCGAGGCGCCGGACCACCTCGCCCGGGAAGCGCCGGGCCTGTTCGTGCTCGTCGACGACGGGCGCGACCTCGGACTCCATGAAGCCGCGGATCGTGTCGCGGAGGAGGACGTGCTCGGGCGCGAGGTCGAGGTCCATCCTCAGCGCCGAACGGGCGCGAGCTTGGGATCGAGCCGCGCCGCGACCGCCTCGGCCTCCTTGCGCTCCTTCTCGGCGGCCGTGTGCTCGCGGTGGACCTCGACGACCTCCTCGGGCTCGCCCTCCACGACGACCTCGCCCTTCTCGATGAGGATCGCGCGATTGCAGTACTCGGTGACCCAGGCCATGTCGTGGGTCACGAGGACGACGGCCTTGGCCGCCTTGACGAGCTCGATGACGCGCGCTTTCGACTTCTCGCGGAACGTCGCGTCGCCGGTCGCGAGGACCTCGTCGAGGAGGAGGATGTCCGGGTCAACCGAGGTCGCGATCGAGAACCCGAGGCGGGCGCGCATGCCCGACGAGTAGACCTTGATCGGTGCGTCGATGAAGTCGCCGAGGTCGGCGTACTCGATGATCGCCGGCAGGAGGTCGCTCACGAGATCCTCGTCGAGTCCGAGGAACGCCCCGGCGAGGAGGATGTTCTCGCGGCCCGTCAGCTCCTGGTCGAACCCGGCACCCAACGTGAGCAATCCCGAGATCTGGCCACGGACGTCGACGATCCCCTCCGACGGCCGGATGATGCCGGCGAGGACCTGGAGGAACGTGCTCTTGCCGGCGCCGTTCGGCCCGATGACGGCGAGGGATTCCCCGTGGACGAGCTGGACCGAGACGTGGTGGAGCGCCCAGAAGCGCTGGACCGGCTGGCGCGACAGGACCTCGGCCAGCGACTGGCGGATCGTCTTCTTCTTGTTGAACCGGAGCTGGTACTGGACGCCGATGTTCTCGGTCCGGATGGCGTACGCGGCCGCCGAGCGGACCGCCGGCGGCGCCGCCGATTCGAGCCGGGCGTCGTCGGCGGCTGCGGTTCGTGCCTCGATCGCGCTCACAGGACCTTCGCGAAGTTCGGCTCGAGACGCTTGAAGATCGCGATCGCCACCCCGACGAGGAAGAAGCTGACGACGAGCAGCCCCACCAGACCCGCCCAATCGGGCATCGCCGGAGGCGACGAGACGCCGTTGCGGTCGATGCTGCCGTAGATCAGCGAGCGGTACGAGTCGAACAGGATGGCGAACGGGTTGAGCAGCGCGAGCTGGCGGAGCAGGGGGTGCGAGCGGAAGAGGCCAGCGCCCTCGAGCTGGCTGATGCTGTACAGCCCTGGCGACAGGAACCACCACAGCCGGAGGACGTGGCGCACGACGTTGGCGAGGTCACGGAAGAACACGTTCCCGGCCGCGACGACGAGCCCGAAGGCGATCGTGAAGACGTACTGGACGACGGCGACGAACGGGATCAGCAGGAGGTACGGCGTGATCCGGTGCGGGAACAGCAGCATGAGCCCGAGGAGCGGGATCATCCCGAACGCGAAGTCGATGACCGCCGACGTCATCGACGCGAGCGGGAGCACGATCTTCGGGAACTGGATCTGCTTGATCAGGCGTTCCTGGCTGACGACCGACATCGTCGAGTCCTGGACGGCGGTCGTGAACCACTTCCACGGCAGGATCGTGCCGAGGATGAAGAGCGGGTAGTCGGGCACCTTTCGCGGCGAGATGATCTCCACGAAGATCACGTAGACGACCATCTGGAGCAGCGGGTCCAGGACCCACCAGATGTTGCCGAGGAGCGTGTTCGCGCCCTTCTTCTTGATGTCGGCGCGGGCGAGGTAGCGCACGAGCCGGCGGCGCGAGAGGACGTCCTGGACGCCCTCGGCGACGAGCGCCAAGGGACCGGGACGGACCGACGCGTCGTACGTTCGCCCGCGCAGCTCCTTGATCGCCGCCATTTCGCCGAAGCCTAGCATTCGTCCCGGCCGCGGCCGGGCCCACGCTGTGGGGGCCCCGAACGCGGAGGTCCGAACAGCGGCCGGGCGAACCGCTCGACGAAGCGTTCGCTCGCGCCGCCCCGCGAGCGGCCCAGGTTGCGCTCGACGAAGGCGTCGTAGGCCCGCTCGTCGACGACACCGGCGAGCACGGCGGCCGCGACCTCGTCGGTGTCGCGAACCTGCGCGCCGATCATCTCGGTCCGGTAATCGAGGTAGAGCCCGGGATCGCGCTCGTACTCCTCGAGGTCGGGGACGAGCACGACCAGGGGCCGCCGGAGGATCGCCCAGTCGAGGATCGACGACGAGTAGTCGGTCACGAAGACGTCCGTCGCCGCGAACGCCTGCTCGATCTCGGAGGTGTGGTCGAGGACGACGTCGAAGCCGGCCCGTGGGCTGAGGGCGGGATCGAGATTCGGATGCGTCTTGAGGACGAGTGCGTACGCCGGCGGCAGGAGCGACCGAAGGCGAACTGCGTCGAGACCCTCGGCCGCCCAGCGGCCGCGTCCGCGCCCTCGAAAGGTGGGCGCGTAAAGCACGATCCGCCGGCCGGCAAGGGCCGGGTGCGCATCGAGGAACGCGGTCCGCGTGCTCTCCAGCCATGCCCGGTCGTGGAGGGAGTCGGTTCGCGGCGTCCCGAGCGCCAGGACGCGCTCGACCGGCGTCCGGAGCGCGCGTGAATACGGCTCTCGCGCCGCCTCGCCCGAGACCACGACGTAGTCGTAGTTCCGATGAAGGAACGTCCGCTCCGGCTCGTCGAGGCCGCGCGTCGTGTCGGCCCCGAACCGCTTCAGCGCGCCGGTCGCGTGCCAGACCTGGACGACCGTCGTCTCGCGCCGGTGAGGGGCGACATGGATCGGCAGGTAGGCGTTGTCGACGACGAACAGCCGGGCTCGCCGGAGGTGGTACATGCCGCGCACCAGGCGGCCCATGTAGGCGACCTTGCGGAACAGGCCGTAGCCGTAGGGCTCGAGCAGGTGGACGTAGTCAAGTTCCGGGTAGCGGGCGCGGAGGGCCGCGTCGACGTGGGCGAGGTTTCCGTCGAGGCGAGGCACGCGCGCGGTCGCGAGGACGACGCGCCGTCGCGCGATCGGCAGCCGGTCGAAGAGGCGGCCGAGGAGGCGCAGGCTGACGCTCGCGAGCCGGTACTCGAGCCCGGTCATCGCCGCGGGACCTGCCGCCGTGCCCGCTGCCGCGCCCGGCGCCGGCTCCGCCACCGGCGCTCGCTGTCGCGTCAGGACGTTGTCGTCGCGAGCCGGTCCGCGACCTCCGCCTCGGCCGGCGCGAGCGCATCGTGGCGCTTGACGTCGAGCACCTGCCCGGTCAGGTCGGAGCGCATGAGCGCGAGGGTCGCATTCGCGACCTCGGACGGGCTGAGCATCCCGGCGGTCTGCTCGTCGGGGAAGGCGCGCCGGCGCATCGGGGTGTCCGTCCGCTCCGGGCTGATCGCGTTGACCCGGACGCCCTCGTCACACCACTCCTCGGCGAGGCCCTGGGCGAGGTTGACGACGGCGGCCTTGCTCGCCGAATAGGCGACGTAGTTCGGGCGGCCGCGGGTGAACGAGCTCGAGGCGAAGACGGTCAGCGAGCCGTGGCTTCGGCGAAGGTGCGGGTAGGCCGCGCAGGCGACGTTGAGCGTGCCGGTCAGGTTGACGTCGATGACCTCGGCGAGCGCCGCCGGGGTCGTGTCGGCGACGGCGCCGATCTGGAGGACGCCGGCGGTCACGACGACGTGATCGAGCCCCCCCAGCCGGTCGGCAGTCCTGTCGATCCGCTCGGCCACGGACGCCGCGTCACGCACGTCGAGCCCGAGCGACCGCCCGTCGACTTCGGTCACGGCGCCGAGCCGTTCGGCCTCGTCGGCGATCGCCCGGCCGATCCCGTTCGTGCCACCGACGACGAGCACGCGACTGCCCTTCATCGAGCGCGACGCGGCCGGTGTCGTCTCGACCGCCACGGTGCGCATCTGCAGCATCCGGTCGGCGAGCACGAGGTCGATCGGGGTCGTGATCTTGAGGTTCACCTCGTCGCCGGCGACCGCGATCAGTCGGACGCCCGGCACGTATCGCAGGACGAGGCCGCAATCGTCGGTCGCGTGGAGATCGCCCGCCGCCGCCGCCGCTTCGTAGGCCCGCACGAGGACGTCCTTGCGGAACACCTGCGGCGTCTGCCCCCGCCGATAGCGCGATCGGTCCGGGACCTCCACGACGCGCTCGCCGTCGACGACGACCAGCGTGTCGGCACTCGGGATGACCGTGTCTGTCGCGTCCGCCGCGCCGCTCGCGACCGGATCGATCGCCCGCCTGATGACGTCGATGGGGACGAGCGGCCGGACCGCGTCGTGGACGACGATGACGTCGTCGTCTGCCGCCTCCAGCCCGGCGATGCCGTTGCGCGTGCTCTCGTTGCGGGTCGCGCCGCCGACGACGACCGAGGCCGGCACCGGCAGCCGCTCGGCGGCGACCACCTGCTCGGTCTCGGCGAGCCAGCTCGCGTTCGCGACGACGACGACGTCGTCGACTCCCGCCGCGGCGATCGTCCGCAGGCTCCGCGACAGGATCCGATCGCCGGCCAGCCGGACGAACTGCTTGGGGACGTCGGCGGCGAACCGATTGCCGTCGCCGGCCGCGAGGAGGATCGCGTGGATGCGCTTCAAGCTCGATGCCCTGCCTTCGGACGCGGCGCGAGTGTCGGCAGCAACGATAGCCCGAAACCGTCCGCACACCGGGCGCTCCGACGCCGGTGACCGCTCGGCGATCAGCGCCGGACGCGCCTGTAGGCCGCCGCCGCCGGGCCCCGGAGCGGCGCCGGCAGTCGCCGAAACGCCCGTCTCCCGAACGATTCGAGGCCGCCGATGGCGCGGCGAGTGCCGATCCGGGCAACCGAGCGGCCGCGCTCGCGGAGCCAGGCCATCTCCCGTCGGAGCTGCCTCGCGCGCGGGATCCGCGGGAGACCGACGACGCGGGCCGTTCCGTCGGCGGCCTGGACGAGCGCCCCGGCCGGCCAATGGAGCTCCGGCGCGAGCTCGACCTCGAGCGCATGGTGGCCCGTCCCGAGCGCCCGCGCAGCGGAGGCGAGGTCGGCGCGCAGGACCGCGCGGCCTCGGGCCGGAACGATCGTCGCGGGAACGCGGACCAGCGTCGGCGGCTCACCGACGAGGAGCGTCGCCGGGAGGTGCGTACGCCCGTCGGCCACGATCGGCAGCGCGAGCTCCACGACGCGTCCGTCGCGCAGAACGGCTGGGCGCTGGTCGCGTGTCGCCCGTTCGAGGGCCGCGAGTGCGGGACCGGTCAGCGACGCGAACCCGGCGCCGACGCTCAGCTCGAGACCACCCGCCTCGCCAAGGCCGGGGATGACGACCTGACCGGCGCTCCCGAGCACCGCCGGCGCAGGGAGGTTGCCGGAATCCGTCGACAGGGTCAGCGGCGCGGTCCGTTCGATCCCGAGCGCGGACATCCGGATCGACAGTCGCCAGGTGCCGGGCTCCAGCGGACGCTCGCCCGATCCCACCCGCTGTGGATCGAGCGACAGCGAGCCACGGACGGTCGGTCGACGGCGGCGGCCGTCGTCGGCGTGCCCGGCGTCGACGAGGTCGACCGCCGAGCGCGAGGAGACGAACCATTCGAGCGCCGATTCCGCTTCTCGCAGGATCGGCGTCGCCCGAACGCCCCGTCGCGCCGGGGTGACGTCCACCGGCCCGTCCGTGATGCCGTCGGTGAGCGCGGGGTCGAGGACGTCTCGACCGTCCCGCTCGACGACCACGAGCGGCGTTCCTTCGTCACGCACGAGGTACGCCTCGTAGTGGAGGAGCAGCGATCCGCCGCTCCAGCGCGCCGCACGCAGCTCGGCCCGCACGTCGACCCGTGCCGCCCGCCGCGCGAGCTCGAGCAGCTGCGCCTGCCGGCCTGCGCGCACGAGGCTCGAGCGGATCGCGGTGACGATGCCCAGATCGCGGTCGAGGCGGACGTCGATGCGTGCATTGGCGAAGTCGCGGACGGCGTCGAACAACCGGACCTGGTCGTCGGCCGGCAGGTCGAGGTACGTCAGCTCGGTGAGACGCGCCAGTGCCTCGGCGCGGTAGAAGCGTCGGACGATCCGGTCGCGCAGCTCGCCCGGTTCGGTCTCGCGCTCGACGAGGTCGACGATCTCGCCCAGATGGGCCAGGTGGGCGACAGGGTCGACGCGCTCCTGGCTGATGTTCGTGCCATCGGACCGCTGGTTGAAGAAGTAGCACGGCGCGTCGCCGAGGATCGAGAAGGAGCGAGCGCGCAGCAGCGCGTGGATCGTGAAGTACTGGTCCTCCATCCGCCGCCAGCCCTCGGCGAAGCGGATCCTGTGCCGACGGAGGAGCGCGGTCCGGAAGAGCTTCGTGGGACCCAGGCTTCCGTCGACGACCCCGGGCGTGTCGACGATCGTGCAGCGCCCCCGCGTCCGCGCGAAGAGATCCTGGCGCCGCGGCATCGACGCGCTCGCGAACTTGCCGAGGACGATATCGGTTCCATGACGCGACGCCATCGCATACAGCCGCTCGAGGGCGTCGGGCGCCAGCTCATCGTCCGAATCGAGGAACTGGATGAAGTCGCCCCGCGCGGCGTCGATGCCGACGTTGCGTGGGCGCCCGGGGGCGCCCGAGGCGGGCAGGTGGACGACCCGAACGTTGCGCGCCTGCTCCGCCACGCGGTCGAGCCGCTCGGCGCTACCGTCGGTCGACCCGTCGTCGACGAACACGGCCTCGAACTCGTCGGCGGGCAGCGTCTGGGCGAGGATCGATGCGACCGACGCCTCGAGGTAGCGACCGGTGTCGTGGACCGGGACGACGACCGAGACCTTGATCCGGGAGGCGGTCCCCGCGGGCCTCCGGCTCGGCGAGTCGGACGCCTGGTCGCGATCGGTCACGGACGCAGGGCGAGGTCGATGATCCGGTCAGCCGATCGGCCGTCGACCAGCGCGAGGTAGCGGGCGGCGAACGGCGGGACCTTGTCCCGCTCGTAGTCATCGCGTCGGATCGCGTCGAGCAGCTCCGGGAACGTCCTCGCGATCCGGCCCGGCACGAACGATTCGTACTCGACGTAGAAGTCGCGGGTTTCGCGGTAGTCGTCCAGGTCGAACGCGTAGAAGAGCATCGGCCGACCCAGTGCCGCGTACTCGAACAGGATCGACGAGTAGTCGGTCACGAGCAGGTCCGCGCCGTACAGCAGGTCCGGGGTGTCGGTGGAGAGCGGGCGATCCTCGAGCAGCCGGTCGCGGAACCGATCGGGTATCGGGAGGCGCTCGCGGACGTGCGGATGAAGCCGGACGATGAACACGGCGTTCTTCTCCATGCAGAGCGCGTGGAGCGCCGCGTAGTCCAGCGCATCGAGCGGATAGCTCGCGGTACGCCCGCCGAAGCCGCGGAACGTCGGCGCGAACAGGATCGTCGTCCGCCCCCCGGCCTCCGGAAACCGCGCGAGCGCGGCGTCGCGGATCCCCGGTTCGGCGGCGCGCGCGACGAACGCGTCCATCCTCGGGATGCCGGTCGCGGCCACGCGCGCCTCCGGAACCCCGAATGCCTCTGCATAGAACGGCACGTCCTCGGGTGAGCCCACCGTGACGAGCGAGTAGTTCTTGTGGTCGAGCGAGAACGGGCTCGGAGCTCCGGGCTTGCCGACGCGGCTGTAGTCGAAGGTCTTGAACGCGCCGAAGGCGTGCCAGAGCTGGACGATGCGCACCGCCGGATCGCGGAGGCCGTAGACGACCGGGTGGTAGTCGTCGACGAAGACCACGTCGGCGCGTGCGAGGAGCCACGGCATCCGGAGCCGGTCGCGGATCGAGCGCCGTGCCGCGATGCCGGGCTTGAACAGCTCGCCCAGCTCGTACGACGCACCCAGCCCGCGTTCGACCATGCGGTCGCGCACGTATTCGAGGTTGCCGCCGATGGACGGCCGCGAGTTCGACGTGAAGAGGATCCGCCGGCCGTTTCGGCCGCCCACGGTGCGCGCGACGCGGAGCAGCAGCCGAAACAGCCCGGACCTGGCCCGCCGGCGGATCGCCCGGGTTGTGACAGCGACACGGTCTGCGCGACCGGCGACGCCCGGCGAGTCGGCACTGACCGAGGCGAGCAGCGCGAACGCGCCCTCCTGGTCCAGCGTCGGGACGTACCGCAGCTCGCCGGCGGCCAGGGGAAACGTCGCGCCCGGGAGCCCCCTGGACCGGTCGCGGGACCCGAACCGGACCGGTTCGCCGCCCGCGCCGACGAGCGACCATCGTCCCGCGCGAAGCGGACGCTGGTCGGGTCCCTGCATGACGTTGAACCGGACGACGACAGCATCGGCGTCGCTGTCCACTCCGGCCGGTGCGACCATCGCCGCGCTCGAGTCGTCGCGGAGACGCAACGCCGGCGCGAGGATGGCGGCCTGCGAGCTTGGCGACAGCCGGAGCTGGACCTGGATCCGCTGCCAAGTGACGTCGACGAGATCGACGGGAACGCCGGGGGTACGGACGGGCGCCGGCGGGACGGACGGAGCGGTCGTCACCGTCCGAGTGTCGCGCATCGGCGCGGGCCACGGGAGTCGGCGCCGATGCCGCCCCGCCGCGGAGCGTGATCCGCCTCGCCTGGCTCGTTCGGTACGGTGTAGCCGTGAAGACGGTCCTCGTCCTCGTCCGGCTGGCAGCGGTCCGGCTGGGGTTCCTCCTCGGTCGCCTCCGGCCGATCGACGCCGGCGTCCTCCTCGCAACCGCGCACGCCAGCCGCGTCGCCGGGAACCTCGAGGCCATCCGGGCGGAGCTCGTGGGGCGCGGCATCGGCCCCGTTCGGACGATCGCCTACGTGCCGTCGCGGACCCCGGCCGGTCGTCTTCGGGCGCTCGTCGCGTCGGCGATCGCCGGGTATCGGCTCGCTCGCGCCCGGCTCGTCGTCGTCGACGACTACTTCTTCCCGCTGTACGCCGCGCCCCGCCGGGGTGCGGCGACGGTCGTCCAG